>JAADHU010000007.1 GCA_013151645.1 Gammaproteobacteria bacterium | reverse complement strand
CGAGAAAGTTGTCGAATCGTAGGGTGCGACGAAAGATGATTTCAAGGGCAACCCGATCTTCGAATCAACCTTCCAGCACGAACGCGTCCTGATTAGGGCAGATGTGATGATTCCGGCGGCCGACTGTTGGCATGTCATCGAAAATAGGTCCGGTACATCGGCCAAAGATGTAATCAAGTTCGATGCTGAAATTCAACACTGATAGGACAGCAGATACCGGACACTTTTCCTGATTTGGTGATTGTGCGTAGTTAAGAGGATTGAAAAAAAGATGAGGCAAGACATTATTGCAACTTACCGTAATTAGTGATCCGTCGATGAGTAACGGCGCACCAGGGCGCGCCTGCGAACCTTCCTGGTTCCGAAGACCTCGGAACAGCCTCTAAAGCCGATTCGCTGTCGTTGATTCGTATCTCTCAAAACGGAAACCGCTACGTTGCCTGTAGGCAACCTAACTGATAGAGTCTGCCTTTGAGAATCGAGCACTACCAGAGTGATACCGGTCGCGTGCCATTTGATGAGTGGTTCAATTCGTTGGATGGACGGGATCATAGAGCCATTGAACGAAGAGTTGCTGCTGTTGAAGATCACGATCATTTTGGCGACTGTAGTTCGCTCCGGGGCGGATTATTCGAAATGCGCTTGTTGGGCCCGGGATTGCGTATCTACTTCGCCTATGTGGACCAGGCGGTCATTTTACTACTGGGTGGTTCAGATAAAGGCACACAGAAACGAGCGATCAAGACGGCACGAGATAGACTGAAGGACTTTAAAGCGAGAACCAAATGAGTAAGGGAAAAACACCGGCCAGCGTTCCGTCAAATCTACGGGAACGGCTTTACGAGAAATTACTGGACCCGACCTATGCCTCTGCGTATGTGAACGAAGCACTACTCGAAGGCGACGAAGTTATATTTAAAACCGCCGTCGCCGATGTAATCCGTGCCCGTGGTGTTGTGAAAATCGCGAAGAAAGCCGGCATCAACCGCAGCACTGTATTCAAGACATTGAAGCCGGAGACACGCACGTCATTTACAACCTTTCACTCTCTGCTGTGTGCTTGCGGCATAAATTTCAGCACGCAGCCAATGCTGGATATCAAGAGGACAAAGAAAGCGATCAAAGCGACGTCGAGCCGACGCCTCTAAGTGGGTCGCCGCAGAGAAACTCCGGGAGAAATATAAAAATCCCCATCTACCATATCGACGTCTTCACCCAAAACCCATTCTCACGCAACCCTGCCGCCGTCTGCCCCCTCGACACCTGACTTGACCACGCAGCCATGCAAAACATTGCCGCCGATGAGGAGTATCTAATTACAAGGCTCAATCCGATTGATAACGGAGTAGGATCCGATCGCAACGTGAACCAATCATGAGTACAAGTATGTCCGGCCCAAAACCCTACTTCTCCAAATCCAAACTCATCGCCGCCTGGCAATGCCAGAAAAAACTCTATCTGGACAAGCATCGCCCTGACCTCGCCGAGGACTCAGACGATCGCCAGGCCATCTTCGACGTAGGTAATCGTGTCGGAAAAATAGCGCAGGATAAATACGGCACCACGGACTCCGTTGAGATTCCGTACAACCGTGACTCGAGTGTCATGTTCACCGATACGAACGAGTTGTTAGCGGGTGGAATCGACTTTCCTGTGTTCGAGGCGACCTTTGAGCATGAAGGCGTTTTGATTCGTGCTGACGTAATGGATGCCTGGCATGTGATCGAAGTTAAGTCGGGCGCATCTGTCAAAGACGTAAACAAGTTCGATGCGGCGATCCAGCTATGGGTGCTGCGCGGTGCGGGTCTGTCGATCAAGTCCATATCGCTCGCCTATATCGATAACCAGTTCGAGTATCAGGGCGACGGTGATTACGACGCGCTGATCAAGAAAGAAGACGTAACAGAGTTTGCCGAACGCCTTCAGGGCGAGGTCACTGCGCTCGTCGCCACGTCAGGCGCAACGGTGATGGGCGACATGCCGGACGTGCCTGTCGGGAGACACTGCGCAGCGCCCTATCCGTGCGAGTTTCAGTCGGTCTGCTGGCCGACAGACAGCCAGTATCCAATTATTGGCATCCGTGGCGCCAGGAAGGACATATTCGCGTGGGTGAACAAGGGACTGAAAGATATACGCGACATCCCGACTTACGAGATCAAAGGCGCCAAGCGCGAGTGGATTTATCGGGTCACAAAGTCTGGCAAACCTGAAGTCCTCGCCGGCGCGAAAGAGGTCCTTGAGGCTTTGCCATACCCACGGTACTACCTGGATTTTGAAACAACGGGTCCTGCCATTCCGATATGGAAGGGCACGCAGCCGTATAAACAGGTTCCTGTTCAATGGTCCGTTCATATCGACGACGGCAAGGGCGATGGATCGTTGGCCAGCGTTCGACACGAGGAGTTTCTGGATCTGTCGGGTGAGCCGCCGATGCGCGCTTTGGCTGAGTCGCTTATCGAGTGTCTTGGTGACTCAGGACCCGTGTTCGAATACACAACGGTCGAAGAGCGGGTCATCAGACAGTTGGCAGGCCTATTTCCGGATCTGCAAGCGCCGCTCCTGGCGATCGTCGAGCGGATAGTCGATCTCGCCAATGTCACGAAGAAGTATTACTACCATCCGGACATGCTCGGGTCCTGGTCGCTCAAGTACATCGGTCCCGCGGTTGCGTCGAGCATCAATTACAAAGAGCTGGGTGAAGTAAACGAAGGCATGGCTGCTGCGAACTTTTTCCTTGAGGCAATTCACGCGGAGACGACGCCGGAGCGTAAGGCGGATCTGCAGGCGAAGTTGCTGAAGTACTGCTGGGTGGATACGGCAGCGATGGTGGAGATTGTGAGGTTTTTGCAAGGCCGACGTTGAAGAGATATAAGCCTTTGAATATAAATTGATTTGTAGAGAATTGCTGGTTATAATTACAGGTCTTATTCGAGCCACAGGGACGTGTCATGAAGCCAGCAAAATCACCCGATAATCGTCTTATCTCCATTGACGAACTCGATCGCGACATCGTCAATCTCGCCGCCCGAATCAACGCGGCTACCTACGAGTTACTCGTGCTTATTCGCCAGTTCGACGAGCGTGCCGGCTGGTTGAAATGGGGCCTTGGCAACTGTGCCGAGTGGCTGCACTATCGCTGCGACCTTTCCATGAATGCCGCCCGTGAAAAAGTCCGTGTGGCACACGCACTCAAGACGCTGCCTGATATGGCGGTCGCGTTTGCAACGGGCGACCTGTCGTACTCCAAAGTTCGGGCGATGACACGTGTACTTGGCGCTCACAATGAAGAGGAACTCTTGTCGTTTGCCTTGAAGACGCCGACGGCTCGCGTTGAAGAACGCTGCCGGGAGTTGCGTTGCGGCATGGCAGATTCCCTCGATGGCGCGCAGCGTGCGTTTGCCAATCGATCGCTGCGTGTTAGTCGAAATGCCGAACGGGGAACGATGACGATCACCGTTGAACTTCCCATTGAGACCGGCGAGCTGGTGGCCAAAGCGCTCGACAAGGCACGCGATGATTCTGCGGCAAAGGTGGAGTTTGTCGATGAATCCTTTTCAGCCCGACAGGCCGATGCGATGGTATCGATGGCGAGTGGGTATCTGTCGGGTAATGCAAAGCAAACACGGAATACGTCGGACGACTACCTGGTGACAATCCACGTCGATCAGTCGGCACTCGCTACCGGCAACGGTCGTTCAAACCTCCCCATCGAAAGTGTCAAACGACTGTGTTGCGATGGTCATGCGGTGGTTATCGGCGAAGATGAGAGCGGGGAGCCATTGAATATCGGTCGCAAGACCAGAACCGTGCCAACGGCCATCAAACGCGCCCTGATCGCAAGGGACAAAAGTTGTGCGTTTCCCGGTTGTCACCACACGCGCTTTGTCGACGCGCATCACATAGAGCATTGGTCTGCTGGTGGCGAAACCAGTCTCGACAACCTGATGCTGCTGTGCTCACGTCATCACAAGCTCGTGCACGAGGGTGGATTTACGCTCCAGCGTGACTACCAGAACCGCTGGTTCTTCAAACGTCCGGACGGACGGGCCATTCCGGACTGCGGTTACAGAACACATGACACGATAGATGATGACATTGGGGATGTTTTCGGGTTGATCAACAATCCCCCAGCGGGGGGATTATTGAGCGGCACGGATAACTTTGTGTCGGAGCTCGGTCCCGCTTGTCGGGAGCTGCCGCCACCTGTTTACTGGCACTAACGACCTAATCTTCGATATCCCGCATGACATGACCCTTTTCCTGCGAGAGGAGCCGTAAGTCGGCGTCATTCAGACGCCGTAGCCGGTGGCACGATACGCTTGGGCGCCCTCGCGTAATGAATGCAGTTTTCCGTCAGGGTCAGGCAAGGTAAACGCCGGCGCTTGTGTACCGAGGGAAAGCATTTGTGATTCGACAGCGGGCAAATGATTTGCACGGTTCTTGGGTAGGTCGGCCGGATAACAAAACTGGCCGGTTCCAAGGTATGGGGCCAGAGTAAAATACGCCGTACGTCGAGACGGCATTTTACGTGCATAATACACCGAAATATGGCTACCCCTTACGACATTCATCCATCTGTAGAGTTGTGCGAGCTCTTCTCTCAGATGCCGATTCCCTACCAGGGTCAGGAACCTGGCTTGGCGAAAATAATTTTCGTGGGTTTGGACGCGAACTACTCGGCTGAAATTTTTGCCCATGACAGGTTTCGTCGTCGAATCCTCGAGTACCACGAAAACGGCGTTGAATTTTGGGAACGTTATGGGATGCACCATCCGTTTTTACTCGACGAATACCCACTGAAAAAGAATCGAGGCGGTGTCCCGTATCACCGAAAATTCAAGACAATGGGGCTGTCCTCACAGCACGCCAAATACATATCGTTCGTGGAGTTACTGGATATTCCGACGGTAGGCAGCACGGTCAAAAAGCGGTTTTGGGAGCTATTCAATCCTGAACATGCGAAACGACTGGATGCCATATTCAATAGCGGTGAAAAACGATTGGTTCTGTTGCCGGGTTCTGTGATCAGGAACATGCAGTACGCTAACTTACACTACGGTGTGTTTTCCTGGATGCCAGCGACTACAGCATGGGGAAAATTTCACCAAATCGGCAAAACCGAGTTTCACAAGGTTCGACATTTCTCGTCTTCAATTACAACGGGCGAATTGAAATTCATGGGGAGGTTGATCGAGACCCATTGTTCGTAGCGCGCGAGATGGCATGGCCAAAAACATCGATAAAAGCTGCGGCGTGCATTTCATCTGCATCTCGCTGATCTCATAGATTGCAAAGATTAAAAGGGCGGTGGCAAGGCTTTTACTCCTTTCGCGTCAATAATCACTGACAGAGAGGATGAACTGGACCAAAGCCAGATTGAATGAACTCATTAAGGGGAAACGAGGGGTAACGGCAGCAGCACTTGACCAGGATTCGATGTTGGGGTTCTGCGTTCCAGCCATCCTTACGATGGCTACTCTTGCCCAACCTGGAAAACTGCCGCGCCAAGTACCCATTTACAGGTAGCCGGGTAACTGTTAATGATATCGGCACAGCCATGAACGCTGTGCCGTATGCCGCAGGCTCAAATGTCGGTTACGTCCATTAATCACTATCCGGTATGCAGGAAGCCTGGCATGAAGATTGATCACATCAAACGAATCCTGTTCAGCGTTGCATTGTTTGTGTCCCTCGGCGCTGCTGCATCAGCGAACGAAATCGTCTTCGTGCCTGTGCAAACGGAGCTGTTTGCAGATCCGGGCGGGCAGTCAAATGCCTGGGGTGATTACGATAACGATGGCGACCTTGATCTGATTGTTACCTTCCGCGATGCGCCAGTACGGCTCTACCGCAATGATCGCAACGGCTTCGAAGAGGTTGGCAGCCGTCTCGGCTTGCCCACCGATGGCGGCAATCCCCGCTCAGTTGCCTGGGGAGATTATGACGGCGATGGTGATCTGGACCTGTATATCGGCTATTCCGGGCACGACGGGCCGGCAAATCGCCTGTTCCGCAATGACCTGGAGGGAGAACAGGCCGGTTTTACTGATGTTGCCGAGACCGCCGGCGTCGCGATACAAGGCATTACTCGACAGGTTTCCTTCATCGACTATGACGCCGATGGTGACCTTGATCTCTATGTGGCACTTCGTGCCAGCGTCAATCGCCTGTTGCAAAACAATGACGGAGTTTTTACGGATGTCACGTTCAGCAGCGGAATCATGGAACCGCGACGGACGGTCGGGGCGTGCTGGTTCGACATGGACGCCGATGGAGACCTTGACCTGTTTACGGCCAATCAAAATGGCGATCGGGACGGCATGTTTCGCAACGATGAGGGCACCTTTAGCGACGTCGCAATCGAGTTGAACATGGACAGCCCAAGACGCCCGCTTAACGAAGGCGGGGTTGGTTGTGCGGTGACCGATTTCGACACCGACGGTGATCTTGATTTATACGTTGCTGCCTACGGTGATGACATGCTCTACCGAAATAATGGCGATGGTACTTTTACCGATGTCGCGCCGGAGATGGGTGTAGCCAATGAGCATCACATCGTGACAGGCGTGTGGGGTGACGTTCAACACGATGGCCGCCCCGATTTGTATATCGTCGGCTATATCAATGGCAAGCCGCGGACGCCCGATTACCTGTACGTTAACGAAGGCGATCATTTCATCAATCGCCTGCCTGACAATGTCGCGCAGAACGATACTGATCACGGTGTACAGTGGGCCGATTTTGATCAGGACGGTGACCTGGATCTGGCGTTGGCGGCAAACGATCCGGCGGGTTCACACTATCTGTTTCGCAACGACTTGCCGGCAGACATCGCGGGCCGCTCCATCCAGGTTCTTGTCCTGGATGCAAAAGGTCACTACACGCGTGCCGGTTCCGAAGTTCGGGTGTATCGGACGGGCACGAACGACTTGCTCGGGCTCCGCATGGTGGATACTGGCAGCGGCTACAATGCGCAAAATGCCAAGCCCGTTCATATCGGCCTCGCAGACTGGAGCGTGGTCGACGTACACGTAACGACAATGTCTCCGCACGGTCCGCAGGTCGAAGTGTTCAGGAAAATCGATCCGCGAACACTGGCTGGAAAAATGTTCATCGTCAGAGTCGGCAACTGACCAAATAGATACCCTGACATTTGGGAGAGTTCATGTGATTCAACGTCTGGTTTCGAGTGCGATTCTCGTTCTATATCTACTACCGACCGCCGATGCTCAAAATATGGATGGGTCGCCGTGGGCATTCCCCGATACATTGAAAACGATCTACCATCTGGGCGTACAGATGCGCGATGGCGTTGAACTCGCAACGGATGTCTACCTGCCCGCTGCAGAAGGAACCTACCCAACCCTGCTCATCCGCGACATGTACTCGAACGGCACCAACGCCGTTCGTCAACGGTACGCAAAGTTTGCGACCGCCAACGGCTATGCATTCGTCTTTCAGTCGGTTCGAGGCCGCTACGATTCCGGTGGCAATTGGTATCCCTATTTTCAGGAAATCAACGATGGTGACGACACCATTACGTGGATCGCAAAGCAGTCATGGTCGAATGGCAAGGTGGGCATGTTTGGCAGCTCATACCTTGCCTCAGTGCAATGGTTGGCCGCCTTAAACCGTAATCCGGCACTGGTCGCCATTATTCCGGCGATGAGTCCGGGTAACTATTACCGTGATGTCGCCTATCCAGGTGGTGCGTTTGCACTGTTATCGAGAGCCCGCTGGGGGATTGGCCTCGCGGGTAGCCGCACATCAACCATGTTTCCGGTTGACTGGATCAACGAGATTGATCATCTGCCGATCGAAACACTCGGAGAAAGCCTGGGCTTTGATGTCCGTCATTTTCAGGACTGGTTGCAGCACCCGTCGTACGATGCCTATTGGGCGCCTATCAACCTGGAGCAGCGGGCATCCGAAATGATCGTTCCGGCCCTGAATATCGGTGGTTGGTACGACGTGTTCCTACGCAGCACCATCGGCAGTTACAAAACGATGACAACGGAAGCCGCGAGTGAAACGGCACGATCCGGCCAGCGTCTGATCATCGGGCCGTGGCCGCACGCCTGGAATCAATCGTCGCGCACCGGTGACCAGGAATTTGGCGCTGGCGCATTGATCGATATCGAACCCTTGTACCTGGAATGGTTCGACTATTGGATGAAAGACGGTCCGGAACCCAGCGGTGCGCCGATCCGAATTTTTGTAATGGGCGAAAATGTCTGGCGCGATGAAGCTGAATGGCCATTGGCGCGGACTCGGTATCAGCCCTATTTTCTTCACAGCGATGGCGCTCTCTCTGCCGAGATTCCATCGTCGAACGCCCGTCCAAAATCATACGAATACGATCCGGCTGATCCTGTGCCTACTCTGGGTGGCAATATTATGGAGCCGAGCCTGCGTGGTCCTTATGATCAGTCCCCGCTTGATGGACGAGATGACGTGCTTCGATTTACCACCCGTCCGTTTACGCAGGAAACCGAGATCACTGGCCCGATTCGTGCCGAAATCTATGCCGCCAGTAGTGCTACGGATACGGATTTCATGGCCAAACTGGTGGTCGTTAAACCAGACGGCGAAGCATTCAATCTCGTGGATGGCGTAATTCGTGCGAGATATCGTGAGGGATTTGAAGAAGCGAAACTGATCGAGCCTGGGAAAATCTACAAATACGATATCGATCTATGGGCAACCAGCTATGTCTTGTCACAAGGAGATCGCTTGCGAATAGATATCACGAGCAGCAATTTTCCGAGACTGGCGAGAAATCTAAACACAGGTGCTAAATTTGCAACCACGACAGAAATGAGAATTGCTCGCCAAACGATATACATGACCGAAAAATATCCATCGAACGTGATCCTCCCGATCGTCCCAAGATAAGCCGCGTTGTAAGGATTCGCGAGAGTCGCCCATGCGCTCGATGGTCGCGCTGCGGTTCATCCTTGTACCGTACCTTTTAGACACGCTTCCTGAAATCCGACGACATCGCAGATAGAAACTTCGTTCTCAACTCGCAAGCTTCATGGTGTTTCGTCCCGCTCTCTTGGCCTCATAAAGCGCTTCGTCAGCACGACGTAACCAGTCCTGACGAGTGTCGACGCTACGGAGTTCCGCCACGCCCAGCGACACTGTCACTGAAACGCCCGGCAACATTTCATGACGTTCGATAAGCACACGAAGCTCCTCCGCAAGTTGACATGCGATGTCCGCGCCCTGCCCATCGACCACCACCACAAACTCTTCTCCGCCGATCCGATACAGACCATCAGTTATTCGAATCCGCATGTCCACGAGTTGCGCAATACGTCGCAGGATCAAGTCACCTGTAGCGTGACCGTGAGTGTCGTTTACCCTTTTGAAATAATCGATATCGAGAAGAATGAGACACGCAGGAGATGGCAAGCGTTCAAAGGACGCGATAATCTTGGCCAGGCTGCCTCGAAGAGCCCTTCGATTGCCGGCCCCGGTCAGCGAATCTCTGGTGGCCAGTGCAAGAAGCTGCTTCTGCTGTCGATTGTTGATTTCAGCAAACGAAAATGCGATCGCGCATGTCAGCAGGATAGTTATGATGGTGGTGCCTGCGCGAAACGGATCCACAGAATTCGCAAGTTGAGGAAGCAGCGCAGCTAGCACCAGAAACGCCACAACCAAAGCCTCGCGGGGCTTAAGCACGTAAAACGCCGCCATCAATGCCGGAAAGATCCACAGGATTTGCTGCGGCCCGCGGGCATAAATCGTGGCCAGCGCACCGCTGACGAACACAATGCTCAAAGCGATGTTGGCGGCCCGCACTTTTCGCGTGCGGTAGACAAATATCGCGAGAATCGCAAAGCCGACGACGATGACGGTGTCGATGATGCCGAGGAGCCATTCGCCGGCCATCCAGCGAATCACCGCAAAAGGAGCGACGGCTAGCGCTCCCGCAACACTCAGTATCAGCGGCAGGTAGCCCTGAACAGTACGGCGAGCAGACTGTGGGCTCGGCAGCGCACTCCAGGTTTCGAAGAGGGACTTCTGCTTAGACAAGACCGGAGCCTGATTGCATAACGGCGTAACTCACAGATGTCCATTCCATATGTTGCGTTGCCCGTGCACGAACAGACCATAGCAAACATTAATGCAAGTGACCGCAAAAGGTAGCGCCTATCGTCGGCTTTTCACCTGCCTGAGTCTTTTATTGCTGATCTCCAGCAATTGAATCCCGGGTCAATCTACATATTGGTGTCCGGCCCTGTCGAACTTGCGTCAACCCGTATCTCCGAACTCGGGATTTCGCCGTTGGCTTCAAGCTCGCGAACGCGCGCGAGTTGTTCCGCCATGTCGGCGGCAATCTTTGCACGCATGGCAACAAATTCCGGTTCGCCCCGCAACGACTCGAAGAGCGGATCGTAATCGAATGCGATGCGCCAGCCCATTCGCCATCCGGCATCCACACTGCGCTGCAATTCCGCCAACGCTTCCTCCTTCCTGCCCAGCAACGCATAGGTTCGCGCATTGCCCCACGAGTCGCCCCAAATACCGAGAATGGGTCTTGCATCGATTATCGGTAATGCCAACTCCAGTAATTCCCGACCTCGCTCTTCCTCTCCCGATCGCAATAGCAGGTAGGCTATTTCAATTGCCGGACCATAGTCAGTGCTGTGAATACGCGGATTGTCGGCATTGACGATCTCCGGGTAGAAGGTCGCATATCGCTGCAGCGCGTTCTCCTGTCGACCATTCTCGATATCGTTATCCCGCAACAGCGTCAACGCGAAGTAACCGCCCAGGTTTGCTTCTTTTCGGAACTCATAGTTTCGCTTGGCCAGAACTAACGCTTCGTCCATTTTGCCGCGAACGACCAGAAGATTGAGGCGCGCGGCACTGCGAAACGGGTTTTCTTTCTGGACCACAGCACTGCGATCGAGCCACTGCTCTGCCGTAGCGAAGTCGCCCAGTGAGAAATACCAAATGGCCATAACGGCCATACTGCTTGCGTTCGTCGGGTCGACTTCAATGCTCTTGCCTTGCCATAGCACCGCATCATCCATTCTTCCAAGCACTGAGCCTTGATAGCTGGCATAACCGGTGTAGCCAAAGCTCGACTCCGGGTGCATTTCAATACTGCGTTCGAAAGTTTTGCGCGCTTCGTCGTATCGCCCCAATCCGATCAGGGCCCAGCCGATGTTGGTGCGGATAATGACTGAGAGGGGATCGAGTTGCAGACCCTTCTCATAAATCGCCAGCGCATCCTCGATCCTGCCCTGCTCAGTCAGTGAAAACGCATACCAGTTATAGGTCGGCAGGTGATTCGGGTTGAGTTCGATTGCACGCTGGAAATCGGCATCCGCTCCTGTGTAGTCGAGAGCATTCCGCTTTATCATGCCTCTTGAAGCATATGCTTCGCCCAGTTGATCGTCGAGCTGCAGCGCAGTCTCCAGCGCACGTTCCGCCAGCGGTCGCACGTCACCCGGGTTGATGCCCTCGTATTCCACCCTGAATTGATAAGCATCGCTCAATCCTACGTAGGCCAGCGCATAGGTGGGGTCGAGATCGACGGCGCGTTGAAATTGTCTTACGGCCTCGGCGTTGGATTGCGCGGTACGCGCGGTCCATAGCTTTCTGCCAAGCAGGTAGGACTCGTAGGCCTCGATATTGCGAGTGCGTACCTCGCTCACCTTTAGCTCTTCTTCGGGCGACAGCGTTGTCTGCAGCGCGTCCGCGATCGCCTTCGATATCTCACTTTGGATCGCAAACAGGTTTTCGGCGGTCAATTCACGGTCGTAGATTTCCGCCCACAGATGTTTGTCATGTGCCGCATCGATAAGCTGCACGTTGATGCGCACCTGATTGCCGGAGCGCTGAATGCCGCCTTCGAGGATATTCACGACACCAAGCTCTTGCGCGATATCCCGAATATTCTTGGTCGTGTCCCGGTATTCCATGACCGATGTTCGTGAAATGACTGTCATCGAGCCGATCTTGGCGAGGGTAGTCAGCAGGTCATCGTGAATACCGTCCGTAAAGAACTCATCCCCCTCGCGGTTGCTGCGATTGGCGAAGGGGAGAATTGCGATGGACAGGGCGGCGAATTCGGTCCTGTCGCGACCTGAGTCGCCGGTCTCGCCCGCCGCTACAACCGGCACCTGTTGCGCCGCGGGCGGATCCTTGTGGAGTTGTTGCCACACAACCATGCTGGCCGCGCCAAGCGCCACCATCACCGTGATGTAGTTGAGTTTCCTTGTTGTGAGATGGGTGATCGATTCATCACGAACTACGTCACGTTCGCGTTTGATGCCTTCTGGTGTTATCTCGTAGGCCCAGGCGACAATCAGCGCAACGACAAATCCGATCGCCAGCAACAGAAACAGTGTCTTGATAACCCAGTCCGGTGCACCGATATTGTTGAGCACCACATCCGCGAATTGCGCAACAAACCAGGCGCCGATCGCATAGGCAGCCGCTACGCGGAAAACGTTGCGGCGTTTCAGCTCCTCAATGATTCCCACCAAATACCCCCATTTATGATCCCGCGCCGCGATCAGATCAGCGCGCTAGCCTAACAAATAAAACCACCGAGCAGTGTCGCGAATACCGGGAACTGTCATTAACGATTCTCGTCCTCATCCGGGAGGCGTAGAATCTGCTTGCGCAAAGCGAGTCAGCAATTCGAGCGCGCCACGCGATGCTTGTTGAGCAGGTAGGTCTGCGATAGGGTGCTGCATCGTTTGATGCCTGCGGAGCAAGCGCTCTGCACGAATGTCTCCCGAGCGAAAGGGAGACTGCGTCCTGCAACGCTAACAACAGGAGTAAATCCATTGACCGCACCGTTCTGTTTCCTGATTCGACTCATTCGTTGTGTTTCCCCGGGCGTATTTCTGCTGGGTCTCTCGGCCATCAGCCTGGCCCAGGAAGCACCCATCGTCCAGCCGGGTGCGCCCGGCGAAGCGACGCGCGAACTGAGCGCCGACGAGGCCGTCGAAATTGCCAACACCCGCTACTCGCCGGATGACATTCGGTTCATGCAGGACATGATTCCGCACCACCACCAGGCGGTCGAGATGGCGGCATTGGTGCCCGACCGCACGAACCGCCAGGAACTCATTGATGTGGCCGGGCGTATCGACGCCTCGCAGCTCGATGAGATCGAATTCATGCAGCAGTGGTTGCGCGAGCGCGGCGAGAACGTAACGGAACCGACCGCTCACGATGCAATGCAAACGTCTCACGAAATGGCCGGCATGGCGTCCTCGGAACAGATGGCCGAGCTCGGTCGATTGGAAGGTACGGCATTTGACCGACTGTTCCTGGAGTTGATGATCGCCCACCACGAGGGTGCGGTGAAAATGGTCGAGGAGCTGATTGAACAGCCCGGTTCGGCGTACGACCCGGTGTTATTCGAGTTCACGAATGACGTCACCAACGACCAGACCGCCGAAATCGAGCGGCTGAATGCGTTATTGGTCAGTCTGTCCACTGACGCTCGCGCCGGCTTGTCAGCAGGCTTTCGGGATGCCGCTCAGGCGCTGATGAACATGGAACTGG
The DNA here is from genome assembly GCA_013151645.1 of Gammaproteobacteria bacterium. Lineage (GTDB taxonomy): Bacteria > Pseudomonadota > Gammaproteobacteria > Steroidobacterales > Woeseiaceae > JAADHU01. Next base: position 26,744 of record JAADHU010000007.1, on the reverse strand, counting down.
TGGCTACGCTGCCGAAACCGCCCGGTTTCTTCGATCCGCAGAACCCCGCCGGATTGCCGCCGGCGAAGCCCAAGGAGGATTCCGACGAGTCCGCGGAAGTCGATGACGATGGCCAGAGTATTGACGATACCGAGTGGGGCGAGCGCTCGCCGTTGTTGAGTTTCGCCAACACCGACATGGCATTCTCGGGCGACAAGATGGTGACCGGTAGTTACCACGGTTTTAACGTCTATCAGTTGCAGGAAGATGGCGTGCCAAAACTATTCAGCTCGGTCGTTTGCCCGGGCGGACAGGGCGATGTCTCCATTGTCGGTGACCTCCTGATCATGTCAGTGGAGCAGACCAGGGGGCGGGTCGATTGCGGTCTCCAGGGCGTCAGCGAAGACGTCAGCACCGAGCGCTTCCGTGGCCTGCGCATCTTCGACATCAGTGACCTGGCGCGGCCGGTGCAGGTGGGCCAGGTTCAGACCTGTCGTGGCTCGCACACGCATTCAGTCGTCTCCGGCCCTGGCGAAGACGGCAAGATCATCGTTTATAACTCCGGTACCTCGTCCATACGCAAGGGCGAGGAAATGGAAGGCTGCGTCGGTGATATTCCAGGTGACGAACGAACCGCACTGTTCCGCATCGACGTCATCGAAATCCCGGTCGACGATCCGTCCAAAGCGCGCATCGTCCACAGCCCGACCGTGTTCGCCGATCCCGAGACAGGCCGGCTGGCCGGTCTGTGGCAAGGGGGTGATCACGGCGAAGATACGCAGGACACCAATCAGACCAACCAGTGCCACGACATCACCGTGTTTCCTGAAGGCGGGATCGCCGCCGGCGCGTGTTCCGGCAACGGCATCATTTTCGATATTTCCGATCCGCTGAACCCGCAACGCATCGACGAGGTCGTCGATACGGGCTTCGCTTACTGGCATTCGGCAACCTTTAACAACGACGGCACCAAGGTCATCTTCACCGACGAATGGGGCGGTGGCAGTCGACCGCGCTGCCGCACTTACGACCCGAAGGACTGGGGCGCGGATGCCATCTACGACATCGTCGACGGCAAACTGGAATTTCGCAGCTACTATAAACTGCCTGCGCCACAGCTTGAGCAGGAAAACTGTGTAGCGCACAACGGCTCGGTGGTGCCGGTTCCGGGGCGCGACATCTTCGCCCAGTCCTGGTACCAGGGCGGTATCTCGATGATTGATTTCACCGACTCGGCGAACCCGGTCGAGATCGCCTACTTCGATCGCGGACCGATCCATGAGGAACACCTGGTTCTCGGCGGCTTCTGGTCGTCCTATTGGTACAACGGCAAGATTTACGGCACCGAGATCGCACGCGGGCTGGACGTGCTGGCGCTAGTGCCCAGTGAATACCTGACCGAGAATGAAGTTGCCGCCGCTGAACTTGCCGATCAGGGCGAAGTGTTCAATCCGCAGCAGCAGTTTCGGGTGACCTGGCCGGCCGAGCCGGTCGTCGCCCGGGCCTATATGGACCAGCTCCAGCGTACCGAGGTGCTGCCCGAATCGTTGGTGGCTGATTTGTCCGCGGCACTCGATCGCTCGGCAATGCAACTGGAGGACGGCGCGCACGACGAAGACCTGGCCGACCGACTGGAATCGCTGGCAGCAATCCTGGCAGAGGACAGTGGCGATGCTATCACCGAAAGGCGGCGGCTCGGTCTGGCCGAAACGTTGAACGGAATGGCGGCGAGGCTGCGCTAAACCGTTCGCCAAACCGTGGCGAAATTTATCGGCGTGTTGCGCGAGGTGCTGATCACTATTGGAGTCACCCAGTAACACGCTATCAATCGTGCGACGCACGGACTGTTGACGCCGTGATAGCATCGCTCCAACAATAGAACCGGGAATGTGGCATGCCTGAAATAATCCCAATAGGCTGGTTTCATATCGCCATGGGCATCATCGCCCTGATCAGCGGTGGCTTTACACTCATTAAATTCAAGGAAATCTTGCTGCAAACGCGGTCAGGGCAAGTTTATCTGCTAAGCACCCTGCTGACGGCCGGCACGGCCCTGGTTATTTTTCAACACGGTGAGTTCGGTCCCGGGCACGGACTGGCGGTGATGACGTTGCTGGCGTTAGCAGCAGGAACGGTGGCCGCGACCCTGAAACTGTTCGGAAAATTGTCCCGCTACGTGCAAGCCGTCTGTTACTCGGCGACCCTGCTCTTTCACCTTGTTCCGGCGGTGACCGACGGTTTGCTGCGTTTGCCGGTGGGCGACCCGGTGCTAACGTCCATCGAAGCGCCGCTGATGAAAATGTCCTACCTGGGGCTGTTGGTCCTTTTCCTCGTCGGCATCAGCCTGCAATTGCTCTGGATCCGACGACAGTCCGCGATGACCCAATGAACAAGATAACGCGCCGCGATGCCATGGCGGGTCTTGCCACCTCCGCGCTATTGCTGCAGTTGCCTGCTTGTGCGTCGCAGCCAGCGGCGCGCCTCACGAACTCGGCACACGATGTCCGCGCATTGCTGGATGACATCGCTTATCGACTGCTGAGCAAGCAGCCGGAACGGGCGACCTCGCTCGGCGTGGACAAGGGTGAGCACAGTGCACTCCGGTCCCGGCTGACGGATCGCTCTGCCACAGGTACTCAGGCCATCGAACAAATTGTGCGCGAGGACCTGGCGCGTGCAAGTTCGGTGGACACAAGCGCGCTCGACCACGAAACGCGCACCGCTCTTGAGGTCGTCAAAAGCGCCTACCGCACGGCGCTGGAGGGGTTCGCTCTGCCGTACGGGGATGTCGCCGTCGGTGAGTGGCGGAACTCGCCCTACGTGGTCATACAGAACGTCGGCGCGTACCTCGATATTCCGCGTTTCCTCGACAGTGAGCACCTCGTCGCCGACGCCACCGACGCCGAGGCCTGGCTCGCGCGCCTGTCGCTTTATCCTGCGGTACTCGATGGTGAACTGGAACGTATACAGCATGCGCGGGAGGCAGGCCTGGTGCCGCCGGCATTTCTGCTGGACAAAGCCATCGGGCAGTTTAGCCGTTCCATCGAGAGCGCGCAGTCGGGCGGTTCGCTCGTCGCTTCCATCGCCGCCAGGACCCGGGATGTTCCCGGCGACTGGGCCGCACGTGCGCGGCAGGTCACGACGGCGGAGGTTGCACCGGCACTCGAGCGACAACTTGAGGAACTGCGCCGGCAGCGGCAGTCGGCCACGGACGATCCCGGCATGTGGGCCCGGCCCCACGGCGAGGAATACTATCGCTGGGCGCTGAAGGCCTCGACGACGACCACGATGACGCCCGACGAGGTGCATCGATTGGGTCTCGAACAGATCGAGATCTTGCACGCTCGCATGCATCCCATCCTGCAAAGTCTTGGTTATTCGCGGGGCTCGGTGGGCGAGCGAATGCAAGCCCTGGCGAACGATTCGCGTTACCGGTTTCCGGAAGGCGACGAGGGGCGTGAGGAAATCCTCGCGGTTATCCAGGAAAGTCTCGCGAAGATTCGTCAACGCCTGCCGCAGGCATTTAACACCCTCATGCGCGGCAATCTCGAAGTTCGTCGTCTACCGCCCGAAGAGGAGCCCGGGGCACCCGCGGCCTACGGTGGTCCCGGTTCCATCGACGGCACGATCCCGGGAAAGTTCTGGCTGAACCTGCGCACGACCGATCTGCACAGTCGCTACAGCCTGCCCGATCTTGCGTATCACGAGGCCATTCCCGGGCACGTGTGGCAGGGCGAGTATGCGCAGACGCTGCCGTTGATTCAGTCAGTGCTGGCATTCAATGCCTACTCCGAGGGCTGGGCGCTTTACGCCGAGCAACTTTGCGACGAGCTCGGCATATACGATGACTTCCCCGCAGGAAGGCTCGGTTACCTGCAGTCCATCGCATTTCGCGCCTGCCGCCTGGTCGTCGACACCGGCCTGCACGCCAAACGCTGGTCGCGCGAGCAAGCCGTGCGCTTCTTCGTGGACGTGAACGGGTCGAATCCGCTGGAAGTCGCGAGCGAGGTGGATCGCTATTGTTCCTGGCCGGGCCAGGCGTGTGGATATGAAGTGGGTCACCATGAAATCAATCGTCTGCGTTCCATGGCTCAGACGGCACTGGGGCCGCGTTATGATCTGCGCGCTTTCAATGACACATTGGTGCTCGGCGGCAACGTGCCGCTCGATGTGCTGGCCCTGAACGTCGAGGACTACATTCGCCGTTCACCAGTTGAATGAACCCCGTAACCGGCGACTCCCGAAAACGCCAAGTCGATTAACAATTGTCTTGCAAATAGTCGGCCAGACATCAATACCGCCGTGGGATTCATTGATAGACTACGCGCATGCTCACCATCATCGGCGCCATGCTCGGCGCGCTCTTCGGCGGCTTTGCCGGCCTCGTTTTCGGCGGACTGTTAGGTTACGCCGCCAGTTTTGCGGTGCGGCAGTTCATCGTCGGCAACCTGCAGGTTACCCAGGCGCATTTGCTCGACTCGACGTTTTCCATCATGGGCGCGTTGTGCAAGGCAGACAATGTTGTAACGCGTGATGAGATCAATGCTGTCGAGCAAATTTTTAACATGCTCAAGCTGCACGGTGAGACCCGCAAGCAGGCGAAAGCCGCCTTCAACCGTGGCAAACAAGCGGGTTTTGACCTCGACGCCGCAGTCGATCAGTTCGCACAAATCAGTCGCGGTCGTGGGCCACTGCTGCAGCTATTCCTGCAACTGCAATGCATGGCGGTCGTTGCTGACGGGCGAGTGGATCCCGCCGAACGCGCGATGCTGGTACACATTGCGCAGCGACTCGGCCTTAGGGAGGCCGACGTCTCACAACTCGAGGCGCTGTTGCGTGCGGCGATGGGCGGACCGTCGGCGATGGGCGGCCAGCCACAAAAAGACCGACTGGCGGATGCCTATGCGGCGCTTGGCCTCTCAGTGAACGCGACGCCGTCCGAAATCAAGCGTGCCTACCGCAAGCTCATCAGCCAGAATCACCCGGACAAGCTGGCGGCGCGGGGACTGCCGGAAAGCATGCGTCCGGTCGCCGAAGAGCGTTCGCGAGAACTCAATTCCGCCTATAACATGATCAAGAATTCGCGATCTGACGTCAGGTAAGGAACGGTTGATTTTTCGTTGAAATCAATCGCCTGCGTTCAATGGTTCGGACGGCGCTGGGACCACGTAATGATCCGCGTTCTTTCAATGACACGGCGGTGCTCGGTGGTAACGTGCCGCTCGATGTGCTGGCGTTCAACATTGAAGATTATATTTGCAGGTAACAGGCGGGCACGTAGTGTTATGGTAATCTTGGACCAAAATCGCAAATAAATACTTGGAATATGTCCACTAAATCAGCCAAAAGAAGCTAAAAGCGGGTGTTTTCATGATCGAGCGTCGACTTCAAAGTGCACTTCTGGTCGCGTACCTGTTCCTTGTTGTCGCATGCGGTTCGGGAGGATCGGCGGCACAACCCTTGATCAGTCCATCGACACCATCGCCAACACCATCGCCAACACCACCGCCGATACAAGAAGATGTCAGCTACGTCGAGCTTACAAGTGAAGCCGGAGATGTCATTGGCGGCGGCCAGAACTACTCCTATACGACGGTGGACTCGGAAATATTTGTTTCATCCAACAAAGCTTTTCTGAAAGTAAGAGTCGAGGGCCAAGAAACGTGGTTTGGTGATTTCAGGTTGTCCCACAAGCTCTGGAAGCTTGAGCCGGGCACCTATGAAAATCTCGGGCGATACCCGTTTTACGACATCGGCGTGGGCGGCATGGAATGGCTCGGTAGTGGTGGACGCGGTTGTAACGATATAACGGCGTCGCTAACCATTGACCGGGTCGTTTATTTCGGCACCAGGCTCACCGGTATCGACTTGCAGTTCGAGCAATTCTGCGATGGAAGCGCTGCCGCACTGCGCGGAGAAATTCACTGGAACGCGAATGATAATCCAGATCCAGCACCCGTTCAGAATCCACCTCCCATCGCGATCCCGGCGGGTGAGCCACCGCAGGCGGGATCCAGCTTCGTTAGCCTGAAGAGTGATTTAGGCGACTACGTTGGTAATAGCCTGGACTACAACTATACAAACGCAAATAGCGAGATAACGATTGCGGCAAGCGGCGCTTTTCTCAATGTTAGTGTGCATGGCGATGAGGTCTGGAGTGGCGACTTTCAGCTGCCGGATACTTTCACCCAACTCGAGGAAGGCTCATACGTCAATCTCGAGCGTTACCCGTTTCACGTTCCCGCGGCGGGTGGGATGGATTGGGGTGGTGACGGCCGAGGCTGCAACACTTTGAACGGTTGGTTCGTTATCGATCAGGTGACTTACGACGGCCCGACGCTCACCGGCATCGATTTGCGGTTCGAGCAATACTGTGAGGGTAACGTTCCCGCATTGCGCGGGGAGATTCATTGGGACGCCAGCGACACGACCAGCGCGCTCGGCCGCCTCGTGCCGCCTCCGGACTTCCTGTGGAAACCAGCTCCCGGCGTCATCCCGGCGACCGGCAATTTCGTCTACATGGAAAGTGAGCGATATGAGTGGGTCGGCGCCGGTGCGAACTATATGTATACGGGGGATGATTCTGTCATCACCGCGAATGCGGCAGGCCCGCTTGTGTCCGTTTCCGTCTTTGGGGACGAATGGTGGAGCGGTAACTTTCGCGCTATGAATTCGATGGATAGAATCGAACCGGGCTACTACCCTTATGTGCAACGCGATCCATTCCAGAATCCCACGAAAGGCGGGTTAGACTGGTCCGGCGAGGGCCGTGGTTGCAACAGGCTGACCGGATGGTTCGTGGTCGACGAAGTCATTTATGACGGTGATGCTCTCACGTCGCTTGATATTCGTTTCGAGCAACACTGCGAAGCGTTCACGCCTGCGTTGTACGGCGCATTTCGTTGGGATGCCACCGACATGACGGAACCACCCGGCCCGGTTATGCCGCCTCCCTTAGACTTGTGGGAGCCGGTGCCTGGCGCTACGCCGTCATCCGGCAACTACGTCTACCTGGTAAGTGAGGTGGGGGACTGGGTTGGGCAGGGTGGCGAGTACGTCTATACGCCGGCTGACAGCCAGATCACGGTCGAACCAATGGGCATGATGTTGCAGGTAACCGTCGACGGAGCAGAAAACTGGCAGGGGAAATTCCAGGGCATGGACAACATTACCCGACTCGAGGTCGGTTACTACGGAGACTTGCAACGATATCTGCTCCACAACCCGGCGAAAGGTGGCTTGGACTGGTCCGGCGTAGGCCGTGGCTGTAACAAACTGTCCGGCTGGTTTGTGGTTGATAATGTGACCTACGACAGGACGACGATGATCGCGATTGATCTGCGATTCGAACAACGCTGCGATGGGGCTGTGCCCGCGTTGAACGGGGAGATTCACTGGAGTCAGTGATCGCACGGAAGTGCGGGACGATGGTGTAAATCACCGGATACGAAATCGTCTCAGTTGTGCCTGTTTTTCACAGTGTCACTTATTTGCAGCTGCGCCTGAAGGCGGAAGCAAGTCTTCCAGAAAGAACGAGGAGAGCGTCGATCGACCGGAAAGTGTGGATTTTCTGTACAACGCGCGCGCCTGTTCCCTGGCTGTTCGTTCACTCGTCTGGCGAACTTCACCAATTTCCTTGCGACTCAGACCCTTCAATAACAGCAGCCCGACTTCGGCCTCCGCGCGCGAGAGTTTCCAGCGGTCGAACTGATTCTGGATGGCAATTCCGAACCCCATTAGCAGCTGCCGGTTTTCACTTCGCCACTGTTCTGCCTCGGCGACGGCCTCCCCCAGGCCCTGTCGAGTCCGGGCCAATTGATGCCACAAAAATCCGATGCCGAACGCGGCAATGCTCATCAGCCTGTCCGGCAGCGCGTATACCGGGCTCGTGTTATACGCGGTCGAAGAAGATGCCGGGCCAGCTCGCAGGCTGGGTCGCCGACACAGAGGCATCGCCTTCGTTGCCGGCGATAGTGTCGAGCGCCTATGCCGACGAAGACGAACGCGGAAAAATCAACGATGTGCGTGAAGAATTCTGGGAGGAATTGCACGAGTTCTTTGCTAACTTCACGTTGTTGTTGGTTTTGCTGCACATCGGTGGCGTCGTGCACGCAAGCTATGCTGACAAGGAAAATCTCGTCAAAGCGATGTTCACTGGCCGCAAGCGAGGCGTCGAGGAATAGTACGAATGCCGGCAACTGACCAACATGCGATCCTGGAAAAGGGGTGAGCGTATCAACCCCATTCCCTGGGCCCCGTGCCGGAACTGCCGGGACTATTCCGAAGGCGCAGCTCTGGAGAGCGCTTCATCAAGCAGCTCAATCAATTGATCCCGGCTGTAGCTATAGGGACCCCACTCGTTCAGTTGTACAAGCTCCCCGACCTTTGTGCGAATGGTTATGCTCTGTTCTTCCGCATTGGGGACAACCATGTAACGACGTAACGGATTGTCGTCAAACAGGGCATGCATGAATGCTTCGGACACTTCATCAGGTTCCTTGAAAGATAGTTCACGCTCGGCCGTCGCGTCGTAGCCCTGTTTCATTTCATCGGTCACTTCGCGACCTGCGACTTTCGCTTTCTCTAACCCGCGAGCCACACTGCTACGACGAATGTTTGACTTGTAGTTACCGGGCTCGATAACACTGACTTCGACGCCATTCGGCTCCATTTCCGTCGCTAGCGAGTCTGTATACGCTTCGATCCAGTGTTGTTAACCAGGCCATACAGGCCCGTGCCCGACCCACTGATCATTTCGACAACTGCGTCAACCTGGTCCTGCCGGGTCACGTCGAGTCTTACGGCAGTGACGTTTTCGATCGCATCAAGCGCTGCGAGATCGGCGTCTTTGCGTGCGCCGGCGTATACGTGATAACCATTCTCAGCCAGTGTTTCTGTGAGGTTTCGACCGATGCCCGTACTGGCACTGGTGACCCCGTTCTTCCCCGCATTGCGGGCCATTGCGATTCTTCAATCAGCGTAGTGCATGTCATGCACCATGCGTTCCAGTCCCCGGTAGTCAGATTTCCAGACGTCAAACATCTGTTGGCCCATTGCATCGGGAAAGATGTCGGCCTCGTCATTCTCGAGACCGGTGATAATGTTGTCGGCAGTCTGGCCGGGATCCGCCTTGTCGGTCGGAAAGTCCCGGGCGAGCTCGGTATCGATCGGTCCCGGATTGACGGTGTGTACAGAGATTCGTTTCGACGCCAACTCGATGCGAATCCCTTGTGAAAGAGAAAACAACGCGGCTTTCGATGCACTGTAGCCGCCAACAATCGGGAAACTTGCGAACGCCGCGATCGTGACAATGTTAACAATCGCCGCGCCTTCTTTTCCTTCGAGCACGGGCACGAACGTGCGAACCATATCCAGCGTTCCAAAGTAGTTCGTCTTCATATCCCGTTCGACCAGGTCGAGCGGGCCGTCGAGAATGCTTGAGAACGCCGCGACGCCGGCGTTGTTGATCAATACGTCGACATCTCCAGCGGCCTTGGCGGCGGCGGCAATTTGTTCCTTGTTGGTAATGTCCAGGGTGAGAGGTATGACCCGGGTGTCGTCGAAGTCCGGCCGGTTCCTGACATCACGAACGGCGGCATAGACTTTGCCAACGTCCTTCTTCAAAAGTGATTTGACAATCGCGAGGCCAATGCCCCGGTTCGCGCCGGTCACGAGTACTGTTTTTCCAGAAAAATTCATAATGTTCTCCGTTGTGTGTTGGGGTCAGGCAGCGGCACGGTGTGCCGCAATCGTCTTGTTCGCCAGTCGACCGATGACGGAATCGCGAGCGGCGATAAAGCTCAGCAGGCGTTCGGTAAAATCCTCGCTGACCGCATCAATGACCGAAGAGCGCTCCGACAGGGCTTTCCGCCAGGCGGCCACTTTTGGCGTGTTCGTGAAGAACTCCTGACCGGTCAGGTTCTCAATGATGTCGAAATAGCGGAATGCGGGTGCCATACCGGCATCGACCAATGTGAAATGTTCGTTGGAAAACCAGGGGCCCTCGTCCAGGTTTTGTTCAAGACGACGGAAGATGTTCTCAAGATTCGTGCGAGCGGCGCTGACGGCGGACTGATCGTCGGCGTTGTACAGACGGCCGATACTCGCAATGACCTGCGAAGAGTATTCCAGCCACGCGAGCTGGCCATACTTTTCCAGTGGATCCGAAGACAACAGGTGGCCACCGGTCGTCTCGTCGACGTACTGTGCGATGACCGAGGATTCGAACAGCACGACGTCATCGTCGACCACGAGGACCGGTACCTTACCCAGCGGCGAGCGTTTCAGGAACCAGTCGGGTTTGTCGCCCAGGTCAATGTCGCGCCGCTCAAACGGCACGTCTCGTTCACGCAAGGCAATCGCTGCGCGTTGCACGTAGGGGCACAGGTGATGACTGATCAGGGTGAGCTTCGGGTGATTCATGTCGCGGCTCCTTGGGAGGGGCAATCAAGTGGATGCGCATGGTAGGATGTGCGTATTAGCTCGTAAATAGCCAAAAATACACAATAGGTGTGCGAAAATGCACGACACCAACTGGGACGACCTGCGTTATTTCCTGGCGCTGTGCCGTGAAGGGTCGGCCACCGGCGCCGGTCGCGCACTGAGCGTCAATCACACCACGGTTGCACGACGAATCCGGGCGCTGGAGGAAAACATCGGTACGCGTTTGTTCGACCACTCTCGTAACGGCTATGAAATGACCCAGGCGGCGGAAAATATGTACGAACACGCTCGCCGCATGGAGGAGATCACGCAGGCAATCGACCGCGAAGTCTTCGGGCAGGATGCGGAGCTCAAAGGTCCGCTCAAACTCACGGTGTCACACGATGTCGCCGAACGGTTGGTCATCCCCCGCCTGCCTGAGTTTCGGGAGGCTTATCCCTGTATCGATCTCGAAATTCTCACCACCACCGGGCTCGTCGATCTGGCTGCTCGCGAGGCCGACATCGCACTTCGTCTAACGGCCAAACCACCGGAGTATCTTATTGGACGACAAGTCTTACCGATGCGCCACGGTGTCTACGGCTCGCCGGACTACCTGAAAAAAGCCAACGGGCAGGCCCGCGTCATCTTGTTTCGTGGCGAGTCGGCACCGCCTGAATGGGTACAGCAGCACTTTCCCGATGCGCAGGTCGCGATGCGCGTGGATGACGTCAGTACGATGGCGCAGGCTGTCGGCAATCACATGGGTCTCGCCCGAATGCCGTGCTACGTCGGCGACACCGTACCGGCCGTCCGCCGCCTGGACCTCAAGTTGACGCCGTCAATCTGGGGTATCTGGATTCTGAGTCACGTGGACCTTCGCAGTACCGCGCGCGTACGCGTTGCACGCGAATTTCTAATCGACGTTCTCGAACAGCAACGTGCACTGCTGCTGGGTGAGCGGTCACGTTACTTCGAGACGAGCTGATCCTGGTTCGCGGGTCAATCCCGCACAGGCTTGCTTCGGACAACCGCCTTATGCAGGATGAGTGCATGCACAGACTACACCTTCGAACCGCGGCCCTGCTTATTGCCATTGGCCTGACATCACTTGCGCCCGCTTACGGCGCCCAACACAACATTCGCCACGTCTGGGTTCCGATGGCAGACGGAGTGCGTCTGGCAGCCGACATCTATCTGCCCGCAGGCGCGCAGGACACTGACGAGTTTCCCGTTCTCCTCGAGTACCTGCCGTACCGCAAAGCGGAGTCCAGTGCCCAGAGTCATTCCCTGTACAGCTACTTCCTGGCCCGCGGCTACGCAGTAGCGCGGGTGGATATCCGCGGTACCGGCAATAGCGAGGGGGTAACCATCCCGTACGAGTACTCGGATATCGAACTCGATGACGGTGAGGTGGTGATCGACTGGCTATCCCGCCAGGACTGGTCCACCGGCAAGGTCGGCATGTTCGGCATCTCCTGGGGCGGTTTCAATTCGATCCAGATGGCCCTGCGCAACCCGCCTGCCATGAAGGCCTTCGTGGCCGTGATGGCCACTGAGTATCTCTACCAGGAAGACGTTCATTATATAGACGGCATCATGCATACGGATTCCTGGATGATGTCGAACGATCTCTACAATTCCATGCCCGGTGCTCCCGAATTCATTCTGGACGAGGCATGGCTGGAGAACCGCTTCAATCAAAAACCCAGTGTCTATGCTTACATGCACCAGCAGCGTGATGGACCGTGGTGGGACCGGGCGTCTGCTCGTGGCCGGTACGACGAAATCAAGGTGCCGGGCTTTCACATCGGCGGTTGGTACGATGGCTACCGGAATAGTCTGCCCAGGATGCTGGAACACGTAGAGGCACCGGTCAAGGCCATGATCGGGCCGTGGGATCATTCCTTTCCGCACAACGCCTGGCCGGCGCCGCAAGTGGAATGGCGCCACGAGGCGGTACGCTGGTTCGATCAATTCCTGAAAGATGTCGACACGGGCATTCTCGACGAACCGAAATTGGCGGTCTACGTTCGCAACTACTACCCGCCGGATCCGGCCATTGAGCGCATTCCTGGCCACTGGCGTTGGGAAGACGGCTGGCCGATTGAGCGCGTTCAAAAACAGCAATGGTTTGTGCACGCGAATCAGGGGCTTTCTACCGAACCGGCCGAAGCGGCGACGCAGACGCTGAAATACACACCGTCCGTCGGTCTCGAAGGCGGCGGGCCGACGATGTGGTGGGGCAGTATCACACCGGACCAGCAACCCATGGACGACTACAGCCTCGTCTATGACAGTGAACCGCTGTCGGAGTCGCTCGAAATCCTCGGCCGGCCCGTCGCGAACCTCAATGTCAGCGCCGATGCCAGGCGCGCCAACTGGGTGGTCAGACTGTCCGACGTTGCACCGGACGGGCAGGTGACCCAGGTCGGTGGTGCCGCTTTCAACGGTACGCATCGGAATTCCGCAAAAGACCCCGAAGACATCGTGCCCAATGAAGCATTCCCGCTGAAGATCGAATTGCACTTCACGTCGTGGGTGTTTCCGGAAGGCCACAAGATTCGTATCGCGATCAGCAACGGCATGTGGCCCATGCTGTGGCCTACGCCGACGCCGTTCTCGTCGACACTGCGAATCGGTGGAGACAATGGTGCAGGTATCGAATTGCCGGTTGTTCCGAAAGCAGACGAACGGGTGCCCATCTTCAAAGAACCGGTGACAGTCGCGGGGCTGCCCGGATTTGAGACCATTGATTCAGGCAACATCACCGGCTATGCCGCGATTACCGAAATCAAAACCGATCCCGAGACGGGCGAATCCTATGGTTTGGCGGCCAACTCAGGTGCGACCCGCTACCCGTGGGGTATCGAATATTTTCAGGAAAAAATTGAACATCGAACCAACGACGAAAATCCCGCCAACACCTCCGTCACCGGTCACTACGCACTGATCCAGGAACTCCAGGGCCGAACCCTAAGGTTCGAACAGGATGTTTCCTTCAGAAGCGATGGGGCAAAGTTCTACCTCAGGTTTGATCGCCGGGTGCTGGTGGATGGGGCTTTGTACAAAGAGAAACACTGGGATGAAGAAATAGACAGGGACTATCAATAGGGACACGAGTCGCTAACAAAAAGTCCCACAATTGGCCCACAAGAAGTACTATAACCACAGATACTAAGCGTAACGAGGAGTATTCTGTGGGAAAACCCGGCAAAAAGGCTCAAAAAACCATCCAGCCCGTCGAGCTTCTCGAGTCAATTGAGGCGTTTTGCCGTGAATGTCTAATGGCAGAAACCACCTTTGGGCGGGAAGCCGTCAATGACGGGAAGTTTGTCGGTAGATTGCGCGATGGTGCTCGAATACGCGGTGCCACGCTGGAGAAAGTCGAGGCCTATATGGCCCGATCAACTGCTCAGCAGAACAAGCCGCTCGTCATCGGTTCGCGCAGTCGGAAAAGCAGCAAGGTGACCGGCGAAGACGACACAGGGAAAGCCGCGGCCGGAACTGAAGCCCGCTTCTTTGACAGTCGGCAGAAGTACCTGCTGTTCGTCAACACCTGCAACGAAAAAGCCGTCGTAGCAAAACAAGTCGGTCTCGAAATCGAGCACCTGTACCCACGTCCTCCGGCGTTGCGAATATTCGATGCCGGAATCGGCGATGGAACGGTTCTGTCGCACGTGCTTCGGGACTTGCACTGTCGTTATCCAACCATGCCGTTCTACGCAGCGGCCAAAGAGGTCAGCCTCGAGGATGTCCGGCTGGCATTGCAAAAAATGCCCGATCGATTTTTCGAACATCCGGCAATGGTCGTAATCATCACGAATATGAACTACTCGGAAGCGCCCTGGTTCACGCCGAAATCGTCCGCTGCAGCTGGCGCGATGGTGTGGCGTGAAGTGGCTCTGGCGGGCTCTACCTCGCATGAGTTCGAGCTCCAGATAGAAGAACAGAACCAGTTTCTCAGCGACAACTGGGGAACGCACGCCAGCGAGAAGACCGGCAACCCGCTTTACGACCGGCCGGCGGTTCTAGTGCTTTATCGGGAGGACTATCGATTCCTGCTGGATGACGTCATTCCACAGCGCGGAGCCCAGCGAGCAGATTACGATCTGGTCATCTCGTCACAATCCTACCGCCTTCGTGCATCGACCGAATTCAAAGCCAATCATGTTCTTGCGCCGTTGGCGCGATCCCTGGCGCCCGGCGGCCGCCTGTTGGGCATCCACTCCCACGGCAATGACCCCGGATCGGAAATCATACGCAAGGTGTGGGGAGCGGACGCAAACCCGTTCACAACGAGTCGGCGAAATATACTGGCGCAGGCGAAGTTGGCGTTAGGCCGGGAAGCACGCAATTTTAAATTCAATGCGTATTCTGAAAAAAGGTCGGTCTTTCGTTACGACATGCACACGCTACCCACTGAGATAAACCCGGGCATCGGGACGTCAACATTGTATGCGGCGTGGAACGCCGCCATTTACGTGGCGCAAGTTGAACAGCAACGATTAAGCGAGGCGCTGGCCGATCCGGCGTACCTTGAAGCGACCAAGGAGATTCTGGAAAAATACAACAGTCTCTGGTTTAACGATGAATCGTACGTGATAACACGCAACAAGATGTAGGCGTGATCGAAAATGCAGCGGCAAATTCGCAGTCGGTGAAACCGCAGCCCTAACGCGAGCGCCGTCGTCCTGCGCGCCCTCTACGCCCCGCGGGAGCCTTCGGCGCCTGCGCTTCCGGTGGTGGCGGCAGCTCAGGTAAGGTTTCCTGATGCTTGAATCCGCTGGTCACGATATCGCGCATCGCCTGATCGATGGCGGGATCGGTCTCGATTGGCTGGTACGCGGCCAGCCGTTCCTCGACCTCGATGATGGCCCGCTGGTTCAGTTGCGGGGATCCTGCCTCTTCCCAGCTTTCGCGGTTTTCGCGATCGATGATCGGGCTGGTCAGGTACAACTCCTTCGGCCAGTGCTCCAGTGTGTGCGGGCTGGTGATCAGGTGGTCGTCGCGCATGAGATCATCGACCAGTTGGGTGATGGGTAAATCATCCAGGACTTCGATTTCACGGACGAAATGCAGTGATTGCCCGCAGACTTCGTTATCGAAGACCAGCTTCGGCAAACTGAACGTCAACACGAAGTCGAGCATGCCCGGTCCGGACACCGAGTTAACGCCGGCGATCGCTGCCAGCAGGGCACTGCTGAACGTTTCGCCGCCGGCTTGCGCATCAAGAGCCTTGCCGTCTGAAAGGGCCATGTAGGCTTGCGTTGGCAGATGCAGGCTTTTGGCAATGCCGACATAGGCGACGTTCAGATTGTGCCTCGATCGCCGCCATCGGTGAACTCGCCGCTTTCATGTGGAAAGTGGCGGGTGCACCGCCAAAGAGAACAGGGGCTCCCGGGCGAATGATTTGCGCCATCGTTATGCCGCTCAACACATCGATACAGTGAAAGACGAGTGCACCGACCAGCGAAACCGGGGCAATGAGTCCCATGAGCGTGACGGGCACAATTTCGACCGGAATGCCGGCCTCGACACAATCCAGCAGGTTCTGGCAGGAGTCCTCGCCATAGCGAAAGTTGCCGGTGGCCGTAATGGTGAAGATCGACATCGGTTTCGCGATCAGATCGGCACGATCGTTGCGAAACATCTCCATCATGCGTGCCATTGCCGGTACCCCATGCTCGCCGAAGGCGCCGGAAACGACGGGCTTTTTCGATGTCGTCAAGGTCATATACAGGCGCCACACATCCGATACCTGTGCCTCGATATCCTTGTTGGTCGAAAATGCGGTCGCCAAATAGGCAATATGACTCAGGCCGTCGCACAGCCGTGCATACTCGATGAAGTCCGTTGAATCGGCGAGACGTGTTTCTCCCGAACGATGGTCAAGAATCTTCAGACCGCTCGAACCCGGCACGTAGTGAACGTTGTCACCGCCTATTTCCGTGTAGGCGTCACCGTCACGATTGAACAGCGTGAACGACGAGGGTGCATCCGCAATCGCTTTTTCAACAACATCGGCGGGAAACAGGATTCGTTTGCCACTCTTGTCGGTCTTCAGGCCGTGATCCTGCAGGCGTTGTCTTAGCGCAGCACCTCGAATTTCCATGCCAACTTCGGCCAACACGCGTTTGGCCTCATTCAGGATATTGCGGGTCTGATCGTTACTCAGGATGTTTAAGCTTGGGCGCATCGGAATTCTCTATTCAGTGTGGTTCGCTATTTCAGCTTTGCGTCGATCGACGTAACTTCGCAGTGCTTCTTCAGTTGCCGGATCAATGTCCGGTTTTTCGTAGTTGCTCAGCAACTGTTTCCAGAGGACATTGGCGCGACTGGCTGCATCGACGCTGCCAGTCTCTTGCCAGGCCTCAAAATTTTGCCGGTTTGATACCAGCGGTGCATAAAAAGCGGTCTCGTATCTTGCCAGCGTATGCTCAGTACCAAAGTGGTGACCACCGGGTGGCACGGCCGCGATGGCGTCCAGTGCCAGCTCATCGTCATTTACCACAACGGGCTTCAAGGTCTCGGCCATCATTTGCAGCATTTCAGCATCGACAATCAACTTCTCGAAGGATGCGGTCAGGCCGCCTTCAAGCCAGCCCGCGGCATGATTCACGAGGTTGCCGTGTCCCATTACAGCGCCCCACAAGGACATTTCGCTTTCGTACGCCGATTGCGCGTCCACGCAATTCGACGTCGTGGTATTGCTCGAGCGAAACGGGATGCCGATTCGGCGTGCCAGCTGTCCGCTGGCAAGCGCCATCTTGGTATATTCGGGCGTGCCGAGAGCGGGCGCGCCACTGAGCATGTCGACGTTTGATGCGAATGCGCCATACATCACTGGCGCGCCGGGTCGCACAACCTGGGCCAGTGTGACCACGGCAAGAATCTCTGCAGTCTGCTGCGCGAGTGTGCCTGCAAGCGTGGCCGGACTCATCGAGCCAGCCAGCGTGAAGGGTGTAATGCAACAAACCTGGCGCGCACGGGCGAGTTCCAGCACCGCCTCCGTCATGGGTATGTCGAGCTGCATCGGCGAATTGGTATTGATAATCGCGAGCACAGCGGGCTCCTGCTCCAGTTCCTCGCGGCTGATGCCGAGCGAGATGCAGGTCATCTCGAGGCAATCGATCGTTCTCGTCCGGCCAAGTGCATAGGCCTGCGAGTTCTTGTCCAGAAGCGTCATTTGCGCGAGGTACAAATCGAGATGACGCGATTCCGGTGGTAAATCCATCGGTTCGAAACATCCGCCGCCTTCCTGATGAATGATGTTCAGGCTCTGTACGAGGCGCAGATAGTCACACATCTCCTCGAAGGTTCCCGGACGCCGACCCCGGTCGAGATCGCTGACAAAGGCAGGTCCGCCCACCGATGAAAATACAATGCTGTTGCCACCAACGTGAAGATTGTGATCGGGGTTGCGCGCTCGCAGTCCGAATTCCGCCGGTGCTTCTGCACACTTCGCCCGGACCAGATCGCGGTCAAGCCGGATCATGCCATCGGCATCGCTGATATCGGCACCGGCCCGGCCCAACAATTGCCGGGATTCTTCCTGCAGAAACCGGAAGCCCGAATTCTCGAGAATGGTGAACGACGCATCGAGGATGGCCTCGACCTGGTCTGCGCTGAGGACTTCGAGCGGTGAAAACGGATTGCTCACACGTTGCCACGGCAGTTGCTTTATGGCGGCTACGTCACGCCTTTGCCGGCGTCCCCGGCGGCTCACTCCAGACTCTCGATCGACTGTTGTCGCCAGCGTTCAGTGGTTTCTATCTGGTTGAAGCAAAACAGGTGGTAACCGACGATGTTGGCCACCGGGTCTGCCTGGTACCTGGCAAGTTCAAGCACCAGGTCATCCGGTTTGTAGATGCTCGCACTCAGTAATCGAGCGACGACATTGGTCTTCTTACGAAGAAACCGCAGCGAGTCGCCGACGCCGATTCTGAAGGAAGTTCTGATCAGCCGGCTTCTGTCGATGACGCCGGGCAGGCCGATCCAGACCGGCATCGTAATACCGCGCGATCGCAGATCGAGTAACCATGCGCCAAGTAATTCCGCGTCGAAGCACATCTGTGTCACCATGTAGTTCGCAAATTTCTGCTTCTTCAATAGTTCGTCGAACAATGTATCGTCATCGATATCGGGGTGGCCTTCCGGGTGCGCAGCAACACCGATCTGGCTGAAGTTGTGGTCGAATTCGTCAATGGCGCGCAGCAATTCGAAAGCCGTCGAAAACTCTCCTATTGGTTTTGCACGGTCCCCACCAGGCACGAACAGGCTGTCTATCTTCACTTCGTTGAGCCGCCGTATGATTTCACCGAGGTGGTCCATATCCCGAACGTTTTTCGCCGCAATATGTGGCACGACCCGAAACCCCCTTCCGACAATATTTTCTGTCAGGTCCAGGGTTTCGCCGATACCCTTCGTTGGTGAGCAGGTCACCGCCACATAGGCATTGGGTTCGAGCACCTGCAATTTTTCCTCGATGCCGGGCGCAGGAAAAATCTCCATATAGGCTTCTCGCAGGTCACGAAGCAGCGCGCTGTGTTCATTTTCCATTGTCGGCACTTTCATCGCCTTCTTCTCCGGCGACCGGCTGTCGCCGCCGCTATCGTGCGTTCCGGTAATTCGACCACTTTCTCCAGTTCCGGGAAAGAATCGGAATCATGCGGAATGGCCATGGCTGAAACGAAATGATGCTGAAAACGTTCTTCGACTGCCGTTTCGATCTTCTCGACGTTATGGGTTTGCTTTTCGATCAGTGATCTTGAATTCCTGTCGAGCAACGCAATGCGGGCACCCGTGCCGGCGGCATTGCCGGCGGATGACACGTTGCCCAGTCGGCAATCCGGAATCATGCCGAGAACCATCGCGTACTTGACATCAATGTGGGCGCCAAACGCGCCGGCAAGCCGGATACGATCAACTTTTTCAATACCGAGTTTTTCCATCAGTAGTTTGGCTCCGGCGTATAGCGCTGCCTTCGCCAGTTGAATTGCGCGGACATCGTTCTGGTGAATGCTGATGCCAGGGTCACCGTTAAGCAACACATAGGAAAACGTCCTGCCATCGGCGACTACCCGTTCCGAACGGTTAGCAGCGATCGTGCCGTCCGCCTTAATTACGCCGGCCAGGTACAGTTCCGCAATGGCCTCGATGATTCCCGAGCCGCAGATACCTGTGACACCGCATGCCGGTATGGCATCCGCAAAGCCCGCATCGTCAGACCACAGGTCGCAGCCGATTATCTTGTACCGGGGTGTCAGCGTTCCCGGGTCTATGCGAACTCTTTCGATCGCTCCAGGGGCTGCGCGCTGACCCGAGCTTATTTGCGCGCCCTCAAATGCGGGACCGGTAGGGCTCGACGCGGCAAGGACTCGCTCACGGTTTCCCAGCAGCATTTCTGCATTCGTTCCGACGTCGACGATCAGCGAAATCTCATCCCGTTCGAATGGCGCTTCCGCGAGCAGGACTGCAGCCGCGTCCGCGCCGACATGGCCGGCTATGCACGGAAGCGCGTAAACGTATCCCCCGGCATTGATGTGTAAACCGATATCCCCGGCCGGAATGGCCATTGCGGAGTCACTCGCCAGTGCGAAAGGAGCGGTGCCCAGTTCGATGGGATTCATGCCGAGCACGAGATGCATCATGATCGGGTTGCCGACGATCGAGATTTCGACGATTTCGTCTCTTTCCAGGTTGGCGCTGGCAACCACTTCCGCAATGAGTTCGTTGATGCCGTTGCGGACAACGGATGTCAATTCCTTTTCTCCACCGGGGTTCATCATGATGTAGGAAACGCGACTCATCAGGTCTTCGCCAAATCTGATCTGTGGGTTCATCTGGCCAGCGCTGCCGAGGACATCTCCACTGGTCAGATCACAGAGATGCGCCGCGATTGTCGTGGAACCGATATCGATAGCGATACCGAACAGTTTCGTTTTCAATCCGGGCCACAGGGCAATGATCTCACCATCGCTCCTGACCGCCACAGTCACCTTCCATTCACCACGACGTAACACCGATTGCAACGACTGGAGTGCAGGCAACGCGATTCTCAGTTCGTCCAGTTGCCAGTCACGTCGAAGCGCGTCTTGCAGACGTTCAAGGTCACCGCTTGGGTCGTGCATGTCCGGTTGAGCGACATCGATATAGTAAGCATGTGTTTGCGGGTCGACCTGGATGTCGAATGCTTCATGCGGTTTACGAACAACCTGTTTGTGCACCTGGCTGGACGCAGGAACGTCGATGGCGACATCCGCGCGCAACGTCGCCTGGCAACCCAGGCGCCGATGATCGTCAAAGTTGCGCCGGACGCAGTAGCGCGATTCGGTTTCTCCGGGCGCGGACAGACTGTCGAGCCGTGAATCAAAGCCGTGCTTCGGCAATTCACCAACGGTCACAACGACCTGGCAACGGCCACACAATGCACGGCCGCCACACACTGAATCCAGATCGACGCCGAGGCTGCGTGCCGCGTGCAGAACTGGCGTGCCAATTGGAAAACGACCCCGTTTCCCGGACGGTGAAAAGACAATCAGTGGTTCGTCTGCGTCAGCCATTGTTAATGTTTTTCCACTCGTCGCCGCCTGCCACCACGTCGGCCGCGGCGTGGAGCCTCGCCTGAGTCGGGGTCGCGGTACGAGTGAATCCATGCGGCGCATTCTGCATCATGACCCATGACCACGTTCGCACCCCGGACCGCCTGCATGAGGTTACCATGCAGCGGGTTCGTTATTGCCGAAGTCATGCCACTACCGATAGCCATACTGATAAAGGCGGCGTTAAGCCCATCGCGATTGGGTAGACCGAAACTCAGGTTTGATGCACCGCAGGTTGTATTGACCTTCAGTTCATCGCGCAATCGCCGGACGAGGTGCATGACCTGCTGGCCAGCGGAATTGATGGCGCCAATTGGCATAACCAATGGATCAACAATGACATCGCTCGCCGGAATACCGTGATCCATTGCCCGTTCGACAATTTTCCTGGCCACCTCGAAGCGAACATTGACGTCCTCCGAAATGCCCGAATCGTCATTCGAAATCGCGACAACCGCACAGCCGTATTTCCTGACGAGTGGCAACACGGCTTCGAGGCGTTCGTCTTCGCCCGTGACGGAATTCAATAGCGCTTTGCCCTGGTAGGCCTCAAGGCCTGCCTCGAGTGCCGCCACAATGGACGAATCGATGCAAAGTGGCACATCCGTAATCGACTGAATCAACCTGATGCATTCCGCGAGAATGGCTGGCTCATCCGCGAGTGGTATCCCGGCATTGACATCCAGTATTCCGGCGCCCGCCTCGACCTGTGCGAGCGCGTCAGACTG
This sequence comes from Gammaproteobacteria bacterium, assembly GCA_013151645.1. Classification (GTDB taxonomy): domain Bacteria; phylum Pseudomonadota; class Gammaproteobacteria; order Steroidobacterales; family Woeseiaceae; genus JAADHU01. Next base: position 5,011 of record JAADHU010000007.1, on the reverse strand, counting down.
GACGCGAGCGTAGTCGCCTGCTTTCATTTCTTCAGCAAGCAATTTGCGACCGGTAGGATTGATACGCTCTCCAATAACGACGAAGGGCCTGTCGAAGCCGATAACGACCTCTTTGTTTGCGGAGCTGATTATCGTGTCAGTCATATCGAATTACTGCCCTTCAGGTTTTCGTGGGAGTGGCATCTCGCCGAGAGCGGCCCGGTTCGCGGTGGGACGCACTTTGACTTCCTGGCCAGTACGATTTGTGTCCACACGCGAACAAGAGGTCGGAATCAACAAAGGATCTGGTCCCGTCGAACTCCGCTACCGCCGCAGGCGACAGGCATGGGCTTCGCTGCCATTTGTTCGCTACGATGCGCGGCGCAGGGAAACAAGACTCTTGGCAACTTCGACGGCCGTCGCCGCGTCACGGCAATACGCATCGGCGCCAATGACATTACCAAACTCCTCGTTGAGCGGTGCGCCACCGACCATGACAATAAAATCGTCACGGATACCTTGCTCTGTCATCGCGTCGATGACTACTTTCATATAGGGCATCGTCGTCGTCAACAATGCGGACATACCGAGTATGTCGGGTCGCTCCTTGTGCAGTGCTGCGATATAGGTTTCGGCATCGGTGTTAATGCCCAGATCAATGACCTCGAATCCGGCGCCCTCCATCATCATACCGACGAGATTCTTGCCAATGTCGTGAATGTCGCCTTTGACCGTACCGATCACCATCTTGCCGACCGGTTCTGCACCTGTCGCTGCAAGCAGCGGTCGCAGTATCGCCATGCCGGATTTCATTGAGTTCGCCGCGAGCAAGACTTCCGGCACAAACAAAATACCGTCACGGAAATCCTTGCCTACGATGTTCATACCGCCGACCAACGCATCGTCGAGAACTCTCTTGGGATCCCAGCCCCGGCCCAGCAGGATTTCTGTGCCCTCTCGAATCTCGTCCGCCAGTCCATCGTAAAGGTCGTCGAACATTTGCTCGACGAGGTCGTCGTCGGCCAAGTCGCTAAGAACAATGTCGTCTTCGTTTTCGTCTGACATGATGCGGATGGTTTCCTGTGGTTAAGCTGACGTGTCGAATGGCCCGAGCCGTGATCGGGCCCATTGGCGGTGCGGGCAACGGCTGGTGCTATGCGATTGATTGAAAACGAATTATAGCGAATCCGGAGTACGCGGAGCCAGATTCTGTCTCACCATATAAGACACTCGGTCAGGATACGAAAACGAGGAATCTCGCCCGCTCGGATCAGGAGATCTTCACGTCCTGCAGCACTCTTCGCGCGGCATTGTAGCCGGGCGCTCCCGTTACGCCGCCGCCCGGGTGTGTGCCCGCGCCACACAAGTACAATCCATCAATGGGTGTGCGGTACTGTGCCCAGCCTGGTAAAGGGCGCATGAAAAAAAGCTGCCCCATATTGATATCACCGTGAAAAATATTGCCCTCCGAAATACCGAAGGTCCGCTCAAGGTCAAGCGGTGTATACACTTTTCTTGCGACAACGGCGGACGGCACATTCGGCGCGTATCGGCCGATGCGTTCCAGAACTTTGTCGCCCACGCGTTCGCGCTCGCTATCCCAGGTTCCCTGCCGCAGTGTGTAGGGCAGGTACTGTACGAAACACGTCATGACATGCCTTCCTTCGGTTACCAGTTCTGGATCGACGTTTGACGCGACGACACAATCCACCCAGAGTTCGTCCGGTATATCCCCGCGTGCCGACTGGTTGTAGATATCCTCTGCTTCCTGCAGAGACGGGGCAAGCGTGAAGAGGCTTCGTTCCGACCTTGAATGGCCCGCCGGCATGCCCGTCACCCTGGGTTCCTCGCTGAGTACGAAATTCACCTTGCCACAGGGGCCGTTCATTTTGATACCTGATACTTCGCGTCGAAACTCTTCGTCAAGATCGCTTTTCGACAGCAAACCAAGGAAGGTTCGTTTCGGGTCCGCGTTCGATATAACGATTCTTGCATCAATGACGGAGCCGTCGTGCAGGGTTACGCCGCAAACTCGCCCAGAATCCTGGTTTATGCGCTGTACTTCGCTGGCGGTGCGTATTTCCACGCCGCTATCGCGACACGACGCGGCCATCGCTTCCGTAATCGCCCCCATTCCACCAATGACGTGACCGGCGAATCCCTGTTGTTCGTCGCTGCCGCCACTCAACAAATGAAACAACAGGCCCATCGCCGTACCCGGCTGATAAGGTCCACCATGTTTGCCGTACAAACTATTGGACAGAATGAGTCGCTTCAGCGCGTCCGATGAAAAATTATGATCGAGAAAGTCACCCAGCGATCCTGTCAGAAACTGCAGCAATGCCGCCGTTTCCTTACCGCGCATACGCCGAAATCGTTTTGCGATTCGCAGAAGCTCAAGTAGTCGCGCTATGCCCCTTTTGTCCGGATCCGGTGGTGCCTCGAGAAAAAACGGCTGCAGGTAGGCGGCGAGGTTTCGCAGCTCTTCGTCGATGTCGAAAAATCGGCCGACATCGGCTGGCGCAATTCGCTCTAGCTCACGCGTCATGCGTGCTCGGTCAGACCACCACGAAACGACCGTGCCACCAGGCAGCGCTGTTTGCACGCCCGGATCACACGCTACCATTCGTAAACCATAATCGGCGAGACGCAGATCGCGTATCACCTCGGGGCGCAGCATGCTGGCGATATAGGACGCCGTCGAGACGCGGCAGCCGGGCGCAAGATCAGCGTCGATTTCCTCTGTAACGGCACAGCCTCCCACAACCTCGCGCCGTTCGAGGACCAGTGTCTTCAAACCGGATTGCGCCAGGTAGGCGGCGGTCGTCAGGCCGTTATGGCCAGCGCCGATAACGACAGCATCAATTTTACGAACATCAGGCATCGAAACACTCAATTGCAAATTCGAAGTCGTCAGCATATCGCATCGAAATTTACAGCGCTCGGGGAGAAAAACCACCTAAACCGCGTTCCAATGGTAGTGAGCGCAATGCAAGAGGGCATCTATTCATCTTATACTCTCACGATCTTTAGCGCCGGGGAAACCACCGGCACTGTCGATCTCGAAGGCGAGTTCGCCTGTCCCCGTGGCGTGTATTACGATCGGGTGAATGGGCGGTTATGCAATGAATTTCCTGGTCGTGGATAGAACTGCTCTGAGTTCGGCAAATGCGACAATAATGAGGACCGACCTATGAAAGGCATTCGGTGGATTGTGCTCGCCGTCATCATCTTCGCGAGTTTCGTGGCCTACGTACTGCGCACGAACTTTTCCATCGTCAGCGAAACAATGATGCACGATCTGGGTATGAATGAATATCAGCTCGGCATGATATTCTCCGCATTCGCAGCCGGATACGCTTTTTTTCAGTTTCCCGGTGGAATTCTTGGCGACAAATTCGGCCCTCGTTATACCATCACGGCAATCGCGGTAATCTGGTCGGTGTTAACGGTCGTTACCGCCGCAATTCCCGGTAGCGATGTCTGGGCGACAGGCACTATTGTGACGGCGCTCATCGCCACCCGCTTCCTGGTAGGCGTTTCGCACGCCCCGTTCTTTCCGGTCACCATTGGCGGCACGATAGAACAGTGGTTTCCGGTAAAGCAATGGGGGCTGCCGAACGGTTTGTCGAGTACGGGTCTGACGCTGGGCGCCGCGGCAACGGCACCGATTGTTGTCTGGCTAATGGCGAGCTATGGCTGGCGCGGCGCTTTGCTCATTACCGCTCCAGCGGGGTTGCTGGCGGCGTTGGCCTACCATTGGTATGTCAGAGACGATCCGGCCGGGCACCCGCATATTACGGCCGCTGAGCTGGAATTCATCAGATCGGATCGGCCACCGGCGGACGCGCCGATTGAGAAGGGCAGTTGGAAGCTTGCATTGAAAGACCGAAACATATTGTTGATCACAATCAGCTATTTCTGCATGAATTATGTGTTCTACCTGTTCTTCAACTGGTTCTTTTTCTACCTGGTGGACGTCAGGGAGTTCTCCGCGAGTGATGCCGGGCTGTTCACGGCAGCGCAATGGATCCTGGGAGCGATCGGTGCGACCGTTGGTGGTTTCGGCTGCGACCTGCTGGTGCGCAAACTGGGTATTCGGCGTGGCACCCGATACCAGACGATGATGGCACTCATACTTTCCGGAGCGTTCCTCTACGTTGGTGCGACGTCGGAAAACGTCATCGTCACGGTTGTCATGCTGTGTTGCAGTTTTGGCTTTACGCAACTGACAGAAGCACCGATGTGGGTTGCGACAATGGGCGTCGCCGGGCGGCACTCACAGGTGGCGACAGGCGTACTGAATACCGGTGGCAATCTGCCTGGCATCATTGGCGGGCTCATGGTGCCCGCCATCGCGCTGCGCTTTAGCTGGCCCGTGGCGATCGCGAGTGGATCGGTTTTTGCGTTTATCGGCGCATTCCTCTGGCTATTTATTCGTGCCGACGAGCCAATGGCCGAAACGACGACGTGAAACCGGCCCGCTATGTAATACGCTTGTGTGCCGTTGGAGATTCGAGGTTCGTGGAATGAAAATACAGAACAGGATCGCAGTGCTGCCACTCCTTGTTGCAGTGCTGTTGGTGTCTTCGTCTTGTGCGACGCCGGACGATTCAAGTACCGGTAGTATGAACCTTGAGTTTGGAGAATCGATAGCGTGGTTTGAAAATGCAAATCCCGAGCGAGATGCTTTGGCTGCCGCGAAAGATAGCGATGTAAGGCTTGTCGCACTGGCGCTGCGCGGCCTGAGTGTTCCTGGAGTCGATGCGGCACTGGAGCAGGAGTATCTTGACCAATGCGGCTACCGGTTGGTGCCCGGCGTCGATGACGTCATTCGAAGCGAAGAAGATCTGCGATTTCTGATGCTGGCCAGGGAGTATGCACTGGCCTACAACCTGACAATCATTTCGGAATGCGTACTATCTCAGTAGCACCCGGCCGTCGGCGCGTCGTCGCACTGGACAGGACAGCGCCGGGTTCCTCGATGAAAGAAGACCGGGCGATTACGCCAACAAACACAAAAAGGCGCGAG
>JAADHU010000063.1 GCA_013151645.1 Gammaproteobacteria bacterium | reverse complement strand
GGCACTGGTGTCCGCTGGGCCAGTGAACTGGTTAAGCCCGATCACCCGGCCCACGCTCTCTACAACGCTGTATCCGACACCGTGGTCGGTGCCTGCCGCGGTTGCGCCGATGTCTTTGGTGCGACGGATGACGTCCGGTCGGCCGGATTTCAATTGCTCGGCGAAGCGGCGATACCGGGGACCTCCGGCGTCATCGATATTTCAAAATACATCGAAGACGGATATCAGGTTTTGACGTTCTGAGCGTTCTGCAACCACAGGGGCGCCGCGATGCAACGTGGCGCCCCTGTACTGCGAGTTTAACGATGACCGATCCATTCCACGCCGGCGAAAAACGAATTCAGGTACTGACCGGCGAACGGCAACAGGCAGAAAGAAGCGGCCGCCTGATAGATTCACGCATTCCCCGTGCCGCAATGCGCTTTCTCAGCCAACAGAGTTTTTGCGTTTTGGGTTCTGTATCAGGAGAGAATGATATTTGGGCGACATTTCTCGTCGGGCACCAGGGCTTCGCATCCAGCGATGAATCCGGTCGTATTTTAAGCCTCGACCTCAGCGATAAATCGGGGACGTATCGATATCTCCCGCCCTTGACGGACTTATCTGAAAACGACTATCTGGGCCTTATTTTCATTGATTTGCTGCGACGGCGGCGCCTTCGGGTGAACGGACGGGTAGCGGCCGTTTCTTCGGGCTCACTTACACTTCGCGTCGCCGAGGCGTTCCCGAACTGTCCAAAATACATCCAGAAGCGGCAACTATTGCCGGCCGATCCGACGGTGCGCGTCACCAAAATTGACGAAGGCGAAGAACTTACGGAAGGGATCAGAAAATGGATCGCAGCCGCCGACACCTTTTTCGTTGCCAGCGCTCATCCAGGCGGACCGGTCGACACCTCGCATCGTGGCGGTAAAACGGGCTTCGTACAGGTTGCAAAGGACCGTCTGCGAGTGCCCGATTATCCGGGCAATTCCATGTTCGGGACTCTCGGGAACTTCGCGGCCAATCCGCGTGCGGGCCTCGTATTCATGGATTTCGAGAACAACCGGCAACTTCAGATAACCGGTGATATTGAACTCGACCTCAGCGCGAACTGCGACATTGAGAAAACCGGTGGTACGCGCCGATGGTGGGTTTTTCTGCCACGCAAGTGGATCGTTTCAGCACAAAACTATCCATTCGACGAGACACTCATCGATGCGTCCCCCTTTAATCCGTGAGAGGGGCGCAGTGTAGCGCGTCACTGTAAGGGGGCGATCAGCCAACGAGTCTGTGGCAATTCTCCTTGAGCGACCGATTCGTGTCGATGCGGCAAATTCAAACACAGCCGGGGCTGGCCCGGTCAGTCAATTCCGGAGCGAGAAACGCCAGTAGGGAATCGACGGTTCAAGTCTCTACTTGACAAAATCCTTGGTGAGTGTCGATAAGGACACCCACGGAGGCGACCATAATATGCCCCTGTTTTGATTGTCTTGCTAGTGCCAGCATTCTGAATAGTGGCTGTCCCCATTTAGGCTGCCCCCAGCATTCTGAATAGTGGGTGTCCCCATCTAGTCTCCCGGTCGGGATCGGCTGCAGGCCAACGGGTGATGCGTTGGCTGTAACATCGGCGTGATCGGGTTGGACTATTCGGGCACAATAAAACGGAATGCGCAAAAAAGCAGAATGCCTGGCGCAGATTCGTGAGCGCCTCGGTTGATCAGAAAAATAATTACCACCGTACATCGCTATCTTGGACTTGGCACGGCCGTATTTTTAGTCGTCGCCGGGCTGACCGGCAGTATTCTGGTGTTTCAGGACTCCCTGGAAACACGGCTTGCGCCAGAGTTGTTCGGCGCATCTTCAGGTACGTACAAGACACCGGATAGCCTGCTGGCTGAGATTCAAAGACAGGCCGCTGGCACAGAAGTATCTTTCATGATGTATCCGCGTGAAAGTGGCCGAAGCCTCTATGCCCTGGTCAGCGAGTACCCGACGATGCAGGGAGAACCGCCGGCAAACCAGATTTTCGTCGATCCGGTGAGCGGGACCATTCTTGGCGGACGTAATTCCCGCAACCCTGCATTTTCCCGAACCGAATTTATACCGTGGCTGTACAAGCTACATTATTCGCTGGCGATGGGCACGACCAGCAGTACCGGGCGTACCGTTCTGGGGGTGGTCGCATTATTGTGGCTCGTTAACTGTTTTGCGGGCTTTTACCTGACATTGCCACGCAGTGTGTTTTCATGGCGAAACTGGAAGCCCGCCTGGAAGATACACAGATCGCGATTCAATCTTGATTTGCACGTGGCGGGCGGGCTCTGGCTTTGGCCGATACTCGGCGTCATGGCCTTTACCAGTGTCTATTTCAACTTGTCGACTCAGGTATTCGTTCCCGTTGTAAAAACGTTTACCAGCATTACGACCCAGCCGTACCAGCAACCTGCGTTACCGATTCCTCTCACGGATCCCGAGATGACCTGGAATGAAGCAGTCGACATGGCCGAACAGGAACTCGAGAGAAAAAACGTTCGGGAAAAACGACTGGCTTATATCGGTTACCGGCCGGAGCGCGGCTACTATCTGGTGGGTTATCACACCGAGCACAGCCTTACCCGGAGCTCGGTCGGAATGCAGATTTATGTCAACGCGAAAAATGCAGGCATTCTGCAAACACGCATTGTCGGTGCAGGTACACCGGGAGATAGTCTGATTGAGTGGCAATTCCCCTTGCACTCCGGTCAGGCCTTTGGCTGGTTTGGTCGTTTCCTGGTATTCGCCAGTGGGCTGTTCATCGCCGTCCTTTCAATTACCGGCCCGATTATCTGGTGGCGCAAAAGGACCGTTCGTCGGTAATCACGGTTGACGATATTCCCCGGATTCTGTGAGTCCTGTCGTCCAGGAATAGGTACAATGAGCCGATGACTGACTTGTTGCCCGCACAGCCTGTATTGATGGCATTTCTGTTTGCGAGCTTTGTGCTTGCGATAACGCCGGGACCGGGCATTTTTTATATCGTCGCCCGTAGCATGCAGAGTCGGAGAATCGGTCTCGCGTCGGTCATCGGCGTCGCGGCGGGCAATCTGGGTAACGCAATCGGTGCTTCGGTGGGGTTGGCCGCCCTATTTAGTATCTCGTCAATCGCTTTCGTCGCCGTGAAATGGGCGGGTGCCGTTTATTTGATATACCTTGGGCTTAGGGCAATCCTGGCGCCGAGTAACTCGGGCCATCTCGGGGTTCTTTCACCGACTCCGCTGCAAAAAATCGTGCGGGACGGATTTATCGTCGCGTTGCTCAATCCAAAAACAGCCCTGTTTTTCGCTGCGTTTCTCCCGCAGTTCATAAGCACGGATGCCAGCATGGTCTTGCAAAGTGTGTTGCTCAGTTGCGTTTTCGTTGCAATCGCCGCGACCACGGACGTTGCCTATGCATTTACTGCGAGCGCTGCATCAGCAACCATTACTGGATCGCGAACCGCTCGACGTGGCGGACGCTACCTGAGGGGCGGAGCATTCATCGGCCTTGGTCTGTTTACCGCTCTCGGCGGGAATCGGCGATCAGGCTGAGAGCAAGTATCCCGAAAAATCGAAAACGAGTATCAAGAAACGAGTATCAGAAAGCGAGTATCAGACGAGTATCAGGACAACCATGTTCCCGTCCTGCTGCCGCGTGCCTTTACGTAGAGTTCTTGCCCGGTTGCGCCCCACTCGACTGCCGTACGATCAGTTCGCTGGACAAAGTCGTATCCGCCACCACCTGACTGTTGAGGAGGCTCAGCAGGCTCTCTACAAGCACACGACCCGCCCAACGGATATTCTGCCGAACGGTCGTTAGCGTCGGACTGGCGTAACGCGCGAGTCCTATGTCGTCATAACCAACTATCGCGATATCGTCAGGGACACGCAAACCGGATTCGTTGATGGTGGCAATGGCACTGAGTGCCATGACGTCACTGCCACATACAGCCGCATCAAATTTCGTCCGACTGTTTAACAACTCATCGATCGATTCCCGAGCATGCTGCATTTCGAAAGGGATATCGATTTGAAGTCGCCGATCCAGTTTGACGCCTTGTTCTCTGAGCGCTTTCTTGTATCCGGAGAAACGCAGGGCGATTTCCGGCAGACTGACATCACCGAAAAAAGCGATGTGACGTCGTCCGACTTCCAGCAAATGGCGGGTAGCGAGGTATCCTCCGGTGACGTTATCCCCACCCACTCGGCAATAGCGCTGACCGGGCATCGGTGCACCCCAAACGACGATCGGCGTATCGGACTTCGCGATTACGTTTAGCCGGTCATGCTGCTTGCCCTGGCCGATAAAAATAACGCCATCGGAATTTTGAAATACGCGACTATCCTGCAATTCCAGAACATCGGTCATCGGGGCGTGGGCGAGGAGCAGATCCAGGTCATGCTCAGCAAGGCAATCAGCGATACCCCCCAGCATTTCCAGGAAAAATGGATCGGACATGTGCTGTTCCGACTTAATGTCCAGCATGAACACCACGCAAACGACTCCGGACCGTCGTAGGCGAAAATTTCGTGCCTTCTGGTTGACGCGGTAATTATGTTTCTCGGCTAACGCAAGAATCCGGGCTTTGGTTTTTTCCTTGACACGTGGACTATCGCTGAGTGCTCGGGAGACGGTTCCACGCGACACGCCCGCTATGTCAGCGAGTTCCTGCATGGTGGTTGGTGCAGTTATTTTTTTCTGTTTCATGGTGTCGCTCAAATTACCGCTCGTTCTTTTGGCGGCTTGCGCCAACGGGTGAGCGAAAGGATGAATAAGTGATAAAGAATTGTCAATTATTACAAAGTCTTAGCAATAAATACAATCGATTGTATTGACAATAATTGCAATCGATTGTATTTCTTCAGTGATTACATTGACGCGCATCGACCCGCAACGGGTCCAGCCGTGTACCGAGGGGGAACACCAAAATGAACAGCGAGTTTCTTAGTCGAATGACCACGGGCCTCTTGATTGTGGCAACCGTTCTGACAATGCTTCCGAATCGTGCGATGGCCGCCGATGAAAACGTCATCGAAGAGATTATCGTAACAGCCGTGCCCCGGGGTGGTGCCACAAAGCTGGAAGCCAGCGTATCCGTCAGCGCCTTGCCCGCAGAGGACGTTATGAAACTCGCGCCGCGCTCGATAGCAGAGGTTTTTCGCAGTCTGCCGGGCATCCGCGCAGAGTCGTCGGGCGGTGGCGGAAACGCAAACCTGACGATCCGCGGCATTCCATTGGCGACCGGCGGTTCCAAATACATGCAGATACAGGAAGACGGTCTGCCGGTGCTTGAATTCGGCGACATCAATTTCGCCAACACCGATAACTTCGTTCGCTTCGATGCCTCCGTCGATCGAATCGAATCCATTCGTGGTGGTTCAGCGTCGACGTTCGCCAGTAACTCGCCCGGCGGCATTATCAATATTATCAGCAAGACGGGCGGCGATGATGCCGGGAGTGTGGGGCTCAGCTTCGGTGCCGATTACGACGAATTCAGGACCGACTTCGAATACGGCGGTCGCCTTAGTGAGGACATACGCTACCATATTGGCGGTTTCTACAGAGACGGTGAGGGCGTACGGAAAACCGGTTTCAATGGCGACAGTGGCGGGCAGGTAAAATTCAATATTACCAAGGAACTGGATGACGGCTTTCTGCGTTTTTACTTCAAGCGACTCGACGACAAAGTCACCACTTATCTGCCGTCACCGATTCGAGTCAGGAGCAACGGGAACTTCGGGCCGGTCGACGGTTACGATGCGAGTTCCCAGACACTGCATTCACAACAAACCAACAATCTGACGACATTCGATCAATTCGGCAATCCAGTGGACAGAGCAGTGTCCGACGGCATCCAGTCGAAGGTGACAGCATTCGGTTTTGAATTCGATAAAGACATAGACGATACCCTGAGTATCAATAACAAGTTCCGAACATCGAGCGTGACCGGTGGTTTCATATCACCGTTTACTGACGGCTTCGCGGGTGGCACCGACACAATCGCGAACAAGGGCGCGGCCCTGTGTGGCGCCGCCAGCGTGGGTGGCGTAAGCATCGATTGTTCCGGTGGAGTTGTTGCAACCGTCAACGGTCAGGCAGCGGACCCGAATCAGCTGGGCTACACAAACTTGCTGTTTGACACAACATTCGATGACGTCGGTCTTTTCGTTAATGACTTCAAGATCACGAAACAGGTGAACAATGTTTCGGTCACCGGCGGCCTGTATTATTCGAAACAGAATATTGATATTTCATGGAATAGCTGGAATACGCGCATGCAAACACTCAGCGGAACGAATTCCCAAAACATCAATTATGTAGCGACGAACGCAGGAATTGACGAGAACGGGGCGCCCGTGGATGTCGTTCTTGCCGACAACGGTGCCGTGACACAAAGCTTTCTGGCCTGGGACTGGGATCTGGAATACACGACAGTCGCTCCCTATCTGAATATCGGCTTCGATATCGGCGACAGAGTGACTGTCGACCTCAGCGTGCGTCGCGATAATGTCGAAGCGCGTGGTCGCCGACTCGATGCATGTTGTGGTGGCAACGTCTCGACCGATCTCAATGGTAACGGGACGATTGGACAGTTTGCCGTGGAAAACGGAGTTATTACGCGGCTGGATGGAGATGCATTGCTGGAGAATACCGGCGCAACATCGGCCGGCTTCATTAGCGGTGGTGTTCGCAGTCTCAATTCGAACAATGCGGCCGTTACGAACGTCAACTACAACGCCAACAATACGGCGTATTCTTTAGGCGGGGCTTTCCTGATCAACGATAATTCGTCGGTTTTTGTTCGCTATAGCGATGGCGGTCGCGCCATAGGCGATCGTTTGACTCAGGTCGCAGGTTCGCTGAATACGAATGGCAGTCTTACGAATACGACGGACGGCTACGATAACGTTACGCAGCTTGAGCTTGGCTACAAGCGTGTCGCAGACGACTGGTCAATATTTGCGACGTTCTTCAGGACCGAGGTTGAGGAAACCAATTCAGAAATAACCAGCGGACTGACTTTTGTGCGCGACTATGAAGCCAACGGGCTGGAATTGGAGGGGGATATAACCATCGCCGAGGCGTTTTCCGTTCGTGGCAATGTGACCTGGAGTGACGCAGAAATTGCCAGCGATCGGACGAATCCTGCGGTAGTCGGTAACACGCCGCGGCGGCAAGCAGATTTTATATGGACGATAACGCCGGAATACAGGATGGAGCAGTTCGCCGTCGGTGCCGTATTGCAAGGTTCCACCGACTATTTCGTGCAAGACAACAACAGTCTGAAGCAAGACGGCTACAATCTGGTAAATTTGTATGCCACCTGGTACATAACTGACGCACTCACTGCCAATATAAACATCAACAACCTGACCGATGAATTTGTGATTACCGAATCCGAAGAGGGTTCGGCAAATTCCGGTGACATCGTCAGGGCCAGGGCGTTAAGCGGCAGGTCAACGTCCATTGGCGTGACCTACCACTTCTGAAATCGCGGTATTGAGCGAGGCGCAGGTGTCATCGAGCACCTGTGCTGCAGGGGCTCGTACGGACGAAAAAATGGGCACGAGAGAGACTTTCATTGGCGGTGTTGAAGCCGGCGGCACGACGTTCAAGTGCGCGATCGCTACGAGTCCGAGCCATCTGGTTGCCCAGACATCGATTCCAACGACGACACCCGACACGACTATGCGCCACATCGAAGCGTTCTTTCTGGAGCAGAAAAGCAGGTTCAATCCAATCGCATCTTGTGGTCTGGCCGCATTCGGGCCTTTGGAACTCAATCACGATAGTCCGGATTTCGGCAAGATTCTCGAAACTCCGAAAAAGGCCTGGCAGCAGTTCAATATTGTCGGCGCGCTTGAGCATATGACGGGAGTGCCGGTAGCGATCGATACCGATGTCAATGCTGCCGCGTTGGCGGAATCGCAACTTGGGGCATCGAGAGACGCAGTAACGTCAGTCTACGTTACCGTAGGCACCGGAATCGGTACCGGAGTCGTGCAGGGCGGCAAGAGTATTCGATCTCCCCTGCATCCGGAAGGCGGCCACATGTTCGTGCCACAGGATAAAACGATCGACAAATTTTCCGGCTGTTGCCCGTTTCATGACGGCTGCCTTGAAGGTCTTGCATCGGGTATGGCCATCGAAGCCCGGTGGGGAAAACCAGCGGCGGAATTGCCCGACAATCATCCGGCCTGGTCGCTGGAAGCCAGTTACCTTGCTTACCTGTGTGTGAATCTGTTCAGAGTCCTGGGGCCGGAAAAAATTATACTCGGTGGTGGTGTACTGGAACGAAAAGGACTACTGAATCGTGTTCGCAAACGTTTTTTCGACTTGCTGGGTGGCTACCATATGCATGATGTACGGGTGATGAGCGATCTGATCGTTGCCCCGGAACTTGGTAGTGATGCTGGTCTTGCAGGCGCGGTGATACTCGCCGGGCAAGCACTTGAGCCCGGCGCTGTACGGTTCGAGCATGCGTAACGCCGTCCAGCTCATTACCTATGTCGATCGCCTGGGCGGGAATATTCGCGGCATATCCTCGCTTCTGGGCAACGAATTGGCCGGGCTTTTCGGCGGCGTTCATTTGTTGCCCTACTTCACGAAATGCGATGGTGCCGATGCGGGCTTCGATCCGGTCGATCATACGAAGGTGGATGAACGTCTCGGAGACTGGACAACGCTGCGCGAACTGTCGGAACAAACCTACGTACTCAGTGACTTGATCGTCAATCATGTTTCCCGTGACTCAAGCCAGTTTCAGGATGTCGTGCTCAACGGTGCCAAGTCTCTCTTCTGGGACTTCTTTCTCAGGCGCGAGGACATTTTTCCGGACGATTCCCCTGAAGAAGATATTGAGAAGATCTACCGTCCCCGCCCGGGGCTGCCCTTTTCAACCATTACGCTTGACGACGATACGACGCATGACTTCTGGACGACCTTTAGCCCGTGGCAATTGGATGTTGATGTTGAGAGTGCGGCAGGTCGGGCATATCTGGAAACGATTCTCAAGATATTCGCGGATTCCGGCGTACGAGGCATACGGCTGGATGCGGTTGGCTACGCGATCAAGCGGCGAGGGACGGCATGCTTTATGTTGCCCGATACCTTTGACTTCATCGAATCTTTGCGGCGCTCAGCTGCACAGCATCAGATGGATGTTCTGGTGGAAATTCATTCCCATCACCAGACTCAGATCGACATTGCACAGCGTGTCTCCTGGGTCTATGACTTTGCGCTTCCACCGCTGGTTTTGCATACCCTCTATTCGACGGATGCGACGGCGCTGAAAAACTGGCTTACGATTTCGCCACGGAACTGTATCACGGTGCTCGATACGCACGACGGTATCGGAATGATTGATGTGGCGCGAGACGGTGAACGCGCAGGTCTTTTGACAGACTTCGAAATTGAAGAGCTGGTGACTCAGATTGGCTCCCGAACGAGCGGCGAGAGTCGTTTGGCGAGTGGTCACGCCGCTGCCAATCTTGACATATACCAGGTCAACACGACGTTCTACGACGCTCTCGGCCGTTCGGATAAACTGTACCTGCTTGCCCGGGCTGTGCAGTTTTTTTCACCCGGTATACCGCAGGTATACTACGTGGGGCTGTTGGCTGGACAGAATGACACTCACTTGCTGCGCAAAACCGGCGTAGGCCGCGACATCAATCGTCACTACTATACGCACGATGAGATTCACGATGCCCTGAAGCGACCCGTCGTGCAGTCTCTTTGTGAATTGATTCGAATTCGCAATACAGCGGCCGGATTTAGTGGCGAATTCAAATCCCATGTCTGCCCCGACCATCAATTGCGATTGAGTTGGAAAAGTAAGCGGGGCTCTATCGAGTTGTTGGTGGATTTCGAAAACCAGGACGGGAAAATTATCGTCAATGAGCAGGGTCTTGTTACGCAGTATCGGATATCCGATACGTTGACGCGGATCGAACAATGATCGGCGGTCAGAAAGATGGTCTGCGAGCGATACGCTTGCTTACCTATCTGATGTTCCTGATGTTCGCAATGACCACTGATGCAGTCGGCGTAATTATCCCGCAAGTTATCGAGGAGTACGGCCTGAGTCTGAAACAGGCGGGTGCCTTTCACTATGCAACAATGGCCGCCATAGCGCTGTCGGGCGTAATGCTCGGTTTTCTGGCCGACAGACTCGGGCGGAAACCAACCATCCTGATCGGTCTGTTTCTGTACGGTGCCGCAAGTTTCCTCTTTGCAACGGGCAACAGCTTTGAATTCTTTCTGGTGTTGCTGTTCGTGTCAGGCGCCGCGATCGGCGTGTTCAAGACCGGTGCGCTGGCGTTGATTGGAGATATTTCGACATCGACGAAGCAACACACTTCGACGATGAACACCGTAGAAGGTTTCTTCGGCGTAGGAGCCATTATTGGACCGGCGATCGTCACTGCGTTGCTTGCGAACGGCATGTCCTGGAAAATTCTCTACGTAGTAGCCGGGAGCATGTGCGTCGTATTATTCTTGATGGCGTTACTTACGAGCTATCCGAAAACAAAAAAAACGACCACGAAAAAAATTGGTATCAAACAAACGGTCAGAATGATGAAGAACCCGTATGCGCTCGGGTTTTCGCTGGCGATCGCGCTATACGTGGCGACCGAGGTCGCAATTTACGTCTGGATGCCAACATTCTTAAAGGAATACGACGGCGATCTGGTTTGGTGGGCGACCTACGCTTTGACCATATTTTTCGTATTGCGTGCCGCCGGTCGTTTCCTGGGCACATGGGTGTTACATCGTTTTCCATGGACGACGGTAATGTTGCTCTTTAGTTTGGGAATTTTTCTGTGCTACCTCGGCAGCATGATTTTCGGTCTTGGGGTCGCCGTTGTTTTGCTGCCTTTGTCCGGCTTGTTCATGTCGATGATGTATCCAACGCTAAATTCAAAGGGCATCAGTTGTTTTAACAAATCCGAACACGGTACCGTAGCGGGCGTCATCCTGTTTTTCACCGCTGTCGCGGCCGCAGCCGGACCATTCTTGATGGGTGTCGTCGGCGATTCCTTCGGCGACGTGAAATACGGTTTCATGCTGGCCACCGGCTTCGCCGGGCTGCTGTTTCTGGGCATGCTGTACAACTGGCGGCACAATCCGGCCAGCGCCTTGCATTCTCAGCTCGACCAAACAGAGTATTCAGTGTCGAAATCCTGACTCGACTTGACCAAAGTACTCGCGGACTCCCAGACTGGCTCGATTCCACAATGGTCGGTTCATGGCCGAGTCATTCCGGAATAGTTCGGGCTAGGGAGCGCCGTCCTTGGCAAGACGAATGCCGAGAAACTGCCAGCGTGCATCGGCATGAAAAAAACTGCGATAACTGGCCCGGATGTGATCGTCGGACGTGACGCAGGAGCCACCGCGAACCGTCATCTGGTTACACATGAATTTGCCATTGTATTCCCCCAACGACCCATCCAGGGGTTTGAAGCCGGGGTATGCGGCATAGGACGAAGAAGTCCATTCCCACACATCGCCGAACATCTGCTCGCTTTCGGCGGGGGCCGGGTGCCAGCGCATGGCGTCGAGCAGATTACCGGCGACCGGGACTTCGTTGGCCGCGGATTCCCATTCAAACTCGGTGGCTAACCGGGCTCCGGCCCACCGTGCGAATGCGTCCGCTTCGTAAAAACTCACGTGAGTCACCGGCGCGGCGGGATTGATGGGCATTGTTCCGCCCAGTGTGAATTCCGACTCACCGTCTTCACTCCAGTAGAGCGGTCGGTTCCAGCCACGCTCCTGAACGGTTGCCCAGCCGTCAGACAGCCACAAGCCGTTTTCCCGATAGCCGCCGTCCTGCATGAACTCCGCGTATTCCTCGTTGGTGATCAGGCGCGAGCCAATGGAATGTTCGTGCAATAACACCGAATGTCGCGGTGTCTCGTTGTCGAAACAGAAACGCTCACTGGTTGCACCAAACTCACGTATTCCATTCGTGCCTGAAACGAAACGATGCGACGACGACGATGCGCGTGCCGGCACGACAAGATCGGGATGTACGACGGGCTGCATTGGATTACGGGAGAAAACGTGTTTGATATCGGTCAGCAGCAGTTCCTGGTGTTGCTGCTCATGATGCAGGCCGAGTTCGATGATTGACGCGATTTCAGAATCTTGTCGCGAATCGTTCAGCAGCTCGCCGACAGCAGCATCGACATACTGCCGATAATTCAGAATTTCGCTGACCAATGGACGTGTCAGCAATCCGCGCCTCGGACGCGCGTGCATTTGTCCGGCACTGTAGTAGTAGGAATTGAACAGGTAATGATAGTGCGCATCGAAGCACTGGTAGCGGTGCGCGTTTGGCACAAGCACAAAGCGTTCGAAAAACCAGCTTGTGTGCGCCAGGTGCCACTTGGTCGGGCTTACGTCTGGCATGCTCTGGACGACATAATCCTCTGGCGCGAGGTGAGCGCACAGCGACAGCGTCGTGCCACGAATTCGCACGTATCGATCAGCCAGTGACTCCGGGGAGTCACTGGCTTGATTCGAATTTGCCACGGTAACCATCGTCTGAATGCCGTCCTTACCTAGTTGGTTTCCAGCAGGTGTACGCTAAACAGACGTTCATCGTCTACCCAGTCGGTCGTACTGTGCCAGCCGGCTTTGCTGGCCAGCTGGCGAAAGCCCTCAACAGTGTACTTGTGAGAATTCTCGGTATGAATAGTTTCTCCGGCGCGAAACTCCACTTTGTGCATGCCATCGATCGAGACTCGCTGATCGGCGAGGCTGACCAGGTGCATTTCGATTCGCGAACGGTCATGATCGAAGAACGCCTGGTGGGCGAAATTTTTCAAAACGAAATCGGCATCGAGCTCCTCGTTGATACGAGTTAATACATTCTTGTTGAATCGACCAGTGACACCCGCCGCATCGTCATAGGCGCACTCGAGTTTTTTGACGGCCTTGGTGAGATCAACACCAATCAGCATTTTCGCATGCGTGCCCAGTAACCGACGGGCGTTCTGCAGGAACCCGATCGCTTCCGCCGGCAGGAAATTGCCAATCGTCGATCCGGGGAAGTAACCCAGGCGGCGCTCCGGCGTTGCGGACGGCAGCTGCATACTTTCGGTGAAGTCGGCGATCAGCGGCTGTACCTTAATGTGCGGATACGATGCGTTGACACCATTCGCAGTCGAGGCCAGCAATTCTTCCGAAACGTCAATGGGTACGTAACTGGTAATGCCCGGCAATGCGGATAGTAGAATGTCGCTGCGTTCGCCAGAGCCACTACCGAATTCAACAATCGCCTGCACCCCGTCGCAATACTCACCGAGTCGCTTGACGACCTGTCGCATCATGCTGGTTTCCGTACGGGTAATATAATATTCAGGCAACGCGGTGATTTGTTCGAACAATTGGCTGCCGGTCGCGTCATAAAAGTACTTCGGGTTCAGCGTTTTGCGGTCGGCCTGGAGTCCGGCGAGGACATCGCCGAGAAACTGTTCCCGTTCCGTCTGAAGGTATTCCGTCTGCCGTTTCGCCGCACTACTTTTCATCGACTTCCTCCGACTTGACGACAACCCGATCACGGTAGAACGCAACGTAACCAGCAATCGCTTCAACCTCATCATAAACGGCCGGATAAACCCACGCGATATCTGTTTGCTTGCCGTTGACGCTCGCTGCAAAGTAATCGGCCCGTCCCTTGAACGGGCAAGTGGTTTGCGCCTCGCTTGGCGACAGGCTTTCAATGCCCACGTCCTGCGGTGGAAAATAGGCGACCGGTTCATAGCCACTCTCGTTGAGCAACAGAACGTTGTTGCTTTTCGCTAACGTGCGTCCGTTCAATAGTACCCGCCAAACCCGCTTGCTGGTTTGGATATCGACGATGTGTTCCGGATAACGGGCCGTGCCGGGTGAGGGCCCCAAACTTGCGCGCATGTAAATCGACTCCATAATCTACTTGACGGCCAGTTTATCCGGACAGTTTTTGTACCGATACAGGCAAAAATAATACGCTATGGTCGATATTTAGACCGTAATAGGCAAAACGTTCGTGACCGGCGCCCCCGTCGCTCGTCGCGGCGTCCTAGCCGTGTTCGAGTTCCGGTTTGCCCACGAGCCTGCCGTGCTTGCGCTCGATTGACTCGGCAATGAACGTACGAAACGTCCGCATACGCGCGGCGTCCCGAAGATCCGGGTGGGTCAACATCCAAATGTCGTAGCTGGAGTAAGGCTCGCAGTTTGGAACGCGCTGCAGTTCCTCAACACGGTCGCCGAAAAAGCACGGCAGAACCGTCAGACCCAGGCCGCGGCTCGCCGCTTCGGCTTGCAGCATGACATCGTTCAGTCTTCCATAGACCGGCAGTCGCGGGAACGGCGATGCTTTTACCCAGGCCGGAAATCGTTCGAAATCATCCCAGCCGATCCATCGCGCGCTGCTGTTCGAACGGTCAGGATCGTTTTCGGCGAGATAGGCCTTGCTGGCGTAATAGCAACTCTTGATGGTGACCAGTTTTCGACCAATGAGGTCTTCCGGCGGGCTTGAGCTGCGCCTCATGATTCGCAACGCTACGTCGGCCTCGCGCCGGCTGAGATTAAGCGAATCGTCGGAGGTCATGACGTTCAGATCAATTTCGGGATATAGCCGGGTGAATTCCACCAGGTCATCCATGATCAGGCGCATCGCGATGACGTTTGCCGTCGTAAAACGAATCTCGCCGGTTAGTTGTGCATCGCGCCCCTGCAGTTGTCGCTCTGCGGCCAGCAACGCTTCCTCCGCGCGCAGAGCCGATTTCATCATGAGCTCACCGGCCCCCGTCAAGCGATAGCCACGCACGTCCCGGTCGAATAGCCGCGCTCCCAGGTCCGATTCGAGATGTTCAACGCGGCGGGTCACGGTGGAATGGCTGATACCTTGCTCCGCGGCGGTGGCTCGGGCTGAACCGCTGCGCGCGAGGGCCAGAAATAAACGCGTGTCGTCCCAGTTCATGGTCGATTTATGCGGCATCGTGTTTTCTTTTTAGGTTTCCTGAAGGAGTAATTGTTCATCTGTTCTGAGCGGCAAGTCAACATACGGCCTCAAGCCGTTGATGAATTTACGGGTTCATGACCGGCCCAGGAGTTTTAGCTGTCGCACATTGAACTAATTCGAGCAAACGGCTCCAATCGAATACAACGATTTTGCCTTTAGCAGTCTGTTGAAAAAACCATCCATGGTATTTTCAACACCGCAATTCGAAAAACGGTGTTTTTCAACAGGCTGCTAAGGGGGAGTGGAGAAATTGATGGCTTTAAGCGTGCAAAATTACCGGGGGGTCAGGTTCGGCTGCATTCTTTTCGCCAGTCTGCTGTTTAGCGGTTGTATATATTCGGGTACCGGCGAAGCGGGTTATTTCGAATCGGTGGTGGACAAAAGCGAGCTGATAGAAATCGCCGGCGAAGACGGATACAGTTTCGCCATCGGCAAGTTCTATACAGCGCATCGCAAGTCAATTCTCTCTTCTGCGGCTGGAAAAACTACGGCGATTAACTACGTCGATACCGGCGATGAACGCAAAACGGCCATAATATTCGTGCACGGCACGCCGGGTACCTGGGAGGCTTTCTGGGAATATCTCCTGATTGCCGAGCTCAAGAAGAACGCCCACCTGGTTTCAATTGACAGACCCGGATGGGGCGAATCGGTTTGCAAGACGACGGACGGAAAAGACTGCTTTGACCCTCTCATAAAGCAACAATCACGATCTCTCGACACGTTGGTCAAGAGACTGGATGAGCAAAACAATCACCAGGGGATCATTCTGGTCGGCCATTCCCTGGGCGGGCCGTTGATTGCTCAAATGGCCTTCGACTACCCTGAATACATCACGGGACTCATTTTCGTTGCCGCACCCTTCGATCCCGATTTGTCCCATCCACGATGGTACAACCGCTTGAGCAGTGCGCTTGCCTGGTTCGTGCCGAGAACACTGAGAAGATCGAATGACGAAATGATGCCGCTGGCTCGTCAGCTCGGGCAGATGGACGACGTCTGGGCTTCCCTCGAGGTGCCGATCTGGGTCATCCAGGGGTCCAGGGACGATCTCGTGGACCCCAGGAATCTGGACTACGCCAGAATGATTTTCGCGGCCAAGAATGCTGAGTTTCGGGAGTTCGAACAAGACGGGCATTTAATCGTATGGGAACGGAAATCCGTTGTCGTTGAAAGCATCCGAAAAGCGCTGGACGATCGAAATTCAGAGATTAGCAGGGAAAACGAACGCGATGAGCCTGTTATACGGTCGCAACGGTTGTAATAAGAGGCCAGACACTCCGGTCTTTCTTCTCTCGGAAGGGTGAATTCTGCTCTGACTCCAAACCAGGCGGCCGCCGTGGCATCGCACTCGACACAGAATCCATTCATCGATCAGTTGCGGGATCTGCTCAATGTTTTCGAGGAATCGGAAGCGGACGCTGCCTACTTTTCCCCACAGGCCATCCGCGACAGCGTGCCGCTGTCCATTCAGGACGATCCACTGCCCGACCATGCGCTGATGAACATCCTGAAGACGGTGGTCGTGCGCACGCCGAAGACTGCAAACAGCCGTTTTTACAATCAGTTGTTCGGCGGCAAGGAAAATCTGGCGGTGATCGCGGACATGATGGTCGCGCGAATGAACAATTCGATGTACACCTATAAAGTCGCCGGTCCTCACGTATTGATCGAACAGGAGGTGCTCCGAAAGGCATGTAACAGCATCGGCTTTGCGGAAGGCGAGGGTATGTTTTGCCCGGGTGGTTCTCTGGCGAATCTGGCCGCGATGGTACTTGCGCGAAATACGCTGGATCCCGGAGTCGTCGATCGTGGGTTCACGGGTGATACTTATATTGCCTATACGTCAGAGCAAGGTCATTACTCCATCCGGAAAAATGCCGGCATCATCGGCATTGGTCGAACCAATGTACGCGAGGTGCCGGTCAATGCTCGCGGAGAGATGTTGGCCGAGCGCCTCGGTGCACTGGTACAGCGGGACGTCGAGGCAGGATTCGTTCCGTTTTTCGTTAACCTCACGGCAGGTACCACCGCGCTTGGCGCGTTTGACGATATAACAGCGTTGAGCGCGATAGCCAAAGCCCACAATCTGTGGGTCCATGTGGACGGTTCCTACGGCGCCAGTGTATTGCTGAGCAAGCGACGGGCAGCACTTCTCAAAGGCATAGAACTCGCGGACTCAGTAACCTGGAACGCACACAAGATGATGGGCGTACCGCTCACCTGCTCTATGTTGCTCAGCAGGCAGTCCGGGCTTTTGGCGAGAAGTTTCTCCGAAATCGCGGATTACCTGTTCCAGGAAAATACGGATGAGTTGAATCCGGGTACACGATCGCTACAGTGCGGTCGTAGAAACGATGCTTTTAAAGTCTGGGCTCTGTGGAAACAACTGGGTAACAAGGGTTACGAACAGCGCATAGAAAGACAGTTTCAACGCCGCGATCAGGTTGTTTCTGCCATTGAGTCAGACGCCGATTTTGAATTGATCATGAAACCCGCTTTGCTCAACGTGTGCTTCCGTTACCGCGGCGTCGATAGCGACCGAATTTGCTCGGCCCTGGACCAGAAAGGCCTTGGGAAAATTGGCCACGGCACCTTCGGTGGCAAGCACTTTATGCGCATGGTAATTGTCGATCCGGACATTCAGATTGAAGATATTCTGCAGTTTCTCGCTACGATCAAAACCGTTGCGGACGATTTGCAATGCAGTGACGCCCAGACGGCCGTGCCGACCATTCAACAAGAGGCGATGAACTCATGATGAAGATCCTGACGGCGGTCATGACACTCACGCTGATCCCCTTTTGGCCCGCCAATACGACGGGTACCTCACTACCCCGCTGAAAAACTTCCGTGCGGGATACCGGCTGCAAGTGCTGTTTCCGCGCCGATGGTCAATAACAGACCGGCGGTAATTATTAGTAGCTTATTCATCAGTTTTCGTTCCTGAAGCCAGGCAATTGCCCCTTCAAAAGAGCCGAGTAGTGCGTCGATTATTTCGAGGGCACCGAAGTCAGACAAACGTAGCCACCGCCAATCCCCGTTTATCCTCGCCTATCGACCT
This sequence comes from Gammaproteobacteria bacterium, assembly GCA_013151645.1. Classification (GTDB taxonomy): domain Bacteria; phylum Pseudomonadota; class Gammaproteobacteria; order Steroidobacterales; family Woeseiaceae; genus JAADHU01. The sequence goes on along the minus strand of JAADHU010000063.1, from coordinate 53,539 downwards.
GCTGTTGTACTAAACTGCGTCATTCCACGAAAAATTGCAGGAGGGGGAATCGTGATCGAATTCACACTCAATGGGGAAGCCGTATCGTCAGACAGTCCACCCGACACACCGTTGTTATGGGTGATTCGCGACGAGCTGAAACTGAAGGGCACTAAATTCGGTTGTGGTATCGCAATGTGCGGTGCCTGCACCGTGCATCTCGACGGTGCCGCCACTCGCTCTTGCAGTACGCCGGTCGCCGATGTTGCGGGACGGGCCATAACTACCATCGAGGGTCTGGCAACGGACAGCGGCAAGGCATTGCAGGAGGCCTGGGTCGAAGAACAGGTCCCGCAGTGCGGCTACTGCCAATCCGGCCAGATTATGCAGGCGGATAGTCTGTTGCAGGATAATCCGCATCCGAGCGATGAGCAGATTACGGCTGCGATGAACGGCAACCTGTGCCGGTGCATGGCTTATACGAGAATTCACAAGGCCATCAATACGGCGGCGAATGGCAAGGGGGCGAAGTCATGAAAATCGCGCCAGAAAAACTGAAAGGTCGGGTCAGTCGCCGTACGTTCCTCGCCGGGAGCGCGGGAGCCGGATTGATTATGGGCGTTGGTGTTGTCCTGCCAGGCTGCAGTCGGGAAGAGGCCGTTGGCGAAATAGCCCAAGGCGCGGCAAGCCGGTCGTTCGCACCCACCGTGTGGTTCGAAATCGCGGCGGATGGGGGCATTCTGGTTAACGTCGCGAAAGCCGAAATGGGTCAGCACGTGGGTACCGCTCTTGCACGCGTTATTGCCGACGAGCTCGGCGCCAACTGGAGCGACATCCGTCTTAACCACGTCGATACCGATCCCAGGTGGGGATACATGGTGACGGGCGGTTCGTGGTCTGTATTTACAACTTTCGCGATGCTCTCTCAGGCAGGTGCGGCAGGACGCACCGTTCTGCGCGACGCTGGCGCGGTGCTGCTCGACGCAAGTCCGGACGAATGCACCGTCGAGGACGGCCGCGTAAAGGCAAACGGCCGTGAGGTCTCATTTGCCAGGATCGTGCAAAAAGGCGACATCAGCCGAACGTTTTCCGCTGAAGAACTGGCCGCGATGCCCCTCAAGCCGGCGTCAGAGCGCCGTTTCATTGGGCATGAGGCACAAGCGCTGGATATTCCGGCGAAGGCTGGTGGCGGCGCTGTGTACGGTCTCGACGTCGAATTGCCGGACATGCTCTACGCGCATCCGCTGATTCCGCCGACGCGCTACGGCAGCTCGATCAACGGCATCGACGATACGGCTGCCAGGGATGTGCGCGGCTACCAGCAAACGCTGGTGCTCGACGATCCAAGCGGTGTATTGCAGGGTTGGGCTGTCGTTATTGCAGAAAATTTTCCCAGTGCGATGAAGGCGGCGAAGGCGGTCGATGTCGATTGGACGCCGGGGCCGACGGCCAATGTTGGCGAAGCTGACATTCTTGGTGAAGGCGCACGACTTGCTGCAGACAAGTCAACCGGCGTGCTGGTTGTCGATGATGGCGATGTTACGGAAGCGCAGACAAACGCCGCGAAAAAATATAACGCCATCTATCGCACCGGTACCGTGCTGCATTTTACACTTGAGCCAGCCAACGCTGTGGTGGAGTTCGACGGCGGCAAATGCCACATTCATGCTGGCAATCAGTGGCAGTCATTGATTCTTCCGGTATTGGCGAAATCACTCGGTATGGAAGAGACTGATATTGTCATTCACCAGTATTACCTCGGTGGTGGTTTCGGTCGCCGCCTTTGGGGCGATCAGATAATTCCGGCCGCGCTTGCCGCACGCGCATTGGGAAAACCGGTGAAAATCGTTTTTCAACGTGCTGACGACAGTCGCTTTGACTGCACCCGTTCGGCATCCGTGCAGCAATTCGACGCCTCTTTTGACGACGATGGAAAATTGACCGGCATCGAACATGCGGCCGCGGCCGGGTGGCCGACCCTTTCGATGGCGCCGGGTTTTCTCGCCGACGGGGTTGACGGCAATGGCAAGTTCGATCCGTTCTCGATCAGCGGCGCCGACCATTGGTATACGTTGCCAAATCATCGCGTGCGAGCTATCAACAACGACCTCGCGCAAAGGACCTTTCTGCCTGGCTGGCTGCGTTCCGTGGGGCCCGGATGGGTCGGTTGGGGCGTTGAGTCGTTTATGGATGAGCTGGCGCAGCTCGCGGGTCAGGATCCGATCGAGTTTCGCCTGGCACGTCTCGATGCGGCGGGGAAGAATGCGGGTAAACTTCCAGAGTCGGTGGGCGGCGCGACTCGTCTCGCCGGCGTGCTGAAGGATGTGCGCGAGCGTTCCGGCTGGGGTCGCGAATTGCCGGCCGGCGAAGGGCTGGGCGTTGCTGTCTGCCACGGCCAGGAACGCACGATGCCGACCTGGATCGCCAGCGTTGCGCATGTCACGGTCGATCCGGATACGCGCAAGGTCCGGGTAAAGAAGATCTGGCAATCCATCGACTGCGGTACGGTTGTGCATCCTGACGGGGCATTGGCTCAAGCAGAGGGTGCCATTCTGTGGGGCGTCAGCCTCGCGTTGCACGAAGGGGCGACGTTTGAAGACGGACAGGTGAGCCAGCGCAATCTGGACGCCTATACACCGCTTAGAATGGCCGATGTACCTGAGCTCGATATTCATTTCATGGAGAGTACCGAGTTTCCGACGGGACTGGGTGAACCACCATTAGTTTCGATTCCGCCGGCGATCGGCAACGCGATTTTCGCCGCGAGCGGCATTCGGGCGCGCGACCTTCCAATCAGGATTTAGTCGGTGGGCAGGTGAAGCGGCGGCTTAATCTGGCGCTGGTCGACGGAATGTGAGCGAGATGAACTCCGCTTCGTTCCTGTTCTCAGATGTTCGCTTGCATTCAGGGTTCGAATATCGGGCAGAAGTTTTCTGCGCTTCCTCCCCCCGGCCTTTGAGCTGCGATGGAAATCACAGTAGCGAAAAATATCGGCTGGTACGCTCTGTCTCGCTGGATGTACATGCCAGGGGTTACTGATCGTAATGAAAGGCAAGGTTGTTCTTTTTCTCTTCACACTGCCGTTTTTCGGTGTTGGTGTCTGGATGCTTTTCGCCATCAGCGGACAAATGATGGAAAGCTGGCAGATGCAAAGCTGGGTGCCGGTTCAGGCTTATTTGAGCGATGCGGGCTACGAGACCTACCCCGGCGATGACACGAGTACCTACAAAGCCTTCGCCACCTATACCTATCAGTATCGCGGTCAGGAATATGCGAACGACCGGGTAGCGATAGCAGGCGGTGCGGACAACATCGGCGACTACCAGACGGACCTCGGCAGGCGTCTCAGTACGCTGTGGAGTCGCGGCGAACTGGTCCAAGTGTACGTTAACCCTGAAAACCCGAACGATTCCATCATCGACCGGGAATTGCGTTGGGGATTGATGGGGTTCAAAGCCATATTTCTGTTTGTTTTCGGTGGTGTCGGTCTGGGCCTGATTATTCGGGTATTGCGCGCACGAAAGCCCGCGGATACGACCGATTCAATTTATCAGGCACAGCCGTGGCTGCTTAACGACAACTGGAAAACGTCGGCCATCCGATCCAGCTCAAAGTCGTCTATGTATTTAACCTGGGGGATCGCCGCATTCTGGAACCTGATTTCAGCACCATTGCCCTTTGTGACGTATCGGGAAATTGTTGAGAAGGACAACTACGCGGCGTTGTTCGCGCTTCTGTTTCCATTGGTCGGTATCGGCATGATTGTCTGGGCGGCTCGGCGAACGCTGGAATGGCGTCGCTTTGGTGCCGCGCCCGTCGTTCTCGATCCGTTTCCCGGTGCTATTGGCGGCAACGTAGGCGGTGTGATCGATATCAATTTGCCGTACGTCCCCGGCACCGTGTTTCGCCTGACCCTGACCAGCATTTACAGCTACAGTTCAGGCAGCGGTGACAACCGCAGTCGCAGGGAGACCGCCAAATGGCAGAACTCCCAGGTCGCACAGGCGGAATCAGCAGAAAACGGCACGCGACTGGTGTTTCGATTCGATGTGCCTGGCGACTTGGCAGAATCAGATGCAAAACGTAGTGGCAATAACTACAACCTTTGGCGCCTGAACGTACAAGCGGACCTGGCCGGAGTCGATTTCGACCGGGACTATGAAATTCCCGTCTACGCAACCGGTGAGAGCTCTCTCGACCTTTCTGACTACAACATGCAAAGTGCCGGCAGCGAACAAAGCCGACTTGACGATCTGGTCGCGAAAGAAATATTCGAGGTTCGACGCGGCCCGAGTGGCACTGAACTTTTCTACCCGGCGGGCCGGAACAGACTATCGGCGCTGATGGGCACTATTGCAGGTGGGGTTTTCGCGGGAGCCGGCTGGTTTCTTATTTTCTCGGAAGGACAAACCGTATTCGGTAGTGTGTTCGCCGGCATCGGGTCATTGATTATTCTGGGAAGTTTGTATGCGGTTACCAACTCCCTACTGGTGGTCGGCGAGGCTGGGTACCTTAAGACCGTACGACGGGTCATGGGAATTTCCGTTCGCACCAGGAAGATGTTGCGCAACAACTTCGTTCGCTTCTCCAGGCGTCGTTCGTCACAATCCCAGATCGGGAGCAAGCATGTTATCCACTATTCCGTTTACATGGTCGACAAACTCGGTCAGAAACTGGTGGTTGGAGAAGGCTTCAGGGGAGAGGGCGAAACAACGGCCGCAACGCACCTCATTGCAAGTGAGCTCGGATTGGCAGTGGAGTCCGGATCGACAACAAGCAGTGCAGCCGCGGGTTTTGATGTCCTCACGGCAGACCGTTAACGACGCACCAACGGTTTGCGACGCGCCGATCCAATAGAGGTGGTGCAGGCCAATAACCGTGAATAGCGTATGCAAACCGGGTCTCTGGCCAGACAAGCCCGTTTCCACGATAATGCCGCGAGCCCGGCCGGAGTACACGACATCTGACCGGCGCTGGTTCTCAACATTCCCGGGGGAATTCGCCACATGTCAGAGCAAAGCCTGCTGCAAAGAATAATGAAAACAAACCTGGTACTGCAGATCGCTGCAGGCATTCTTCTGGGAGTTTTGCTCTTCCTGGTGTCGCCGGATGCGGCCGGCTCCTCCGCGATACTGGGAAAATTGTTCGTTAATGCGTTAAGGGCGGTCGCGCCGATCCTGGTGCTGGTCCTCGTTGCCGCGGCGATCGCCAGCCAGAAACCCGGCGAAAGCGCAGCATTGAAACCGGTTGTTACGCTCTACTTGTTCGGTACGTTTGCAGCAGCATTTCTCGCCGTGCTGATGAGTACGCTCTTTCCTACGATACTGACTCTCAGTGTAACTGACCTGAATCTTGAGGCACCACAAGGGGTTGGCCAGGTCCTGAACAATCTTCTGTTCAAGCTGATTGACAATCCGGTCAACGCACTGATTTCGGCAAACTATATCGGCATTCTGGTGTGGGGTGTGGCGCTGGGCATGGGTTTGCGTCATTCGGCCGAGACGACTCGCAAGACGTTTACGGATATGGCGGATGTCATTACCGGTATCGTGCGCGTGGTTATTCGTTTCGCGCCATTGGGAATTCTCGGACTGGTTGCAGGTAACCTTGCGGAGTCCGGCCTGGATGCGTTGATGGGTTACGCGCACATTCTGTTCGTACTGCTTGGTTCGATGTTGATAATGGCGCTGGTGGTCAACCCAATGATTGTTTGGTCGCGAAACAGGGAAAACCCCTATCCGATCGTTTTTACGGCACTCAGGGAAAGCGGCATCACGGCGTTTTTCACTCGAAGTTCGGCTGCAAACATCCCCGTCAACCTGGCATTGTGCGAACGACTGGGCCTGGACAAGAAAACCTATGCGGTATCCATTCCATTGGGTGCGACGATCAATATGGGAGGCGCTGCAATTACGATTACCGTGTTGACGCTTGCTGCAGTCAATACACTGAATATCAATGTCGACCTTCCGACTGCGCTGCTTCTGAGTGTTGTTGCTGCATTGTCCGCAGCCGGAGCGTCCGGTGTTGCCGGTGGGTCGCTTCTGCTGATTCCACTAAGCTGCAGTCTGTTCGGCATTCCGGATGAGATCGCCATGCAGGTCGTCGCCGTCGGATTCGTAATCAGTGTCCTGCAGGATTCGGCCGAGACGGCCTTGAACAGCTCAACCGACGTCGTCTTCACCGCGGCGGTAAGCGGCCACCAATCGGCCTAAATGTATTCACGATTCAGTGTATGAGCGGCTGAACGTCAGCGCCGTAATCTGCTCCGAAATCAAGCCGATCAGAAATATGATGACCGATGCACTGAACAGCAACAGGCTCATGTTGGTAAAGCGACCGAGTGTCATGTACGTGAAAGCATAGTAGCCGAGCCCGGTCATGAAAAACGTCGTACTGACAGGAATGAACACCTTCAGCGGTGCGTACAGCGTGATGACCTTGAAAATGATGATGAGAAATCGCAGCCCATCCCGGATCGGGCGTATGTGACTTTTGCCGACCCGGCGTGCGGCCTTAATCGGTACAAAGTCGATCGGGTAGCCCGAACGGAGAAAAGCCATTGTGATCGTGGTTGGGTACGAAAAACCGTTTGGCAGCAAATGCAGAAACTGCCTGAAGAGTCTTGCCCTGACCACCCGAAAACCCGAGGTTAAGTCCGGGATCGGGTGTCCACACATCAGTGACGCAAGACCGTTGTAAAAGCCGTTCGCGAAAAGTCGGCCGATACTGGCATGGGACCCGGTATCTCTGGCGCCAATGGCCATGTCGTAACCCGCATCCAGCCGGCTGATCAAACGATTGATCTCTTCGGCAGAATGTTGGCCGTCCGCATCCATGAAGGCGAGCACTTCTCCTTTCGCAGCACGCGCGCCTGCTTTGATTGCCGCCCCGTTGCCAAGACTGATGGGATGTCGAACAACCCGGGCTCCCGCTTGTTCCGCCAAAGCCGCCGTATCGTCGTCGGAACCGTCATCGACAACGATGATCTCGGCATGTGGAAAATTTTCCTTTGCGGTGTCGACCGTCGTCGCAATTACCGCTGCTTCATTTTTCGCCGGCATGATAATCGACAGGGGTGTCGCAGAATGATCCTTGCTCATGGTCGCGTTCTACCTGTATCGGGTTGTGGGATTTTTCTTGCAAGGCTGTCGTTTTCAAGTGCATCGACGAACACGCCCAGCGCGCGGCAGGCGAAAGTATACAACATGTGGATTAGGTGTACGGATACGCCGGCAGCTGATGGACAGGCGCAATGTGTTTCTATTTGTCGCGTTTATCGAACGACGCAGAATTGTTCGTATGATCGGGGGGAGTTATGGTTTTCTGGTCGTTACACGCCGAAAACATCCGCACGAGAGCAGCAATTTTCCTCACCGTTTCGGCCCTGATCCAGGCTACGGATGCAGAGGCTGACCAATATGACCGATTCGAAAATTGCGGATCGCGTGAGCGGCTGGTAGCTCATCGTCGAAAGACAGCACGTACGGCACCGGCTGCGTGCGGAGAAATACTGCGGTTTTCCCCGATTATGTCGTGAGGATTTTCATGCTATCAATTATTCCGGATGGCACATCAGCGGGAGTATTGAGATGAAAAAAGTCATAATTCTGTCTTTAGCCGGTATTCTTGCAGCGGGTCTGGTCGGCTGCGACAGGGATCCGATGTCCGAGAAAGGATTTAGCCTGCCCGACGGCGATCCAGTGGCCGGTCGGGAAGCGTTCCTCTATATGCAGTGTCACCAGTGCCATACAATTGCCGGTGTGGAACTGCCGGTCATTCCGATGGCGGAGCCGCCATTTGTCGAACTCGGCGGCGCCGTCACGAGGGTCAAGACTTATGGCGAACTGGTCACCGCCATTATCAACCCGTCACACAAACTCGCGGACGGCTATCCCAAGGATCTCGTTTCGGTGGACGGGGTTTCGAAGATGTACGTATACAACGATTTCATGACGGTGCAGGAGCTCATCGATATCGTTATGTACCTGCAGCCTCAATACGATCTGATTGTTCCGGAATTTTACTACCGCCAGTATCCGTAGCCGGTCAGTGCAGGGATGCTCGCGCCCGTACCCCGTCAATGTCCATCGACGGAGGGCGGCTCATTGTCAGGGGGCTCGATGTCCAGTCCTTTCTTTGTGGCGACCTTCCGCAGAAGGCGCTGACCCAGTTGGCTGTCGCCGTTGCGAACGTAGAAGAAGCCGACGGAAGCGGCAATCAACGCGCCGAAGGCATTGATAATCATGTCGGTCATCGTATCGGTCAGGCCGGATTTTTGCATGTTTGTACCGACAAACCAGTCCATCAGAAATTCGAATATTTCCCACAGTGATCCGATGGTGACCGCAAAGCCGAACGTAAACGCTGCGATGTGCAGGGGTTTTACCTGGATGCGGCGGGTCATGTGAAATACGTACACGGCGAGGAAGCCGATGAACCCGGTCAGCATGGCCGAGGTACCGTGCAGCACGAGATCCCACCACCATATGCGCTCATAAAAACCGCTTATTTCGCCCAGTACGAAGCTGGCGAACAGGAACAGACAGGTCAACAAAGTGAATTCGACCGGTAGCGGTACCCGCAGCCGACGTTCAATGATGGCCGGCGAGAACGTCAACAGCAAAACGATTGAACCTGAGAACGCGATCCGCCATAAACCTTCGAAAATGGCGCCGACGCTCATCAGACCAATGCCGACTTGCAGGATGGCGGCGGTGATCAACTCAATGCGATTTACCCAGTTGTCCGGTTCGCTCTTGTCCTGTGGTGTATTCATCGCTTTACCATTCGATCCCTAAAGTCGGCCCGTCTCGTGGCATTGCCTAGCGAACATGATGATCCATCAATACGCGGGCAACGCAACTGGTCAGGTGTTTGCCGGTTTGAATATGCAGGAACTCGTTTGGGCCGTGTGCGTTGGAATTGGGACCGAGGAGGCCGGTGACCAGAAACTGTGCGTCCGGGAATTTCTCACCGAGCATGCCCATGAACGGAATACTGCCGCCGGTCCCCATGTACATCGAAGGTTTGCCAAAGAAGGCTTCCGAGGCCGCCTGCATCGAGACTTCCAGCCACGAGGCAACAGCCGGTGCGTTCCAGCCAGCCATGGCCGATTCGATGTTGAAACGAACGCTGGCAAAGGCAGGTGCTTCATGCTCAAGCACTGTCTTGACGGCCTGTGCCGCGTCGTCCGGATTGGTTGTAGGCGGCAGCCGGAAAGACAGTTTGAGTATCGTGCCGGGTAACAGCACATTGCCCGCGTTGCCAATCGATGGCAGCCCATCCGCCCCCGTAATGCTTAACGTTGGTCGCCATGTGTTATTGAGCATGAGTTCCAGCATGCTGTCTGCGGGCTGTGAGTCGGTATCGACCCACGGAAATTTCCGGTACACGGAATCACCGAGGACGTCAGCCGCTTTTTCGGCCTGTTGCAGGCGCTGTTCGGGAATATCAGCGTATAACTCCGTCGGCAAAATTCGGCCGTCGCTCTCCGCTTCAATCCGCGAGAGGAGTTTTCGCAGAATACGGAAACTGGAGGGTACGATGCCACTGGCGGCACCGGAATGCACGCCTTCTCGCAGTACGTCGACCTCGAGTGTGCCGACGAGATTTCCGCGCAGAGACGTTGTACACCAGAGTTGCTCGTAGTTGCCGCATTCCGCGTCCAGGCACACCACAAGACTCGGGCGGCCGAGACGATCACCCAGCATGTCGATGTAGTGGGGCAGGTCGAAACTGCCGCTTTCCTCGCAACCTTCGATGAGAATGACGCAGCGGGCATGTGGAATGTTTTGTTCCTGTAACGCTCGTATAGCCGTCAGCGATCCGAAGACGGCATAACCATCGTCTGCCCCGCCGCGACCGTACAATTTGCCTTCTTTCAAGACGGGTTCCCAGGGGCTCAGATCTTCATCCCAACCTTTAAACTCGGGTTGTTTGTCGTAATGGCCGTATAACAAAACGACATCGTCGGAAGCGCCCGGCACATCGATGAACAGCAGTGGTGTACGCCCTTCGATTCGAAGCACCTCGATCTGCATGCCTTCGATGGGCTGCTTTCGACACCAGCCCTCGAACATTGACACAGCCTGCTCCATGAAGCCGTGCTCTTCCCAGTCCGGGTCAAAAATCGGTGATTTGTTCGGTACTTTGATGTATTCGCAAAGCTCGGGAATGATGGAATCGTCCCATTGGCTGTTGACGAATTGTGCCGTTTTCTGGTTATCCATTTTGTACTCTGGTTGTGTCCGATGACGAACAGACTTGACAGCGATCAGCGATAATCAATAGTTTAGTCACTAATGTACCAATTAAGTAGGTCAATTTATGGCAAGCGGTGACGGCATTCGAAACGGCGAACAGTATCTGCAAGGACTGCGGGACGATCGGGACGTCTGGATGGAGGGTGAGAAAGTCACCGACGTGACTGCGCATCCGGGTCTGTGCCGTGGCGCGCAGACGCTGGCGAGTTTCATGGACAAGCAATTCGACCCTGGCTTGCAGGATGTCCTTAGCTACGCAGAAAACGGCAAACGCTACGCCATGTCCTTCCTCAAGCCGGAGTCGAAAGAAGACATCGTCCGTCGTGGCGCTGCGTTCTATGAGTGGGCAACCTGGTCCAACGGAATGTTCGGTCGAACGCCGGACTACAAAAACGCATCGGTCATGGCTTTTGCGAACGGTGCGAAATTTCTGGAAGAAGGCAAACCGGAATATGCCGAGAATATGCGCAACTACTACGAGTATGTGCGCAGTAACGACAAAGTGCTTACCCACACACTCGTCAATCCAACGTATAACTTTTCGCAAGCCAAAGAAGGGAAATACAGCGGCAAAGTAGCGCTGCAGGTTGTGAAGGAGACCGATGCGGGTATCGTCGTGGACGGTGCGCGCCTGCTGGCGACGCTCGGGCCGCACGCGGATGAAATCGAGGTTTTTCCATCGACATTGTTAAGGGCAGCTGAGGAGAATATCCCTTTCGCCTTTGCCTTCGCTATTCCCGTTAGTACACCCGGTCTGCGCCTGATCTGTCGTGATACTTATGACCACGGCAAGTCGACATTCGATGCGCCGTTGTCATCGAGATTCGAAGAAATGGACGCGGTAGTGACGTTTAATAACGTTCTGGTGCCGTGGGAACGAGTTTTCATGTACCGCGATCCGCTTCTTTGCAATCGTGCGTTTGCCGAAACCAATGCGGTCATACACATGATGCATCAGGTGGTGTGTGGAAAACTGGCGAAAGCGGAGTTCATCGTGGGCTTGTTGTGTGCGATCGCCAGGGCGTCCGGCAAGGACAAGGACATGGCCGTTAAGGGGCAGATCGCGGAAGCTATGTGGGTTGCAGAAAGTATACGTGCCTTTCGGTTTTCCGCCGAGCAGCAGGCGCACAAGGACCAGTACGGTCACTACATGCCGCTGCGCAGACCGCTGGATACGTCGCGCAACCTGTTCCCCAAGATGTACCCGCGCCTGATCGAACTGGTGCAGCTACTGGGTTCGAGTTCGCTGATGGCGACGCCGAGTGAGGCCGACCTGACCGGGCAAATCTCCGACGATGTGGAACGGTATTTTCAGACAGTCAATCTCAACAGCAAGGATCGAATCGCGCTATTTCGGCTGGCACACGATGTCGCAGTATCGGGATTTGGCAATCGGCAGGTTCTCTATGAACGATTTTTCTTCGGACCGCAGAATGTCATGGCTTCGATCTATTTCGATCTGTATGACAAGGACGAAATGATCGCGCGGGTGGATGAATTGCTGACTTGACAGGTTCGCCAGCTCGGTATTCTGACGCCGCTATTATTCGTCTGCACGGGCCAGTTTGAAAAATTCGGCCAACAGCCCGTAAAGCTGTTCCAGTTTGTCGAGTCCGAAATCCTGTTCTATTTCGCGGTAAAGTATTTCGCTGTCAAACGCGATTTCCGAGAATAGTTTTCGGCCCTTCGTGGTGAGAACAAACACCGAGCGTCTCTGGTCGTTTGGGTCGGAGGAACGGCGGACTATGTTCTTACGTTCGAGAAATTGCAGAATTCGAGTCAGGCTGGGCGAAAGCAGGAAACTGCGTCTGGCCAATTCGCTGGCATCGATGCCTTCGTCAGCGGATATCGTTCTTACGGTGCGCCACTGTTGCTCGGTCAGGCCATGCTCTCGCAACATCGGTCGAAAGCGCGACATGGCGGCTTCCCTCGCTTTCAGTAGTGCCATCGGCAGCGAGTGTTGGAAATCCCGCATAATCGCGCCATCTTTTTCCGCCAGGTTCCCTGTCAATCGGGTCAAAGACCTGTCTCGGTCACTACGGTATTACGCAGGATGCCGATTCCGGGTACTTCAACTTCAACGACGTCGCCATCCTTGAGGTATTTCGGAGGATCGAATCGGGCGCCGGCCCCATTTGGCGTGCCGGTCGCGATAATGTCGCCAGGCTTCAGGTGATAGAACGTTGACAGGTAACTAACCAGATAGCGAAATGGGAACATCAGGTTGCTGGTGACGTCATTTTGTCGTTCCTCGCCATTGACTCGGGTGACGACCTGGAGGTCGCGTAGCGCGTAAACGTCCTCCGGCGTTACCATCCAGGGCCCCAGCGATCCGGAGTTCGCGAAATTCTTTCCCTGGGTAACGTTGAATTTGGCATGTCGCAGATAGTCGCGAACGGAGCCCTCATTCATTATCGTCAGCCCCGCAATATGTTCGTGTGCCTTGTCTTCCGGGATGCGTCGGCCCTCCTTGCCAATGACGATGACAATCTCGCCTTCGTAATCGAGTTGTTCGGATTCCGGCGGGTCCATGATGTTTTGTTCGTGGCCAACCAGCGATTCTCGAGTGCGCATGAAGACGCTGGGGTATTTCGGTGCCGACGAACCGTCTTTGTACTCTTCGTTTCGGTTCGCGTAGTTGACGCCGATACAAATAATTTTTTCCGGATTAGGGATCGTCGGAAGGTATTCGATTTCGGTCAGATCGACATCGGTTGCGGTGTCGCCTGCCTCCAGCGCCAGGTCTCCCAGCTTGTCTGCCCGAATCGCATCGCGGAGATCGGCAAGTTCAGTATGACGTTTGCCAAGATCGACAACGCCCGAGCCGATCACGGCACCAAAGGTCTTTCGACCATCATGCTGGTAACTTAGAAACTTCATACAACACTCCCGTTTTTTATCAAACCGGCGCGTTCGAGTACGCCATCGAGTCGTTCTTCCAGGGCGGGCGTAGCCGCTGCCATGGGGAGCCGGTGCTCATTGCCCGGCATGATGCCGAGTTTCTTCATCATGTACTTAATCGGTATCGGATTCGTGTCGTAGAACACGGCCTGGTTAATTTCCAGCAGCCGCTGATGCAGATCGCGACCCGTCTTGAGGTCACTGTCCCATACGGCCTGGCACATCCTGGCCAGAATATCGGGACGTAGATTGCCGACAGCATTCATAAGCCCGCAGGCACCAATGGTCATCTCCGGGAACGAGAGCTCTTCCAGGCCGACGAAGATCTTGAAATCATCACCGAGTGCGCTGAGACATTCAGTCACGAATCCAAGGTCATTAACCGCATGTTTCATGCCGACAAAATGCGCCGACCTGTCTTGAATTTCCTTCAAGGTATCGAGCTCGACATTGACTACGGTGCGCCCAGGAATGTGGTAGATCATCCAGGGTGTTTCATGTTGAGCGGCCAGTCGCAGGTAGTATTCAAGCAGGCCGCGTTGTGGCGGCTTGATGTAATACGGTGTAACGATAAGCAGTGCATCAACATCCGCCTTGACCGCGTGCGCTGTCAACTGCTCCGTTTCGGCCAAAGACTGGGATCCGGTGGCGGCGACGATCGGAATCCGTCCTTTTACCGTTGCTACCGCGACGTCGACCAGCCGATTGCGTTCATCGATGGTCAACGTTGATGGTTCCGCCGTGGTGCCATTGACCAGGATGCCGTGCGAGCCTTTTGCAACCTGAAATTCAACCAGTCCGGCGTATGCGTCATAATCGACTGCGCCGTCGCGTATCGGTGTCACTATGGGTGGAATGGATCCTTTGATCCGGTCCAGATCGGACATGCTGCAGTCTCCTTGTTGTTTGCTGTTCGGGCTTGCTTGACGTCGGCAGGCTGAGCAGTATACTTAACATGTTAAGTTAATTCAAAAAAGTCGTCTTCTTACTGGAGTGACATGCCACACTTGACCGTAGAATATTCACAGAATCTCGACGCGAGCCTGGATATTAAGGAGCTGGTTCGTGTACTGCACGAGGCCGCCGCCGACATCGAAGCATTGCCGGTCGGTGGCTTACGCACTCGTGCCGTTGCTCGCCGATATTATCAAATTGCCGATGGGCATCCGGACAATGCATTTCTAAGCCTGGTGCTTCGCCTGGCGCCGGGCCGCGCATTTGACGTGCGTAAGGCGATCGGCGAAACGTTATTCGAGACTTTGTGCAAATATCTTGGGCCGATCTATGCGGCTACGCCACTCGCTATCTCCTTTGAAATCCAGGAACTGGACGCGGATCTGCGCTGGAAACAAAACAATTTGCGGGCATACATGGCGAAGCGTTCCGGGGAAGAGTAGGTGAGCCTCTACCATTTGCAGAAGTTTCTATTTGAACTCAACCGAGGTGAACTCGCGCAGGAAAAATACCGCGATGATCTGCCCGGACTGCTGCATGAATACGATCTCACCGACGAAGAGCAAGCAGCGCTCAATGCAGGCGATATCGGGCTTTTGTATGTGCTTGGCGTCAATGGTCAGATCCTCATGCACTATGCGGCCTTCCTTGGTATCGAATGGTTTGACTATCTCAACATGATGCGTGAGGGCATAAAAAAACATGGCGCCGTTCGTGACGGGGTATACGCGATGACCGGTGGCGGCAGCAGTTTTACGGATGAGGAAAAGAACCGGTGAGTCTCGTTTACTCCGGCGTCCTCAGTCACGCACCGGGAATAACCGGTCGTGCTCACCTCGTCGAGAATATTGACAAGCGCGAGGAGTTTTATGCCGCACTCGAGCAACAGCGTCAGGATATCGCCGCAGCCGGAACCGACGCTCTGATTGTTATTGCGGCCGAACATTTCGCGAATTTTTTCATGAATAACATGCCGGCTTTCTGCATCGGCATCGGTGATCGCTATGAGGGCCCCATTGAAGACCCCGAGTGGCTGGCGATCGAAAAGCAAAGCATTCCCGGCGCCCCTGATATCGGTCTTCGCATCGCTCGCGAAGTCATGCAGACAGTGGATACCGCGTACGCACAGGAGTGGAAGTTCGATCACGGCATCAGCGTGCCACTCCATTTCCTGACGCCGGACTACGATCTACCCATTATCCCGGTCAACATTAACTGCCAGGGGCCTCCGTTAAGTCCCCTGCATCGTTGCTGGGCATTTGGCGAAGCCTTACGGCGCGCCTGCGATTCAGTTCCCGAGAAAATCGCGCTGGTTGGAACGGGTGGGATTTCTCACTGGCCGGCAACACCGGACTCCGGCAAAATTAACGAACCCTGGGACCGGGATTTTCTGGATCGACTCATGCGCAATGACAAAGAAGCATTGCTTGCCTACACGGACGAGGAGACCTATCGCAATGCCGGGCAGGGTGGCTTTGAAATTCGTACTTTCATCGCCGCGGCGGCGGCAGCGGCCGGACTGGGTGACTTGCAGTTCTATACGGCGGAGCTACCGATTTTTGCGGTTGGGTGTACTGTTGCCCGCTTCGACATCGTGTAAAACAGCGATTGTGGATTCTGTTGCGGACAGTCGCAGTGAGTCCAGCCTCTGAGACGCGCTGCGAGTACGTCCCTGTAAGCTCGGGCCCCGCATCCGGGCGGGGCACGGTCTCAGAGGCTGGCCTCACCGCGCCTGTCCTTGATCGTGGTTGTCGGCTCCCGGAATCGTGTGGTCGGATTTATCTTTTGATGTAGTGGAGAATCGTTTTGGCTCATATGCAACCTTTACCCTTTGATGATTTGCCTGAGGATATTCAGGAGCGTTTCTTACATTACAAAAAGACGCGGGGCTTTACGCCCAACAGTATTCAAACGATGGTGCGTCGGCCGAACATCGTCCGTGCGTTCATGCAGCTTAATCAGGCAGTCCTGTATGACGGCACCGTGGATGAAGAACTCAAGATGCTGGTCAGCCTCATTGCCAGCCAGGTTGCCGGATGTCGTTACTGCCAGGCACACATGGCAAATTTGTCGAAAATCTATGCCGCGTCCGAAGAGAAAATCAGCAAGGTATGGGAGTTTGAACACAGCGACTTGTTTAGTGCCGCTGAGAAAGCCGCACTGCGTTTGGCATACAGCGGCGCCTTGGCGCCGAGTGAGGCGACGCAGGAGCAATTCGACGAGCTCTACCAGTATTTTGACGAAGGGCAGGTGGTCGAAATTGTGGCATCGATCGCCTTGTTCGGTTTTCTTAACCGCTGGAACGACACCATGGCGACCGAACTTGAGGAATTGCCCGCGCAAGTCGCGAGCGATGTGATCGGTGACTCATTCGGCTGGGAAAAAGGGAAACACCAGGCGTAACAAGTCGGCCCCTCGGAAAATACGACTGCCGGCAGCGTTCTTGATGATCTAGCATCGTCCAACGAGAGGTGGACAGGAGTGTGTGATGGGAGAGATCGTACTTGCCGCGAAAGTAACGCATGTGCCGTCGATGTTTATTTCGGATAGGCCCGGACCGCATCACGGATGCCGGGTTGCGGCGATTGACGGTTTGAAGCGCATTGGTGACCTGTGTCGCGAACGGCAGGTTGATACCATCATCATTGCCGACACCCACTGGTTGGTGAATGCGGGCTATCACATCAACGCCAATCCGAAAATGAAAGGAATATTCACCAGCACGGAATTTCCGCATTTTCTGAGTGATATGCCCTACAGCCATCTTGGCGATTCCGAGCTCGGTCAGTCTATTGCGGATATTGCGACCGCAGCCGGCACGGAGACGCTTTGCCACAGAGATGTGGAAACGCTGCCGTTGCAATATGGGACGCTGGTACCCATGCATTACATGGACGTGGGCGAGTCCATGCAACTCATCTCAATCGCGGGCTGGATGTACGATGCAGAGCTTGCTGAGTCGCGTATCGTCGGTGAAGCGATTGCCGCCGCCGTGTCCGCTTCAGATCGCCGCGTTGCGTTTCTCGCCAGTGGTTCACTGTCCCATCGCATTCCGCCAAACGCAATTGTAAACGACTATCTTTTCAAGATCAGCGACCCGTTCAATGAAGACGTTGACCGGATGGTGATGGCGATGTGGCAAGAGGGCCGGATTCAGGAATTCCTCGAAATGTTGCCCAAGTACGCGCGTGATTGCACAGGCGAGGGAGGCATGCACGACACGGCGATGCTGTTCGGGCTCCTGGGCTGGGATTCCTATGACGGCAAGGGCGAGGTCTATACGGAGTATTTTCCGAGTTCCGGTACCGGCCAGTGCAACGTGGTCTTCCCTGTCGCTCATTAACCGGACAACTGCACGCGCACCCTAATCTTGATCCTGACCCTCAATACTCGCTTCGACGTGCACCTTAACTTCGACGAATTGACCGACCCAGGTGGTATCTTCCCAATCGCCGGTACCAACACCGAGTGCTATCCGGTCCAGCGTCGCGTTACCTTGCAGCGTCCGTTGATCACCGTCCTGGCGGACACTGAACATTAACTCCACGGGTGCAGTCACATTCTTGATCTGAATTTCACCGCTCGCGGAAAACTCGCCGCCCGGACGCGGTGAAAACGACGCGGCTTGATAGAGTATCTGTGGAAAATTACCACCGTCAAACCATTCGCGCTCCATGAGTGTTTCGTCGCGTTCTTGATCCAGTGTATCGACAGAACTCGTGCTTATCGTGACGTCGAATGAGCTGACATCCAGGTGTGCTGCATCAAAATACAGGGCGGCTCGCCAGTCCTTCCATTCGGACTCAAATGTTGCACCGGCCTGCTCGGCAATAAATCGAATGTAGCTTTTCGTATAGTCGATCCGCCATTGCGGTAACCCTGCCGCTGAGGTTTTTGCGTCCAACAAGCGATCCATAGGGGTTTCACTGGCGCGTCCAACCCGGGTCAACCCAAGCACACCCAGGACAATAACAATCACGAAAAGCGCCAGAGTCAACGTCGATGACATGCGGCGGATCGCGCCGTCGCGATTGACGAAGGTGTGCTTCATCGCGGCACCCAAATGAATCAAGGCAAGCACGCCAAGCAGGTTCGCAAGAATTTCATGCGTCTCTTTGAACAACTCCTCCAGCCCCTCATTAGCGGCGACCAGATCCGGTAACTGAAAAAAATTGAACCAGCTGACTGAAACGGCGGCAGCAGAAGAGAACATCCAGCCGCTCAATGGAATCAGGACGATCAGGGCATACATCGACCAATGACTGATACTGGCGGTCCTGCTTTGCCATACCGGCATGGGCAACGGCGCAGGTGGTGGACGCATGAAGCGCCACCCCAACCGAATGAGTGCAAGCGAAAGTATCGTGATACCGACGGATTTGTGATTGGCCAGCAGCACCAGTTGCTGGAATTTGGACCCCGCGTCCTCTGCGCCTTCCGCGAGATTCGCGAGTACGAATTGTAAAACAACCATGGCCGCGATGAGCCAGTGCAGTATTTTCGCGACGGTATCGTAGGATTCGCCGGACGCGCCGGTTGTCTGATCGCGTGTTATGCCTGTTGCCATATTGCGTATTCCGGTCAGAAAAGTAGTCTGGCTCCGTTGCCATGATAGCGAAATTGGCTGTCGCGCGAACCGGCGTCTGTTTCGCACAGCAAGATATCCCGCTGAGTGACTTCGTCTGGCCGCACTTTTGATCAATAATCGGTCTAGAATGAAGCGATACTTTCACACGCTTTACCCACAAGAAGAAATTGTCTAGTGTCAGCCGATGGGCGCGGAGGTAACCAGAATGAAAGATCCCACGACTTACTTTCCGGGGGATTCGTTGAATGAGGCGGATCCGCCCGGACTATCGGCATTCCGCTCAAGCCGGCGCGCGTTTATCAAAGGGGTTATTGCGTCGGGTGCCGTCGCTGCATCTTCCGGATACCTGCTGTCGGGTTGCGCCCCGGGCGAGGGTCCTGCAGCAGGCAGCGTCGAACGGCTGATTTCGTTGAACGTGAATGGCAGGATTCGTCGTGTTGATGTACTACCCAACGAAACACTGGCCATGACACTACGCTACAAGCTGGGGCTAACCGGGACCAAGCTCGCCTGCGATCGTGGAGAATGCGGCGCCTGTACGGTGGTGATCGACGGCATGACGAATTATTCGTGCTCGACGTTGACGCACACAGTGGGCTCACGATCGGTGCGTACGATCGAAGGGCTGGAAGGCCCCGATGGGGAATTGCACCCGATACAGCAGGCATTCATTGACGAACTGGGCCCGCAGTGCGGGTTTTGTACGCCCGGACAGATCATGTCGACGGTGGTGTTACTGGAACGAAATCCCAAACCAACGCGCGACGAAGCGCGGCGGGCACTGTCCGGAAATCTTTGTCGTTGCGGTGCCTACGACCACTACCTGAATTCCGTGATGCGCGCGGCGGAGGTGATCTGAAATGGCTTACTCGCTTATCGGCAAAGACTTCACGCCCCCGGACATTCGCGGCAAGGTGACCGGCAAAGCAAAATATGCCGAGGATTTCAGCGCCGCGGGAATGGTTTACTGCAAGATGCTCCTCAGTCCGATGCCGCACGCACAGGTATCGAATATTGATGTGAGCGATGCCATGTCGATGGACGGTGTCGTCGGTGTGCTGACCGCAGACGACGTACCGGCAATGGACGGCGCCGCGCAGGCGATTCTGACCAATACGCCTCGTTATGTCGGCGCTCCGATCCTGGCCGTCGCTGCGATCGATGAAACGACCGCAGCCGATGCCCTGGAGAAAATCCGCTACGACATTGAACCGCTGGATTTCGTGCTCGACCCGCTGCAAAGTCTTTACCCCGGCGGTACCAATGCACAGGCGGCGGGCAACGTCGCCAGCATGGGTATACCGTTGCAGGAAATAAAGTGGACTGCTCGAGACTTTGCCTCCGCAGATCCCGACCAGTTTCCGATGACTGGAAAAGCGGTGAGTGAGTGGTCTTACGGTGATCTGGAGAAATCCTTTTCTGAGGCCGCCGTGGTCTACGATGAATCGTTTGTAACCGCCAGTAATTCACACCACAGCATGGAACCGCGCAGCGCGATGTCTTACTGGGAGAATGGCAAGTGTTTTCTCTTTGGATCGTCGCAAAGTCAGAGTTTCATGATTCCCGGTCTGGCCGCCTATATCGGCATCGAACCGCGGGACCTGGTCTACATCGCGGAGTACTGTGGCGGTGGTTTCGGTTCCAAAGGTGCGGCTTACCCGATCATGGCATTGCCTGCACATATGTCGAAAAAGATTGGCCGCCCAGTGATGATGCGCATCAGTCGCGCCGAAGAATACTACCTGGGCTCGAATCGAGCCGGTTTCCAGGGGCGGGTGAAACTGGGTGTTGCCAGTAGTGGAAAAGTAACCGCCGTCGATTTGTACATCGTGCAATCGAGTGGACCGCACAATGGTTACCCTGATTTCAACAGTGCCGCTGGGGCCGTATCGATCTGCTATCAACCGAACGCCATGCAATATCGTGGCATCCCCATCCTGACCAATACACCGCCCGGCGGCGCACAGCGTGGACCGGGCCAAAACCAGATTGCGATGGTGATGGAACCCTTGCTGGACAAGGCCGCCCGGGAACTCGGCATCGACCGTCTCGAGATTCGAAGAATAAACGCGCCGAACAACGACACTATTTTCGGTGGTCGCCAGCGAGCCGTCACCAGCGCCTACCAGACCGAAGCGTTGAACAAGGGGGCTCTGGCATTCAATTGGGAGCGGACGAAAAAACGCAGCGGTGAGCGCAACGGCTCCAAGGTGATCGGCGTCGGCGTCGGGCAGGCCTATCATTCGGCCGGCGCCGCCGGATTTGACGGTCTCGTGCGCATCGCACCCGATGGACGCCTTCACATTCATTCGGGTATTGGCAATCTCGGCACTTACTCCTATGCAGCAACGTCGCGCGTGGTTGCGGAAGTGCTGCAATGCAAGTGGGAGAACTGCGTTATCGAACGTGGCGATACGCGCAAGCATCTACCCTGGAATTTCGGTCAGTTTGGCAGCAACACCAGCTTTACCATGTCGCGCAGCAACCATGCGGCCGCGATGGACGCCCGGCAAAAATTGCTGGAGATTGCGGCGGCGGAGTTCGGTGGTTCAGTCGACGAATATGATATCGGCGAAGAAACGGTGTTCTCGAAGGCGGATGCCACGAAGCGTCTGAGTTACGCCCAGGCGGCCCAGCGCGCTATTGATATGGGCGGTAAATATGCCGGCCATGAGATTCCGGATGACCTGAATCCAATGACGAGCGCGTCGGCCAAGGCCATCGCCGGCAGCGGGTTGATCGGCGTGGCCAAAGACAACTATGCGCTTGACGCGACGCCGCCTGCACTGGCGGCCGGTTTCATGGTCATTGAACTCGACACGGAAACCGGGCGATTTGAAATTCTCGATTACAACGGCGTCATTGATTGTGGCACCGTGATTCACCCGCTCGGACTTGCCAGCCAAGTGAAAGGCGGTGCCGTTATGGGCATTGGTCTGGCCACGACCGAGCGTATCGTCTATGACCCGCAGAACGGACTGGCGGCAAACGTGGGATTTAACCAGGCGAAACCACCTTCGTATCTCGACGTGCCTTCAACATTGGGTACGGACGCCGTCAACATCGCCGATCCGCAGAATCCGATGGGCATCCGCGGTATGGGGGAACCGGTTATGGGTTGCGCCGCGTCCGCATTGATCTGTGCGATCTCGGATGCGCTTGGCGGGCACTATTTCAATCGGACACCGATCGTGCCGGACATGATCATTAACGCGATTGCTGAACGAAAGCAGTCTCATAAGCCACTGCAGGTTTACACATTCTGAACGGGAGACGGCTGTGGCAAAAGACATGATGACAAGATTCGAGCTTTACCAACCGGCCGATATTGCGGGTGCACTGGAGCTGGCCGGCAAACTCGGCCCGGACGGTTGGCTGATTGCGGGCGGGCAGGACAGTCTTGACTGGTTCAAGGATCGGGCCAAGCGGCCCGGCGCTGTCGTTGACCTGTCGCGTATCGAATCGATGCGCGGCATTCGTGAAACGGATTCGGGGCTTGAGATCGGTGCGTTGGCGACTGTGACGGAAATCGAAGAAAACACGCTCATCAAGAGTCGTTACGCGGTGCTTGCGGATGCCGCATCGCGAGTGGCGAGCCCGCAGATCAGAAATGTGGGCACAATCGGTGGCAACGTTTGCCAGGATACTCGCTGCTGGTACTACCGCAGCGGTATTGATTGTTATCGGGCGGGCGGCAGTACCTGCTATGCCGATACCCCTGAGGGCATGAACCGTGAACATTGCCTGTTCGGGGCCGATCGCTGCGTGGCGGTTTCACCTTCAGATCTGGCTCCGGCGCTGGTGGTGCTGGATGCGAGCATGGTGATTCAAAACAAGGCTGGCGAGCGCACTGTTTCCGCACAAGACTTTTTCATTGGTCCCGACACCGATATAGAGCGAATGACGGTCATCGAAGCGGGCGAAATTCTGACGGCCATTCGGATACCGAATACCTGGGCCGGAGCAAGATTCTATTTCGAAAAAGTGGCCGATCGAAATACCTGGGATTTCGCTCTGGTGAACGTAGCGGCGGCGATACAGGTTGAGAACGACATCATCCAGGACATTCGCATTGCCTGCGGCGGTGTGGAGTGTGTGCCGCGTCGCATGTCCGTGGCTGAAGACATCGCAAGGGGCAGTGCAAAAAACGAAGAGACCGCCAGGCTGGCGGCCGGTTCAGCAGCGCGCGGCGCGGTTCCTCTCAACTACAATCATTTCAAAATCTCGCTGCTCGAGAACCTGGTTCTGCGCGCAATTCGGGACTCCTGACCGTCGGCACCGAACCGTTAGAGCGGATCGTTCATCGCTGCGTCGGCTCAGGGTAGCTCCAGATCCAGGGCGACCGGGCTGCGAAAAGTGGTCGACGGAATCCAGTCAAGTTGATCGGCGACGCGATGATATTCGGGGATTCGTTCGTGAAACGCGCTCATCGCCGTTCTGACCAGCATCCGCGCAAATGGCGCACCAATACAAACATGTTTGCCAGTGCCCATACCCAGGTGCTGTTTCGGACGGCGATCGATATCGTAGGTGTCCGGGTCGGGAAATTGTCGCTCATCCCGGTTGGCCGCGCCGTAACAGTTCATGACCTTGTCTCCCGCCCGGATAGTCTCTCCGTGTAACTCAAAGTCCCGGCTTGCCGTACGCCGGAAACGCTGCGCCGAGGTGTTATATCGCAGCGACTCTTCCATCACCTGGGGCATCAGTTGCGGATCATTGACCAGCCGACGCTGGGCGTCCGGGTGATCCGCCAGATTCAGGGCCAGCATCGCCATGAAGCTGGATGCGGACTCCACACCCGCCATGATTAGCGTGAGAGAAGTCATTTGCACTTCAAGTTCCTGCATTTTCTTGCCATCAATTTCGGCCTGCAGAATATAGGTCAGCAAATCGTCGGTCGGCTTTTCGCGGCGCGCAGCGAGCAACGAGCCGGTGTACTCTTTCAACCATTGAAACGAATCCATGGACGCTTGCGTCTTTTTGCGGGTCTCGGGATCTGTTTGCAGGATTTGTACGACATGGGCGCGCAGAGTTTCTGACTGGTCCTGGGGAATACCCAACAGATAGGACAGGGCGCCTATCGTGACAGGACTTGAATAATCCGAGATGAATTCAAGATGGCCCGCTTCCAGCGCCTTATCGATCGCCTTATTGGCAATTTCTCGCGTCGGTTCGACAAGGTACTCGTTTTGCTGCCGGCCAAATGCAAACTGGATCAATGACCGCATGTGGTCATGGCGGGGTGGGTCGGTCGTGCCCAGCGTGACGCCGGTGCGTTCCGGTATATCATCGAGCATGTTGCCGCTCGCTGAGGAGAATACTTCCCAATTCCGCGCTGCGTTGGTAACGTCTGCATAGCGGGTCAGCATCCAGCAGTCGCCAGGTTCGCTCCAGTAACAGGGGTATTCGTCGCGCAGGCGTTTGTAGATCGGGAACGGATCGGAATCAAGTTCCCGCGAATACGGATCGCAGACAAAATTGCTCAAGATGTCACCCCTGTCGACTCGTCGGTTTCAAGAATAATGAGGCCAGCCGCGGTGTTCGATGCGGGGATGTGGTAGTGGCGGTAGGTTTCGCTGACGTGCTCACCGAGTGCGCCCCGCATGATCAGCCACATGACCAGTTCAATGCCCTCGGAGCCTGCTTCACGGATGTAATCCACGTGGGGGATGTTGGCCAGTCGCGCCGGGTCCCGGCTCAGGTCATCGAGAAAGCGGCGATCAAAGTCTTCGTTGATCAACCCTGCGCGTTCGCCCTGGAGTTGATGGGACATGCCACCGGTGCCGAAAATCACCACGCGCAGATCTTCGTCGTAAGCGTCAACAGCGCGCCGAATAGCTTTGCCCAGCGAGTAGCATCGCTGCCCGGTTGGTGGCGGATACTGAATGACGTTTACGCACAGGGGAATCACGGGGATCGGCCATTCATCCGGCTGGTCGAACATGATGGAAAGCGGCACAGTGAGCCCATGATCAACATCCATCTTGTTCGCGATCGTCATGTCGAATTCGTCCAGTACGAGCGATTCTGCCAGGTGCCAGGCAAGTTCCGGATGGCCCTTCACCGCGGGAACCGGACGTCGACCGTAACCTTCGTCGGCCGGCATAAAGTCGGCTGCTACGCCGATCGCAAAGGTAGGAATCAATTCAAGCGAAAATGCTGACGCATGATCGTTGTATACAATGATTGCCACGTCGGCGTCCGCATTGTCGATCCAGTCCCTGGCCGCCTGGTAGCCATCGAAAAGCGGTTTCCAGTAGGCATCGCCGGTCTTGCCATTGTCGATGGCGGCACCGATGGATGGTACGTGTGATGTGCAGACGCCTGCGATGATTTTAGCGATCTTCCCGCTCCTCTTTTCGGTCGGTAACTATGGGTTGTCGGCCACCGGCCATCATCATTTGCTGAAACTCAGCCTCGCTGATACCCGACATCAGGCCGCCCACTTCCTGCATTGACAAGCCATCGAAAATTGCCAGCTTGAAGGTGTAGTAAATATTGCCGCCAAGACGAAGCAAGCCGAGCCAGTCGCGGCCGATCACCGCCTGCCGTTGCTCCGTGGTCATAGGGAAGTGTTCAAGATAACCCGTCTCATCCTCGCGAAAGCGGCGCCTGCAATCTTCTTTGTTCAGCGACATGCAAAACATGTTGAGATGATAGCCACGGCGGCAATGCCTGCTGTCCATCACGTAGGTACCGGGAATATCAGAAAAAGAACCTGTCTTGCTCATGCTGCATTCTCCGCAGGGGCATCCGTTTCTCTCGGTGGTACGCAGTACACCCGGGTGCCCGGGTGAAAGTCGGCCCATACGTACCAGAAAATCTTGTTGTAATGGGGGATGACGATAAGCTGTCGGCCGCTTAGTTCGCCTTGCAAACAGGTACCCGTCGGACTCCAGACGGAGTGGGTATTCGTATCCGTAAAGCCATCCCCATGTTGCAGAGGGACGAAGTCGAGTGTCAGGCCGGTTTCCACAGTGCGATCGAATACCTGGATAAAATCTCCCTCGAACGCGGATGCTAGCAGGAGCGACCGGTCGCCAAGTTTGTCGTTGATAAGTCGAACATCTGCAAACGAACTGGCGGGATAGGCACAGGCATCGTTGTCGAGCTGCACGCCGACAACCTGAGATTTCATGGGTAAACGGTCATCGAGTGTGCGTACGGTCGGGTAGATCATCACCGGACTGGCGGGATCGATCACGTCAGCACGCGCTAGCAGCTGCAGATAAAAAACATCGCGCCAGCTCTTGTTGCGTACCCAGACGTGGGACTCGGGATACAGGCTATGCCAGGTTTTCAGTTTGACAGAGACGGTGGGCAGCATTTCCAGGTCGATTTCTCCCTGCCGGGATCGATTCTGGATTTGAATGACGGCGCAACGTTTGTTTTTTTCGTAGAAAACCATGTTGTTTGCCTGCACGGCGACGACGAGAATATCGGGCTTCGAGAAACCACCGCGTGCCGGGTAAGCCATGGAACTGTGTGCGAGTATGCAATGACTCATGACGAACGGGTCGTCTCCGGCGGGCTGGTACACGACGTGCGGTCGCCGTGCCAGATTGGTGATGAACGCGAACGCTGTTCCGGCGACGTCGACGACTCCGATCACCTCCTCGTCTTCGCCGTATTTCTCAATCGCCTGTTCAATCGGAATGAAAACCGGCTTGCGTACCGGTTTAAAGAGCAGCCCGACGTGCATCAGGAAGCCAAAGACGAGGATGCCCGCATATACGATGACGATGACGCCGAACGCTACTGATACGGAATCGCGCTGCAACGCGGTAAAGACGGCACCGGCCATCAATGCCACCGACACGAGCGCGCCCCATTTCGACTGTTCGTAAATCAATCGTGCGCCCGTCGCCGTCGCCGCCAGGTTGTGTGTAAAAACGGTCATACCCAGCGTGCCGGGTAGAATCGCCAGTGCGCTGAGGAGCAATGCAGCGGTTGCCAGCCCTACCGCCAGACTCATCTGCCGACCCTCCATTTTCTTGCCATGGTTTGCACCGCCGCTCTATTCGCTGACACGTCGGGTCTCGACGGTCAGCTTCGTCTTGTTCGACATTCTACAGGCCGCATGCAAGAAACAGGTTTGCTCGGCCATATCAACGATTTTTCTGCAAGTCGATTCATCCTCACCGCTTTGTAAATACACATGGGTATCCACCGGAAACGAGATGCCGCTCGCGAGATCGAAATGCGTGTCCTGAACGACGCTGTAGTGATGCACGTTTTTTCGGGCAATTTGTATGTATCGGCCCAGTTGAGTCATGTAGCAAAAGGCGATTCCCGCTGCGACTAGTGACAGGCCGTCGGGCGCGCGACCCCCACCCCCGCTAGAAGATTCATCCACGAGGAATTGAAAGACACTGCCAACAGGCCGATGGATCTGGACGCGGATCTTCTGCAACCCGTCTTCGCGCAAGGTAACTTGTGAGCGAATCAGCAATGTCCGCCTTTGCTGCTCCTTAAGGGCAGCGCCGACCCCATGATGAGCATGGAATACCGTTTCAGCCGATTTGAGTTTCGCAATGATGTCCTCCTCATTGCGTTGCACCGCGGAGGCACCGCTGTGCTCAAATATCCAATCCGGGTCGCCCGGGTCCGGTGCGCTTGACGGGTGAACATCGCCGGTCGACATTGCTGCACCATTTCGGTTAATGGAAAACGTATCGGTAAGACAAGTTTGCATCAGCGATTCCACCACTGTGCGCGAAATCGCGGCGGACAGTCGATCGGCCATGTCTTTGTCAGTGATGTCGCTGGCTGAACTGATGCGCAGTACGACCGAATCCGCGGTCGCTTTCATCGTGCCACGCAACGCCGAACCGTCCATCGCGTAGTAAGCATCCTGTTCCACAATCAGATTGCTGTGTTTGAAATTGGATTTACTTAACTCGTCGTCAATGACCGATGTAAATATCGACGCCATTCCGGCGGAAAAAAACGCAAGCGGCGGTGGCGCCAGGTCCGTACCATTAAGGTAATGTCCCTCGTCGCAAATCAAACGCCATACCGGTTTGTCGCGGCCACAGCAGATGATGGCTTCTTTCTGCATGCCCTCAAGCGCCCGCGCGTAGGTTCGTATTGTCGAACCATTGGCGGTCGGTTGCGCCGCTTCCGGTAACCCGTCTGTGTTAGAGAGTTGGTACGCTAGTGGCGCGCCCGGACTCTGAGTTGAGGTGGTCATGCCGCGTCCTGTCTGCGTTCATCGTGTTGATCGAAACAAAACGTACTGTACCGTACATTTCGACCTGATACAATATGAGCATAACGAGGTGAAATTCGATGAAAAAAGCCAACAAAAAAATGCGCCGCAAGGCAACTCATAGTCGCACGGGTGCCGAGCCGGCATCAACCCGAGGTCAGGAAAGACAGGCCAGGATACTGAAAGCCGCGACCGAATTGTTCCTCAAGGAAGGCTACGGCGAAACGTCTATTGATGCCATTGTCGAGCGATCCGGGGGGTCCAAGGCCACGCTTTACAGCTACTTTCCGACCAAGGGCGCATTATTTCGTGCCGTCGTCGATGGCGTGGTTTCGAACAGGGATGAACCGGAGCTCGAGCCGTCCGACGATATTCGCAAAGCGCTCACCACATTCGCAGAGCAGCGAATGCGCGTGGTGTTTTCCAAACGGCATCGTGAACTGTTGCGGCTGATTATCGCCGAGCGTGAACGGTTCCCTGATATTGCAAGCTTGTACTACGAGCGAGGACCTCAGCGGAGCCACGACTTGCTGGTCGAATACATGCAGGCGTTGAACAGCCGCAAGCTGTTGGACATCAGCAGTGCGGATGAATCGGCCGAGTTTTTCATTGGCATGTTGCTGCATCACTGGTATATCGCGCAGCTGTATTTACGGCCAACTTCACCGACGGCCGAAGAAAGACAACACCGGGCCGCTCACGTCGTCGACCGCTTTCTGGAAGCCTTTGACTCATCAGGTCGAAAGAGCCGTCGGCCTCGAAAAGGTAGTGTGGAAAAATGACCGCGGCACGACAGGTAAAGAATTTTATTGACGGTGAGTACAGGGAATCGGCATCGACTTTCGAGGTGCCGAATCCAGCGACGCACGATCTGGCGGCCATCGTGCATGAGGCATCCGCTGACGATATCGATGATGCCGTCGCTGCGGCGCGCCGTGCCCTCGATGGTCCGTGGAGCCGGATGAGCGCGGAGAACCGGCATGACCTGATGCGCAAGGCCTGCGATCTGATTTTGTCTCGCAAAGACGAGTTTATTGCCGCGGAAATCGCCGATAGCGGTCACCCGATCGCCGC
This sequence comes from Gammaproteobacteria bacterium, assembly GCA_013151645.1. Lineage (GTDB taxonomy): Bacteria > Pseudomonadota > Gammaproteobacteria > Steroidobacterales > Woeseiaceae > JAADHU01. Next base: position 24,567 of record JAADHU010000063.1, on the reverse strand, counting down.
GGTCAGTGCGATTGAGATTCCGCGAGGGGCGCAGCAGCTGCGCGCGTTTGCCGATATTGCATCCCGGCCGTCCGAGCCCGAGACCTTCGATACGCAGACACCCGACGGGCGTCAGGCGTACAACTACTCACAGCGTGTGCCCAAAGGGGTTATTGCGGCCATCTGTCCATGGAATCTGCCGCTGATCATGGCGACCTGGAAGCTGGCACCGGCCTTGGCGTGGGGTAATACCGTCGTTTTGAAACCATCCGAAGAGACACCGTCGACGGCGAGCATGCTCGGTCAGGTTTTTGTCGACGCGGGCTTTCCCGCCGGCGTTGTGAATGTAGTGAACGGTTTTGGCGCGGAGTCTGCGGGCGAGTTCCTTACGTGCCACCCCGGCATCAATGCCATCAATTTCACGGGCGAGACCACTACCGGAACCGCGATCATGCAGGCTGCTGCGGTTGGCATTCGCGATGTATCACTTGAACTCGGCGGCAAGAATGCTGCCATCATCCTGGATGATTGCAACCTGGATGCCGCCATCGCCGGTACAGCGGCGTCGGTGTTCTACAACAGCGGTCAGATATGCCTGGGAACCGAACGGGTCTACGTCAGTCGGTCGATCTACGATGAATTTGTTGCCGGGCTCAAGCGCTGTGCCGAGGGTCAGGTTCTGGGAGACCCCCGATCATCGGCGACCACGATGGGACCGCTGGTCAGTCATGAACACCGAGAGAAAGTCCTGCAATGTTATCGCCAGGCTGAAGCCGAAGGCGCAGAGGTGGTGACGGGCGGGGGCGTTCCAGAGATGGAACACGATTTCGTGCGAGGCGCCTGGATTGAACCGACCATCTGGATAGGCCTGCCCGAGGACGGTCTTGCGGTGAAAGAGGAAATATTCGGGCCTTGTTGCCACGTTGTGCCCGTTGATGACGATGATGCTGCAATCGCCCTGGCCAACGACAGTCGTTACGGACTGGCGGCGACGGTCTGGTCTACAGATACACCGCGTTGCCGACGGGTCGTCGAGGAACTCAATGCCGGTGTTTGCTGGATCAACGGCTGGATGATTCGCGATTTGCGCACACCGTTTGGCGGTTTCGGCGAGTCCGGTATCGGTCGCGAGGGCGGGGCACACGCCATGGAGTTTCACACGGAGCTCAAGAACATTTGCCAGGTGATGGACCTGCCCTGAAAAGCCGTAAAAAGCGGCGCCGACGGCAATAACGGAACGATCCTTGACATTAACCCGCGTTCCACCATAATAATAATAGTACTGTACGGTATAGTTCACTTCATACAGAATACGGTCTGTCACCTGGGGGGGTACAGCTTTTCTTACTGTTTGACCGCTTGTGACAAGCAGGCATCACAGTGAGATCAGCACCACACCAGAGATGCCTGTCCTGGGTGGTTGTGAAAAATCATTTGATAAATTTCGCGAATTTCGAACGGGGTGTTGACCAATGAGAGCTTTTTCCACGTTACTGAGCATTGCCTGTATGACGGCGATTGCGTTTACTCTTGCTCTTGTACCTTGCCGATTTGCAGCGGCCGAGGCACTTGAAGAAATTATCGTGACGGCGCGCAAGCAGGAAGAATCATTGCAGGATGTACCCATTTCCATTCAAGCGGTAAGTGGTGCACTGATTGCCGAACAGGGCATTGTCGATCTGCAGCAACTCGCGCCCTATACGCCGAATTTCAGCTATATTCAGGCCGCCGGTGCGTCTGACCTCTATTTCATGCGTGGTCTCGGTACCTTCGGCAGCGGTATCCATTTCGAGCCCAGCGTCGGTCAGGTTTTCAATGGCTACTTCTCAACCCGCAGCCGATTGGGTCGCAGTGCGCTCATCGATGTGGCTCAGGTAGAGGTTCTCAAAGGACCTCAGGGTCCCGTCATTGGCAAAAATACATCACTCGGTGCCATCAATATAACGTCGAACAGGCCCACCGAAGAATTCGAAGCGACCGTTTCGTCGCAATACAATTTTCAGGCGAGCCAGGGCTTCGAGGTCGAAGGCATGGTATCCGGGCCGTTCAGCGACAGCATTCGCGGCAGAGCCGTCGTCAATTACCGGGATACGGACGGCTGGGTGAAAAACAGCGTTACCGGTGATGACCTGCAACAAAGCCAGGATCTGACGGCACGGGTTATGCTCGATATCGACTTGAGCGAAGCGGTAACCGCCGAGTTGATGTATCAGCGCACCGACTTCGATCGTCAGGGCAAGGCGCGGGTGATTGCGGGTTGCCTCGAATACCAACCGCCTGCGGGACCCCCTCAATCGATCGGTCGAGCAGAGAGTATTGGTTTCGACTGCAGTGGCCCGAGCGACCGGAATTCAACGGCCGATCTGCGGCGACTGACACCCGGTGGTGCCGTGTTTAACTCAAGAGAGCCCTTCACGCTGCAGTCCGACTTAATGGGCGTGACGTTGACGGCCGAATTCGACAACTTCACCGTTACCTCCCTGTCGGCGTACACCAGCTACGAAGTTAACGATACTTTCAGTGGCGATCAAAGGCCGACGGAACGTGTGAGCATTGAGAACACAGAAGACTACGAGCAGTTCTATCAGGAAATTCGCCTGAACGGCAGTACGGATTCCGGCTTGCTGGATTACGTCGCCGGCCTGATGTATTTTACCGGCGATCTCAATGCAACGCAGTCCTTCCACGCGATCGCTGCGGCCATCGGTCCGCCGGTGCCGGCCATTAATCCGGCTGTTTCCCGCAACGAATTTCAACAGTCCGAGACCGATTCCGTGGCAGCCTTCGGCCAGGTTGACTACAACTTTACGGACCAGGTCACTCTCACATTGGGCGCCCGCGTGACCAATGAAGAACGTACCGGCTCCAAGGCACAGATAGTGGGTGAAGTTTATACCAGCGATCTGAACAACGCCCCCGTTGCCTGCAACACGCCGACGGTGCCACTGTCAGCATGCACGATGGGCAATGACGGCATGACGCCGGGCGCACCCATCACTGGCAGCATTGACGACACCAACGTTTCTTACAACGTTGCGTTGCGATATGCCGCCGATGACAACAATCAGTATTACCTGAGCACTGCGACCGGCTTCAAGTCGGGTGGTTTCGATCTCCGGGGTGCTGGCAACCCCGCCAGTTTCATCTTCGGCGAAGAAGAGTCAATCAACTATGAGCTGGGTGGTCGACATTTGCTGCTGGATGGCTCCTTCAGATTCAACTGGACGATTTATCAGACCAACGTGGATGGCTTGCAGGTTTCAGCCAACGACCCCGTGCTGATTCAGCAGGTGGTGGCTTCCGCGGACGCCACCAGCGCGGGCGCCGAAATTGACCTCTTGTGGGCGACACCGGCGGATGGCCTGACGTTAAATCTTGTTGCGGCGTACACCGATACGGAATACGACCAATTCATTGGTTCCTGTTATCTGAGCCAGGTCGAGACCGGTACCGGCTGTTTCAATGTTGGCATTTCGGCCGGCCAACGCTCCGGTGTCCAGGATCTTGGCGGTCAGCGATTGCCCGTGGCGCCGAAATTTTCCTCGGTTCTCGGTGCGGATTACACCTTTCCGGTGGGCAGCGATATGGAACTGACGATGTCGGCGAAATACCTTCGCAGTAGCAGCCAGTTCATGTCCATTGAGCGTGATCCACTGGCTTTTCAGGGTGCCACCAATCGAATCGACGCCAGCCTGGTGCTGGCATCGATGGCTGGCGACCATCCCTGGACGCTTGCGCTCATTGGCCGAAACCTGACCAATGAGATCGTCTATGCCTTCGTCAATGCGTCAACACTCTCCGGGTCCGCGGTGCTTACGACCAACATTGAAGAAACTCGATCTATCGCGTTACGGGCCTCGATCAGTTTCTGATCGAGCGATTTCGCGAGCGGGACGTCCGGGCCGATGAGGCGCGGGACGAGTCGGTCGATGCTGTCCGGAAGAAGGCCAGGCACCGCCTGTTAATTCGCGTTGGGTCGAGACTCCGGGTATGAGCAATATTCCTTCAATAAGTGACTCAGTTAGGGCTTTGCTGGAAGGGCAGCTTTCGCGTCGAAAATTCATGCACCGCATGGGTGCACTGGGCTTTGCTGCGTCGACCGGGTCCCTGCTGGCAGAGGTAGTACTGGCTCGGGATGCAGCGGGTTCCAACGTTGACGCCAGGCCGCTGGGCAATCTGACCGGTGGCGAGCTGATGGCCGAGTTCCTCAGCGACTGGGACGTGAATTACGTTTTCGGCCTGGGTGGTTCTGAGGAAGTGGGTTTCCTCGACGCGCTGGTGGACAAGCCGGAACTGCAATATATCCTGGCGATCCATGAGTCGGCGGTGGTGGCCATGGCCGACGGCTACGCGAAAAGTTGCGGGAAAACCGCTTTTGTTAATCTTCATTCAGTCGCCGGTGCCAGTTACGCGCTTGGCCAGATGGTTAACTCATTCAAGGATCGTACGCCGCTGGTGATAACGGTGGGGCGCCAGAGCACTGATATCAGGGGAAGCAACGCGTTTCTGGAAGCGGTGAACCTGCACATGCTTCCTGGCTCCTACTCTCGCTGGAACTGGGATGTATTAACAAGCGACAGTATTCCCGAAGTACTGAGGCGTGCTTTTCTGATATCGCGCCTGCCGCCCTCGGGCCCGACCTTTCTAACGTTTTCCAAGGACCTCTGGGAAGAAACCGTCGCCGCAGCAGAAATCATTCCTCCGGCTCGTTCCACGGTGGATGTGAGCTTGCGGGCCGACGGAAAAATCATCCGGGCACTTGCAGACAAGCTGATCGCGGCGAAATTTCCGCTGCTTATCGCAGGCCACGAGCTAAGCCGATACGGCGGTACCGAACATTTGCTTGCGCTTGCCGAGTTGCTGGGCGCCTCGGTCATGAGCGATGTGCCGGCGAGCCATAGCCCGATTGTTTTCCCGACAACGCATGCCAACTACGGTGGTCATTTCGGTCTCGACCCGAATCCGAGCGATGACTATGACCTTTTCTGGTCGATCGGCGGGACCATGTTTACGTTGTTCAGGCGTCCCTCGACGCCGCTGGTGCGGTCGGGTGCCACGATCATTCACACCAGCGTCGATGGAAAACAGATTGGACGAAACTACCCGGTTGATCTGGCCGCGGTCGGCCGCAGCGACCTGATACTTGCGGACGTGCTTGAAGAAGTCCGCTCGCGGGAACTGCCGTCATTGCGCATCGAAAAACGCCGCAGGGTTCTGGCTGAGGGTCATGAAGCACGCAGCAAGAGACTATCTGAACGCGCATCGGCCGTCTGGGATCAGGCGCCCATCGCGCCCGAGCGACTCGCCGTCGAATTGAATCAGCGCCTGGCTTCCGATGCGCTGGTGGTATGCGAACTTGCGACGTCGGATTTGTACGTCTGGCAATACCTGGATTTTGCGGTCGGGACGCCGGGCAGGAGACACATTACATCGAGCGGTGGCTGCCTGGGCTGGGGCACAGGAGCGGCGATTGGTGCGAAAATCGGACAGCCGGATAAAGCGGTGGCTTTGCTGGTCGGCGACGGTAGTTTCCAATTCGGCGTGCAGGCGTTGTGGAGTGCCGCACGTTATAAAGTGCCGGTTGCTATCGTCATCTGGAACAACAATGCCTACCAGGCCAATCGCCGGGCGTTGCATAATTACGGCAAACGGGCAGCCGCAAGCGGAAAGTACATTGGTTGTTACCTGGGCTCACCCGAGATCGACAATGTACAGATAGCTCGAGGTTACGGCCTGCAAGGTGAGCGGGTTGACGATCCCGACAGGCTCGGAGAGGCCATTGATCGGTGTCTTGCCAGTGTACAGACCGGGCGGGCATATGTTCTCGACGTATCGATCGCCACAAGATTCGGCGGTGCGGACTCGGTTTGGCACGACGAATTCTCTCTATAATCACTGCTACTCTGATTGAACGTGCATCCATTTAGTGGTCGATGGCGAAATTCGCTGACACGTCTGCACCTATATTACTTAAGATAGTCACACTCACAGGGGGGGTGGTATGTCCGCAGATGCAGGAATGGTTAGCAGCGCGAGTGTCGTTGCAGAGGTTATTGATAACGGATCGGTTAGCGGGCAACAGTTTCTGGTCATTGGTCTTTGCCTGTTTCTCAACATGCTGGATGGCTTCGACATTATCACGATGGTGGTTGTGGCGAGCGCCGTAGCGACGGAGTTGTCACTCACCCCTGACTTGCTTGGCTGGATTTTCAGTTTCGCGCTGGCCGGGATGATGGTTGGTGCAATGTTCCTGGCGCCGCTGTCCGATCTTATCGGGCGGCGGCCGATGATCGTTATCAGTGTCGCGATGGTGGGCGGTTCAATTCTGCTGACGGCCAACGCAACCAGCCTTGTGGAATTTCTTATACTGCGCTTTATCAGTGGCATGGGTGCCGGTGCAATGCTTGCCTGCCAGGCAACGCTGGCGGCTGAATACAGTCCGAGCAAGTACCGTACGCTGTCCGTCGCCGCGGTGACTTCGGGCTATCCAATGGGGGCGATGATGACCTCCGTCGTGGTAGGCATCATCATGCCGGAATACGGCTGGCGCGGCATGTTCTGGTTCGGCGGCACCGTGACGCTCGCGATGGCGCTGGTAGCCTGGCTGCTCCTGCCGGAATCCTTGAAATACCTGTTTGAGCGTCGACCGGCGAAAGCACTTGAACGCGTCAACAGCATTCTTAACAAGCTGAAAAAGGATACGCTGGACGCGCTGCCGGACGTTGCCATCGCCACCACCTCTGCGGGCAATGGGCTCGTAAAGACGATGCTTGGTCTCCTCTCCAAGGAACTGCGCGTAATCACGCTAACCCTGTGGACCGCGTTTTTTCTGTGTTTTAGCACGCTCTATTTCCTGATGAGCTGGATCCCGATTCTGATGGAAGACTCGGGTTTTGACGCCGCGGTCGGACACCAGGCATTGTTCCTGTTCAATCTGGGCGGAGTAATAGGAATTTATTTGCTGGGCTGGTTGTCCACACGCCTGAAATTGACCAATCTCATCTTGGTGCTGTCCGTTTCCTCGGCGGTGGGCATGATCGTATTCGCAATGGTGCCAAGTCATCTCAACTTGCTGCTTGTGCTGATCCTGTTGATCGGCATCTTGCAGCAAGGCGGCTTCACCGGTCTGTATGCGGTTGCCGCAAAGGTCTATCCCACTGAAATCCGCAGCACTGGCATCGGCTGGGCGATTGGATTGGGACGTTCCGGGGCGGTAGTGGGGCCCTTGGTGGCCGGATACCTGATATTGGCAGGCTTTGATATGTCGGCCAATTTTTTCTTTTTCGCGATCCCGATGGCAATTGGCGGTGTCATTGCGTACCGGATGCACATTCATTGAGCAATAATTGACGATTGCCAGTCGCACCCCACAATATTTTGTTGCGCATTACGATATAATCATCCGCCTGCAGATCAAACAGGAAGGATGAGGTTCGGATGGAAGTGGAAAAGAAACCTGTGAAGCATAAGTCTTCAACGGTTCACAGCGTTGTAGTGGCGGTGAAATTGCTCGAATACCTGGCGGAAAGTGGCCGGCCGCAGCGGGTCACGGATATCGCGCTGTTTCTCGGCATGACCAAGGCGCGAGTATCCCGTCACCTGAGCACGTTGTCCGACCTTGGCCTGGTGGCGAAGACGCCGGACAATAGCGGCTACCGGTTGGGGTCGATGCTTTTCCGCCTGGCCAATGCAGCCCTGGACCAGTACGAGATCACCAATATTGCCTATCGGCACATGGTCGTGCTCAAGAACAAGATTTCCGAATCGCTGCTACTGGCAATCCCGGCCGGTGGCGATGCTGTGATCGTCTCCAAAATCGCCGGCAATCGGCAGTTCTCGCCACAGATTTCTCGTGGCACTCGCTGGAAGGTGCCGACATCGCCGACGGCTCGACTCATTCTCGCTTTTTCGCTGGAAAACACGCGCGAACGAATACTCTCGCGTCGTACTGAACGCGATCCTCAGGGTGATGTCGATTTCGATCCCAATGTACTACGTCAAACGATGGCAAAGATTCGCTCGGAGTTTTACGAATTCGACGAGAATCCGCACGGCTCGGGATTCTCGGGTCTCGTCGTGCCGATCTTCAACTACCTTGATCGAATTGAAGCAGCGATCACGGTGGTCATGCCCATGCGACACAATGATCCGAACCAGGAAACTCGATACCTGAAACCCGTCAAGGAAACAGCCATCGAGATTTCAAGAGTACTGGGTTCCGTGGAAATGGCCGATAAGATGGCAGCGACCCTTTAGCCCGGACTGGCGTTATTCCTGTGCGGGCGCTTTTTCATTGCACGCCCGGATTAAATGCGATGTGACATCCCTCGCAAGGTGGATACAGGACGTCGTTGGCATCGTACAAAGCATCAATGTCGCGCGCCCGAATGGCCGTTAACGCGTCCATCGCGGCCTCGATCATGGCGGTGTTAAACGCTTGCCACTCTTCCTCGCTTGACCACTCCCGATCACTCTCGCCGGAGCCACCGCGAGCAACGTAGGTACCGGCCGTGACAGTGGCGATCGCCGCGCTTTCCAGTTCCTTCCATGCCTCGTCAGTCTGCGGATCTTCGGCACCCCAGAGCGTATTTGTCGCCGGTGTAATGACCGCTTCCATGACTTCCTTGACCGTTACTTTGTGTGCATCGGCGCTGTCACCGATAACCGGCAAAGTGAAAATAAGTGCTGTTGCAATGCAAAGACTGCGATTGAATACATTCATAGCGATGGACCTTAAAGCACGGAAGCCAGCTAAAATTAAAACGTCAACGCTTTCGCTGTGGGATACGTATAAATACCTACGAGAATTCAAGCCCGTGTTGGTCATTGCAGGCCGGGCGTCAACACAGTGTTTGGCGTTACGCCATGCGATTCGCATAGATGCCCGTTGCACCGGATCGGGTTACACTCACTCAACTGACCGGATAACAATCAAAAGAGGAGCGGCAGTGTTCGTATTTGAATGGATCGAAGAGACGCGTCTAGCTTTATGGGTTGGCGAGTCATTGTGGGGTTATCCAATACTGCTTAGCTTGCACATCATCGGGCTTGCCGCGGTCGCCGGAATTTTCACGATGCTCGACTTCCGTCTGCTGGGTATCGTTAAGGAGATCGCGTTTCAACCGCTGGTCACATTGTTCGGGCTTGCATGGGTTGGTCTGATTATCAATACGATATCGGGGATCGCACTTTTTACGTCTCAGGCGGTCACTTTCGCGACTAACATTCCGTTTCTCATAAAAATAGCGTCGATCATTATCGGCACATTGATCGCCATACCCATACTAAGAAGCGTCCGGGAGAATGGTGCGTCGTGGGACGCAGGTGAATCAGTGCCAGACTCGTCCGTCCGGATGTGGGCCGTGGCGTCACTTGTGTGCTGGACCTTCGCAACGTTTGGCGGTCGCTTGATCGCCTACCTGTAACAGTGAGGAAATAGACAATGATTCAAACACTGGTACAGTCAATCGAAGGTACGGCGATCAACAACTGGATCCTGGGAACATCCTGGCTATGGCCGTTGATGGAGATTCTTCACTTCATCGGACTAACGTTGTTGCTTGGCGCAATGCTTATCGTCGATCTGCGCCTTGCCGGCTTCCTCCGGCAAATGAACATCTCGGCCACGCATCGCCTGTTGCCATGGGCAATCGGCGGCTTCGGGATCAACCTGGTGACCGGCGTGTTGTTCTTCCTCGGGGATCCGGGTCGCTACGCGGTCAATATTGGTTTTCAGTGGAAAATGGTGTTGATTTTGGTCGCCGGACTCAACGCGCTCTGGTTTTACTTCAAATTGAGACCGGTAATGCCCGATTGGGACCCCTACGGCGATACACCCGCCATTGCGAAAGTCATTGCGTATCTATCGTTGGGCGTCTGGTTCGGCGTATTGTTGCTGGGACGCCTGATACCCTACGTCGGCACCGGTTAGCGTTCGATTAATCCGCATGCACGACGCCGGTGGCGATGCCGAGTTCCGGCGTGACTGCGTAGAAATCGACAACCGGTGCGGCACCACCCGCCATCTTATGGGCCGCCGCCGCCGCGATCCAGGTATGCAGTTCCATTGAACCGATGCCGGCTTCTTCAATGAGTTGTTGCTGATCCCAGTGATCGAATTCTTCGAGCGCGTTGCGGGTCATTACATCAAGAAAGCGGGCGTCGGATTTGTCGTTGAGACGCATGTCCTTTGCCGTTCTCTCGCCGCGAACGATCATCTCCGCACCTTCGTGATGCATGACCTCAAGACGATCGATCCACTCCTCGGCGGTCAGTGAGCCGGCATCGTCGCCGCCCGAGAGTTGCCAGGCATTGACTTCCTCCGGACCGTCTCCCAACTCGGGATAATAACGTCGAGGATGATGTGACATGCCGCCGGAGGCGAGAAACAACACTCGTTTCCCCGTCTCTTTGGCAAATCTTCCAATGGCTTCGCCCATTAAACGACTGCGGCGAAACGGTACCAGGGGTTCTGCGATACAGTTAATGAAAATCGGTATGACGGCTTTCGCCGCGAGTCCGCCACACATAGTGTGAATCGTTTGTGAAAACCCGTGGTCAATGGTCATGTTGGTTGAAGTCGCGGGATCGATATCGTTGGCGCGCAGGAAATGAACGGCCGCAATAGCGGCGTCAGTAGGAACATCGAGCGCGCCGGCAAAGCCGCCGATGTCGCCGGTAGCCGATGCGTTCAAACCCACGCAAAATGACGGCATCAGCTTCAGAAAAAAGCCGTTGAAATGATCGCCGCCAAAAGCGATGACCAGCTCCGGGTCGAACTCCTCAACAGCCTTTGTCCGTTCGGCGTAGGCCTCCTGCAGATCTGTCCAAGATTCAGGTTCCTGCGCGTAGCAGTAAAGCAACGGACTGTGTGATGCGCAAATCAATGATGTCGACACGCTTAGGATTCCTCGTTGGCTGGGTTCTTGCCTGGCAAATGCCACTGACCGATCGGTCGGTCGTCAATCTCCACGGAATTGATTAACGTACCAAGACCGGCGATGGAGACCGAAACAGGACCGGGAACCTTTTGCAGGTTGGCATGATGGATCGATTTCCTCCCTGGCGAAGGTTTGAAGGCCGTGCCGCAACTGATGATATCGCCCGGCAGCAGGGTCTGGAACTGACTGAGATAACTGATGATTTCGGCAACCTTGTAGTTGTAATACCGGGTGCTGTCTTCGGCGATTGATTCCCCGCCTACCGAGCAATGCACGTCGAGGTTGTCCGGGTCCGAAATTTCGTCCGCAGTAACCAGCCAGGGTCCCATGCAACCAAACGTATCCGAACCCTTATAGCGAGCGGCATAAGAAAGGTGTTGTTCGCGTCGGTCCAGCTTATCCGGATCTTTTTCGTTCGCGTACAACGCCCAGTAATGGAACAGATCGTCAGCCCGCATGCCGTTGCCGGTGATGTCATTGAAAATTGTGTAGCCAAAGACCTTTTCCATGGCATCTACCGCATCGACGCCCCGTGTCGTCTTGCCAATAATGACAGCAAGTTCGGGCTCCGGATGCACGCTGCCGTAGTAGGGGCGAATGCGAATGGCGGCTTCGTGGCCGATCAGACAGGAGGGGGGTTTAAGAAAAAAGGCGGGATGATCCGGTGCACTTATCTTGCGTGCATTGCTTGCTGAATTATTCATTGCGACACCGACAATTTTCCCGGGCCTGGGAACGGGCGGTTGCCAGGTGATTTCCCCGCTGGCGATGACTGCCTCGGGGTCTGGATTGTCTGCGCGGGCGCGCACGTGTGCCAGCGCGGCCGACCCCTGCGTGATCAGGTCGATCATTGTGGGTGTGACGGTTGCATCAGTCCCCGGCAGATCGTTTATGGCGACAATTTCGGTGTCGTTCCGGCGCATACCGATACGATCCGTGCCTTTGTGGTTGAAGCTAACAAGTTGCACTGCGGTTCTCCTGTATTCCCGTCCCTTATAACGCAATTTGACCTGAAATATCAGCACTTGTATCGTCGCGCGGAACGCCGCTACTCTCAATCGAGTGCAGGGCCTGTAAGCGGACTTCCTGCAGTCCCGCGAACGAACGGAAAACGAATTGTGAAAAACGAAAGTCGCCTTTCGGAGGCGGCCCGATTGCTGTTTGGACTGCTCGTGTTGCTCTGCGCGGGTGCCGTGATTGCGCACGGCGTCGCGGATCGGGATGCGGCGTATCTGGAACAAAACGCCGGACAGGCGCTGGCGGTATTCGCTTATCTTGGTGCGAAACACATGATCACCGGATACGATCATTTGCTCTATCTCGTGGGGATTATCTTTTTCCTGTACCGGGCAAAGGATATCGCGGTGTATGTGTCCTTGTTCGCACTTGGGCACAGCCTGACACTATTGGCCGGGGTCCTGCTGGAAATTCACCTTAACTCGTACGTTGTGGATGCGCTGATCGGTCTGTCGGTTGCTTACAAGGCATTCGAAAATCTCGACGGCTTCAAGAGCAGTTTCGGCTGGCAACCCAATCCGAAAGCGGCGGTGTTTATATTCGGGCTCGCGCACGGCTTCGGACTGGCAACGAAACTGCAGGACCTGACGTTGTCCAGCGAAGGCCTGATCGGCAACATATTAATGTTCAATGTAGGCGTTGAATTGGGTCAGTTGCTTGCGTTGGGCATATTGCTGGTTGGCATCAATGCCTGGCGCGCGTTTGGCAGCTTCGATCGATACGCCAGGGTTTTCAACCTGGCGTTGATGTTTGCCGGTTTTTCGCTGGCGGCCTACCAGATGGCAGGTTTCTTTTTCGCTGTCTGACGTCGGCAAGGCGCTATTGCGCGCCGCGGTACACTTCGCCGATCGACTCATAAAAACCGCGTACTTGCAGCGTGATCTCAATCGGGTTTTCCTGAATGTTCAGCCAGTACCAGCCGTGGTTGCCGTCGAACGGCGCGATGATCGAGCCGCTGCTGCGGCCGGTTTCGCTTTCCCGATAGCGGATAAAATAACCTTGTGGATATCCCGGGGCATTTTCTCCGGGGTCCGCGTGAAAATCCGTGTAAACCTCGCCGCTGCCGAGTTGCCACGAATAAACGATGGCGTCGCCTTGTCCCATCACGACTTTATATTCGACCTCTTCGTCCATATCGAGTTTGATTGTCAGGGTGTCCGTGCGAAATTCCGAATCGTGTGTGACTGAAAAAGGTTCGCCGAGTACTTCGGGTTCATACATGTCGAACTCATCCGGTAAGCCGGGGTAGGTTCCCGATACCAGCCTTGCCGTGCCATTCTGATCGGTGTCTGCCGACGACTCGTCGTCAACAACGCCCAGATCGAGCAGACCGAGTCGGGCGCCAAAACCGCTCGGATCGACGCCGAATTCAGCGGGCAGGACGATCAGCACCGTGACAACGATAGCGGCAGTGGCCGTAATCAGGGTTGTCCTGAGCAGCGTTCCGCTGCCAGGTTCTTTGTTAGCGTCGCTCATTAGTGCGGCCTGTAACTATCGTTAAGACGGGGATTATATGCGATAGTCGTCCGCAACTCGCAAATCATCTCGCCCCGCGCAAGAAGCCGCATGATCGTATTGCCACCGTTAGTCCGCTGTGTAAAAGACCCGCCTGAACATGTGGGCTGACAACTCCGCATTCACCGACGAGTTTCGACAAAACTGGCGCATGCTGACTATTGCGTTCGCCTGCCTGCTGTTCGCCTTCAGCGCGCCGCTGATTGCATTGCCATTCCTGTTTGGACCGGTGATGGACGAGTTCGGCTGGACACGCGAACAGGTTACGCTGCTGGCATCGGCCAAGTTCGCAACCGGTGCCGTATTCTCGATTATTGCAGGGCGTTTTATCGATGTCGTCGGCGTTCGAAGAACGTTGATATTCGTGTCAACGGCTGGCGCACTGGCGTTACTCAGTTTCCTCTGGACGCCCAATCTGACGGTTTACTACCTGTCAGGCATTTTGTTGGGAATTGCGGCACCGGGTACGATTGTTGCCGTCAAGGTGTTGATCTCGCGCACGTTTCACGCTTCACAGGGAACGGCGATGGGCGCGGTCATGATCAGCACCAGCATTGGTTCTATTGTTTTCCCCGTCATCATAACCGCTCTGATTGCGGCCGTCGGCTGGCGCATGGCCATCGCTTCCCTAAGCCTGGGAATCTGGTGCATCACACTGCCGTTGTTGCTGTTTTGCTGCGATGAAAAATCGTTCGGCCTGGCGATCAAGGATACGCCCGCGAAAAGCTCGCAGAGCCATATTGCCTGGAACGCATTGGCCCGGCTGATACGAATGAGTGACTTCTGGCTCATTGCTCTCGCCGTCATGATGGCGGGCTTTGTCGACCAGGCGATCATGCAACATCAGGTACTTTACCTGAGCGTCGATCTCAATATGAAACCGACGCGGGTAGCGGCGATCGTGAGTGCGATTGGCTTGGTCGGTATCGTCGGACGGATCGTCGTGGGCAACGTTTTCGATCGGACATCGACAAAAGGTGTGTCGCTCATGTACATGGTGCTGGCGGTCGCCTGCCTCTTCGCTCTCGGTTTGCTCAATCCCTATGTACTGGCCGCCTTTGTCGTTTTTCGCGCTATCGGACATTCGGCCGTCCTGCTCGATACCACCGTCCTGACCAAACACCGCTTCGGTCTGGGGAATATTGGCGTTTTGCTCGGTATCTACACGGCAATGGTCAATATCGGTTTTGCGCTGGGGCCTTGGGTCGTAGCGCGAATGTACGAAACCAGTGGTTCGTACGCCGGTGCTTTTGTGCTGTGCGCGGTTGTCGCTACGGCCGCCGCCGCCATATTGATGCCGGTGCAGCCACGTTACTGGCAGGATATGCGGAAACGGCTGAATCCCGCTGCGGGCAGTGCACCGCAGGAACGGACTAACGGCTAACGATAACGACCGTAGCCGATATCTTCGTCAACGATAGCAACGCCATTGGTAGTTGCATATTCGTTCCAGAGCTCGACCATTTCGGCGGTGAGTTCCGGGTCCGCGGATGCCAGGTTGCGCGTCTCCGTCGGATCTTCTCGCAGATTGAAGAGTTGCCATTCGCCGTCGCCTTCCGGCGGCCAGGTAAGCACCACTTTCCAGTCACCGCGAATCAATGCCCGGTTACCGTAGAGTTCCCAGCCGACGGGGTCATCACCGTGTACCGATTCTTCGTCACCTGACAACACGGCGAGCGCTGAAAGTCCGTTCATGGGCAGCAACTCCCTGCCTTCGTAGTGGGTGCCAGGATGACGGGTGCCGGCCATTTCCAGGATCGTCGGGGCAACATCCATTACCGTCACGAGCGTGTCCTTGCGACCGGAGGCAAAACGATTACCGGTGCTATAGAAAATGGCGGGAGCGCGAATGCCCCCTTCGGTGGTAAAAGACTTGTAGATGCGAAACGGCGACACCGTCGCCTGACCCCAGCCGGCTCCAAGGAAGACGTAGGAACCCTTGCGCCCCATATTGTCCAGGCGGTTATCGAACGTTGCCGGAATCCAGTATTTATTGTCCAGCAGTTCTCCGATGGAATTCCCTTCTGCGCCGTTGTCAGACATGAATATAACAACCGTCTCCCGTTCGGACAGCGTATTGACGGCCGCGAGGACGCGACCGATATGAAAATCCATCAACTCGATCATGGCGGCGTGCAATTCGATGCGTTTCAACTCTGTCTGCCGTTGTGCCGGCGAAATTTCGTCCCAGTTTGCGACATTACGGTTTTGCGCAGGCAGATCGGCGGACGCCGGTAACAAGCCGAGCTCGACCTGACGCTCGAAACGACCCTGCCGCACGGCATGCCAGCCCTGGTCGTATTTCCCCTTGTATTTATCGATCCAGTCGTCCGGTACCTGCAAAGGCCAGTGTGGCGCTGTATAGGCGAGATAGGCGAAATACGGTTCGTCGTCACCCGGACGGTTTTCGATGTAATCCAGCATTCGGTCGGTGTAGGTCTTCGATGAGTAAAAATCGTCCGGTAGCTGGTCGACTCGGCGGTCATCATCGAAATACTTTGCACGGACGACCGGGCGCATATTGCCCGTTGCATCCGAAAAGTGGCTGGCACCGCCGGAAACCAGTCCAAAATAATGGTCGAAGCCGCGATCGGTCGGCAACGTGCCCGGCTTTGCACCGAGATCCCACTTGCCGGTCATGAACGTATGGTAGCCGACGTCCTGCAGCAAGCGGGCGAACGATACAACGCTGTTGTTCAGATAGCCTTCATAGCCAGGTCGACCGCGCAACTCCGGAAGTCGCAGCAATGCCGCGGCGTTGGCGCCGACGCCGGCACGATGGTGGTCGACGCCCGACATTAACATCGCCCGCGTCGGTCCACAGGTTGGCCCACTGTGAAAATTGGTGAGTTGAACCCCCTGCTCGGCAAGTGCATTGAGATTCGGTGTACGAATTTCCCCGCCGTACGCACCAATGTCTGAATAGCCCAGATCATCCGCGAGAATGACGATGATGTTAGGTTGCTCTGCCGTGGACTCATCGGCACTGGCAAGCAACGGCATCGCGAAAAACAGGATGAGAACGAGAATTCGATACTTGAGAAACATATTTTACTCTGCTGTGCGTCGGTACTTTTGCAATACTGCGTCCAATCCGCCGTCGAATCTACTGCCAGTCGTTGCGAACGTCTCACATAGCATCCAGGCGAGCGAATATCGCACTTTGCAACAACAACTTACGATGCCCGTTTTCCTGCGTATCCTTATGCATCGAGGTTCGATAAGATCAACGCAATAATAAAATCGAGAGGGGGGCCTCCTGATGTCCGCATACGGGCTTATCATCAATGGCAACAAAGTTGCTACCGAAGACTCATTTCCGGTCATCAATCCGGCCAACGAAGAGATTGTTGCGCACTGCCCGTTTGCGACGCGGGATCAGCTCAATGATGCGGTGAAGGCGGCTGCAGAGGCGTTCACGTCGTGGTCCAGAGTGCCGGACGAAGAGCGCGCCGCGGCGTGCGGGAAAATGTCGGCCGCAATCACAGAGCATGCCGATGAGCTGTCGCGATTGCTGACACAGGAGCAGGGCAAGCCGCTCAGTGGCGAGGGATCGCGATTCGAGGTGGGCGGTGCCGCGGCCTGGGCCGGATTTACGGGCAGCTTGTCGTTACCGGATAAAATCATTCAGGACGACGAAAACGCGCGCATTGTTCAGACTCGCAAACCCATCGGCGTCGTCGGCTCAATCACCCCCTGGAACTGGCCTTTGATGATTGCGATCTGGCACGTCGTGCCGGCGATTCGCGCGGGCAATACGGTGGTGATCAAGCCGTCTCCCTACACGCCGTTGAGTACCCTGCGGATGGTGGAAATCCTCAACGAGTGTTTGCCGGCGGGCGTCCTGAA
This sequence comes from Gammaproteobacteria bacterium, assembly GCA_013151645.1. Classification (GTDB taxonomy): domain Bacteria; phylum Pseudomonadota; class Gammaproteobacteria; order Steroidobacterales; family Woeseiaceae; genus JAADHU01. Next base: position 7,267 of record JAADHU010000063.1, on the reverse strand, counting down.
CTGCGTTGCAGGTGAGGACGAGCTGGGTCAATGGATGAGCGAGCACCCGGATATACAGAAAATCATTTTTACCGGATCGACGGCGACCGGTAAGAAAGTCATGGGCAGCGCGGCCGGAAACCTGAAAAGGCTGACCCTGGAACTGGGTGGCAATGACGCTGGTATCGTGCTGGACGATGTGGACCCGGCCGCGATTGCGCCAGGAATTATTGGCGGTGCGTTTATGAATAACGGCCAGACCTGTGCCGCCCTGAAGCGTCTTTACGTGCATGAATCCGTTTACGATGAATTGTGCGACAAACTGGTCGAGGCGCTGTCGGGAATTCCGATGGGCAACGGTCTCGATGAAGAAAATTTGCAGGGTCCCATTCAAAACAAGATGCAATTCGACAAGGTAACAGCGTTGCTCGATGACGCGAAGGAGCATGGCGGCCGTGTGCTTTGCGGCGGTGAGATCGCGGATGCACCCGGATACTTCATGCCCTATACGCTGGTGGCCGATGTGACGGACGGCCTGCGCATTGTTGATGAAGAACAATTCGGACCGTTGTTGCCGATCATTAAATATTCCGACGTTGAGGATGCACTGCAGCGTGCCAATGCGTCTGAGAGCGGACTTGGCGGGTCGGTGTGGTCCTCGAATACGCAGCGGGCCGCCGAGATTGCAGCGCAGCTCGAATGCGGCACAGCCTGGGTGAATCAACACGGCGGGATCGCGCCGAACATACCGTTTGGCGGCGTCAAATGCTCCGGCATCGGGGTCGAATTTGGCGAGGAAGGACTGCAGGAGTACACCACGATTCAAGTGGTCAATATTTCGAAGGCCGCTGCCTGATGGGTCTGCTGTTGTCCCGCTTGGGACCTGGAATGATGCTGGCCGCGGTCGCGGTTGGCGTGTCTCACCTGGTGTTCTCGACACAGGCCGGCGCGAATTACGGCTTGTCGCTGGCCTGGCTGATCATTTTGGTGGTTATCCTGAAATACCCGGCGTTTCATTTTTCCGTTCAATACGCGAGCGCGACCGGCAGGAGTCTGGTCACCGGGTACTCTAAAATCGGCAAAGTCGCATTGATGTGGCTTGTCGTAGGATTCTTTGTCGACACCTTTATCGCGACGGGTGCCGTCGCCATGGTAACGGCCGGATTGTTCATCAGTGTTTTCAATCTGCCGTTCAGTGGCCCGCAGGTCGCCGTCGCATTGATGGTCGCATCAGCCGCCATATTGATGAACGGACAATATGCTCGCGCAGAACGTCTTGTAAAGATCTTTGTGCTGGCGTTTTCAGTTTTGGCGGTTATTGCGACCCTGTTTGCATTGCCGCTGATCGGCGATGGTGGGCGAGCGGTATTTGCCGAGTTGACGCCGAGTCGCTCCCTGGCGGTTTTCGTCATTGCGATAGCGGGCTGGATGCCAATGCCGCTTAACGGGTCGGTACAGATTTCGAAATGGGTGGTCGAAAAACGCCACTCGAGTAACGAAGCATTTGATCATCGTCAGGCACTCAGCGATTTTCGTATTGGTTACGGATTGACGCTTTTACTGGCGCTTTGTTTCCTGTTGATGGGAACCGCCGTGCTGTTCGACGCCGCGTACGTAGCCCCTGCCAACCCGGGTGCATTTGCGAGTGAATTGCTCGGAATATTTACGACGGTTATCGGCAAATGGTCCTATCCGGTCATTGCGGTCGCCGCGCTGGCGGTGATGTGGTCGACACAAATTGCTTTGATGGATGTCATGCCGCGACTGACAGACCGGCTGTTGGGTATCTTGACCGGTCGGGCAGATGATGCGCCGTCCCGCTACAGCAAATTTCTTATTGTGCAGGTCGTTGGTGTGTCGATTATTTTACTTTTCCTGATGAAGGGTTTTACCGGCTTTCTGTACTTCGCGACCAGTATGGGATTTGTTGCAGCGCCGGCTATTGCCTATTACAACTACCTGGCCATAACATCGGATGACGTTCCTCAGGAATTTCGGCCGGGACGGCACATCATAATCTGGAACTGGATCAGCGTATTCGTAATGGCGGCATTCGCCCTGGCATTCCTCTACATAAGTCTTACCTAAAATGACAAAAACACAAACGATGACCGGCGGCGAAGCGATGGTGCGCGCCGCACAAGCAAATGGTATTGATACGATTTTCGGCTTGCCGGGTGCGCAGATCTACCCGTTGTTCGATGCGCTGTACCGCTCGCCCGAGATCAAGACGATTATCAGTCGACACGAGCAGGGTGCGGCTTACATGGCGATGGGTTATGCCAAGGCAACCGGCAGACCCGGCGCCTTCTCCGTCGTACCGGGGCCCGGCGTGCTCAACGCGACGGCAGCGCTTTGCACGGCCATGGGTTGCAATACGCCGGTGATCTGCCTGACCGGGCAGATCATGTCGCAGTTTCTTGGCGTAGGGCGCGGACACCTGCATGAACTGGCCGATCAGGCGGCAACGTTGCGTAGCGTGATCAAGTATGCGGAGCGGATCGACGATCCCGCAGATACATCGGCGAAAATGAACGAAGCATTCCGTGTCATGCAGAGCGGTCGGCCAGGTCCGGTCGCGCTCGAAATGTGCTGGGACACGATGGCAGGGGCGCACGATATCGAAATCGGTCCTGGCAATGCGACGATTGACAAACCCACGCCTGATGAAGATGCGTTGACGGATGCCGCCGAACTTATTGCCAATGCGAAGAACATCATGATCATGTGCGGTGGTGGAGCACAACATGCGAGTGCCGAAGTGACGGAGCTTGCGGAAATGCTGGGCGCTGCAACGACTGCGTTTCGCAGTGGTCGCGGCGTGGTGAGTGAAGACAGCGATTGTGGTGTATCGTCCGCGGCGGCCAACGATTTGTGGCAAGACACGGATCTACTCATCGGTGTTGGATCGCGTCTTGAGATGCAATACATGCGCTGGCTGTCGATGAATGACTATCACGATAGTCCGCCGGACGATGGGCGGAAGCTCATTCGCATCGACGTCGATCCCCGGGAAATGCAGCGCTTCAAACCCGATGTTGGCGTTGTCGCCGATGCGGCGGATGGCGTACGGGCGCTTATCAGCAAGATTGAAAAGCGCGGCTTCAATGCCGGCAACCTGGATCGTATCAAAGCGGCGAAAGTCAAAGCTCGCAGTGAGATCGAGGAGATTCAGCCACAAATGGCGTATCTCGACGTGATCCGTGACGTACTGCCACGCGACGGATTTTTTGTAGAAGAGCTATGCCAGGCAGGTTTCACTTCGTATTACGGCTACGAGGTTTACCAGCCACGAACCTACGTCACCCCGGGATTCCAGGGGACGCTGGGTTTCGGTTTTCCAACTGCGATTGGCGTGAAGGCGGCGATGCCGGACAAGGCGGTCGTTTCCATCACAGGTGACGGTGGTTTCATGTTTGGTATGCCAGAGCTTGCCGCGGCGGTTCAGCACAATATCGGACTGGTCACGATTCTGTTTAATAATAGTTCGTTCGGCAATGTACGCAGAGATCAGCAGGAACGCTTCGAGTCTCATTTCATAGGTGCAGATTTACAGAACCCGGATTTCATGAAGCTGACCGAGTCATTCGGCGCCGACGCGTATCGGGTTGACTCTCCGGCAGCGCTTAAGCCTGTTCTCGCCAAAGCGATTGACGAAGATCGACCCGCCGTCATTGAAGTGATGATCGAGAAAGGCAGCGAAACAAGTCCATGGAAATACATTCACCGCTCCTAGGCCTCCTCATTCTGACGATCCCTCGTAGGAGCGGCTTCCAGCCGCGACGCGAAACTGAACGAGCTGTCTAATAAGTACATGAGGAAAACCTTGCGGGTATGGCTACGCTCACTTGCCGACCTGGTGGGTGGATAATCCAGAATGAATCGCGGCAGGATGCCGCTTCTACGGTATGAGAACGGTTGCCGCGTTGAGTAACGCCGGCTATTCGCAGCTCGACTTTTCCTGCTCCCACCAGCGGGACAAGACGCGATTGTATTCTGAAATATACTCGGCGCCTTCTTCTAGTTTCTCGCGCTGTGCGTCATTCAGTTGCGCAAGCTTCAATTGCATCGTGAAGTCGCTGCGTTCCGTGTGACAGGTTAGCAAATCGTCGACGCCCGCAAATTTGGCGTCAATGCCAATCAGTCTCGGCCGGCCCTGGGTCACCTCGTACGCGGCACGTGCGATATGATCGCCCTCGGCGAGCCACAACATCAGCTGTTCTGCATCCGGTAGCGATGAGTCGATATCGTTAATCTGACCGTCGATATTCTGTGGGTTCATCACCAGCCGATCAAGCCGCAATATATCCTTAGGCCAGATGTAGTTTCCACGCCGCAGCATTACGGTCCGTCCATCAGGATAAATGAGCTGGTGACCACGAAGTTCGCGCTCGTTAAAACGGTGCGGCCAGCCGACTACTGTGATCGAATCACCCTTCTTGATGGATTTAATGTCGTCGATAAAGCCAAGGCGTTTGGCATCCCGGGGGTCCTCCGTCGACAAGACCCAGTTTTCGATCGATCCGTTGTCGGCAGTTACGTCTATGCGATAAATACTGTGCGGGTAACCAAAGCGGGCCTTGGTTACTACACCGGTGATCTTGACCTCAGTCTTCCCGTCATAGTGCAGCACCGAGTGGTGCGCGGTTGCAGCGCTGGCGAATAGCGTGCTGAGCAGAATCATGATTGAGGATTTCAAATAGTACATTCTTGTCTCCCGAGCAATCCCGATACCGTACAGATCCTTGTCAAGGCTAGCAATATTCCTTTGGCATTAGGCGAGATCGAGGGCTTTCAACAACAATCGCCCGACACATTGCACTGGCAAAAAGAAAAGGGTTTACTGTCGATCAACCCCCGGGATCAAGGGCGTGCAGCGCAGCGGAAATCGGTTTTGTGACAAAGAAATCAGCATCGTTTTCAGTAATAATTCTGTTGATCATTACCCTGGTTCTGTTCGATGTCGATATCAATCCGGAGTTTTCTCTAGCGCGTGAAATCGAGGTGCTGGACGATGCGCAGGAGACGCTGTTCGATAATTGTGTCAGCGAAAGGGATCGCCGAATTCATGCGGATACGTTCAAGAAAATCGACAACCCCGATGTGCAACGGGAAATCTTGCTAACGGGGAAGGAAAGGGCGGTTCGGCAGTGCAGGAGCAGATACCCGGAAATCCGGGTTACGGCTAGTGAGCCATTCCGTTTCAATATCTTTGATTTGACGTTCCGATATCGACGATAATCACGGCAATCGGGGGAATTCCATGCAGAACAAAGTCACACGACGCGATTTCCTGAACGGTACGCAGGTCGCGATCGGTGCGTCTCTGTTGTCGCCCTGGTGTGAGGCGTTCGGCGCTGCGGGATCAGAATTCGAGCTGCCCCCGGACTACTACCCGCCTGCACTGACCGGGCTGCGCGGCAGTCACGACGGATCCTGGGAGACCATGCACGCACGCGTTTCAGGGAAGACGTGGCCATCGACCCGGCATGAGGAAAGCTACGATCTGGTCGTCGTCGGTGCGGGTATCAGCGGTTTGTCCGCCGCGTACTTTTTTAACAAGGCCAATCCGGATGCGCGTGTCCTGATACTCGATAACCACGATGATTTCGGCGGTCATGCCAAACGCAATGAGTTTGGTATCGATGGTCAGACCCGTATCGGCTATGGCGGAACCGAGTCCATTGATACCCCGTCTTCGTATAGCGATGTCGCCAAAGATTTGCTGAAAGATGTTGGTATCGAGGTGGAAAGATTCTACGCAGCGTATGACCAGGATCTGTATTCGTCGCTGGGGCTGAGCAAAGGCATCGTGTTTGACAAAGAAACCTACGGCGAACGGAAACTGGTCGTTGGTTACAACAAAATTCCCTGGAAGGAATTCGCGGCGCAAACGCCGATGAACGAGCAGGCGAAGGCCGACCTGGTCCGTCTATGGACGGACGAGCGCGATTACATGCCCGGGATGAGCTTTGCAGAGAAAAAAGCAATCCTGGATAAAACCAGCTATTACGATTTTCTGAAGAATTACGCCAAAGTCGACCAGCAGGTCCTGGAAATGTTTCGCCGTTGGGGCATGAGCTTCTGGTGCGTCGGCATCGATGAGATTCCGGCGACTTCGGTGCAGTCCTACGACGGCGGCATGCCGGGACTCGACCACACACTGCAACGCGTGGGCTACCGTGGAGATGAGCCTTACATTTTCCATTTTCCGGACGGTAACGCGTCGGTCGCCCGCTTGGTCGTGCGCGCCATGCTCCCGGAAGCGGTGCCGGGCTCGACGATGGAAGATGTCGTAACCTCGCGGGTCAACTACTCGATGCTGGATCGAAGCGGCGCGCCTGTGCGTATTCGGTTGAACAGCACGGTCGTGAACGCCGTGCATACGAAAGATTCGAGCGCCGTCGATGTGACTTTCGTACATCATGGCAATACACACACTGTGCGCGGCAAGAAATGCATCATGGCCTGCTACAACAGTGCGATTCCCTACCTGTGTCCGGAGCTGCCGCAGGAGCAGGTGGACGGTCTTAAGTATAACGTCAAGATTCCATTGACTTATACCAAGGTATTGGTGCCAAACTGGCGCCCCTTCGCAGAACTCGGGCTCGATTTCGTCTATTACACCAACGATTTCTTCAAGCAGGTTGAGCTCGACTATCCGGTCTCTCTGGGCAAGTATGAATTCAGCTACTCTCCGGACGACCCCATGGTGCTGCACATGTGTCACGTGCATCATTCGCCGGACATTCAGGGTCCGGAGCAGTGGCGTGAAGGCCGACGTCGCCTTCTGGGAACACCGTTCTCGGTTTTTGAAGGACATGTTCGTGACCAACTTGACCAGGCGTTGTCCGGTGGGGGATTCGACGCAGAGCGCGACATTCACGCCATTACGGTCAATCGCTGGCCACACGGCTACGCGTACAGCCCGGACCTTACCTGGGAACCGGATTGGCCAAACGAGGAAAGCAAACCGTGGGTGATCGGCAGACAACCGTACGGCCGCATTTCGATCGCCAATTCAGATGCAGGGGCGGCCGCGAACACCAATTCCGCGATTACACACGGCTACAGAGCCGTACAGGAAGCGTTGGCCGGCTAGAACACAACCCGCACGCATTGCCCGCGTTGTAGATCGAATGCGCCAGGGAACCTCTGAAGTATTCTCGAATGCTTATTTCGTCGCCAGGATGCCCGGCATCGGGTTTGCAAGCCACAATGGGGTCGCGCCTCAGGAGACGCTCCTACAGGCACTGCGATAGAAACCCGGCAGGAGCGTCTCCTGAGG
>JAADHU010000046.1 GCA_013151645.1 Gammaproteobacteria bacterium | reverse complement strand
CGTCCGCTCACTCGGAGAGCCTTAACCCGATCCCGGACGCCCACCGCCGTGTCGCCTCCGCAAATGTCGGGTTTGGCTGGAGCGGATGGTGCGTGGGATATCTATGGCGACATCACCTGACCCGCTCGTTGGGTGATCCTGCGAACAACGTGCGGGTCGCGCCTCAGGAGACGCTCCTACTGTTAGTCCGTTGGCACTCCTGCAGGAGCGTGTCCCGAGGCGCGGTACCGCCAGAAACGACATCGCACCGAACTCGCCACACTGCGCAAGGTCGCCGCCCTGCGGATAATAAGTTTTTCACGCGAGTCAAGGCTCTCCGAGTGTCAAAAACTTATCCGCAGGGCGGCGGCCGTACTTTCCGATACTACGCAGGCGCTATTTCACCGCGCACCAATGCTCATCCGTAGCAACCATGGTCAACACATCGTAGCTCGCGACAATCTCGTCATCCTGATTCGTTACCTCGGTATCCCAGCGAACCTCGCCATAGCCTGAGTCCTCGCGAAGCGTTTTCTGTTTGCAGGTCAGGCGGACTTTCAGCGTGTCACCAAAATTGACGGGTTGCGCAAAGCGCAGGTTGTCCACACCGTAGTTGGCGAGGACGGGACCGAAATCCGGGTCCACGAACAGACCGGCGGCGAAGGAGACGATCAGGTAGCCGTGTGCGACGCGCCCCTCGAAGAACGGGTTTTTTGCGGCGGCTTCTTCGTCCATGTGGGCGTAAAAGTTGTCGCCCGTAAATTCGGCGAAGTGGTTGATGTCGTCGAGCGTAATCTTGCGTGAGTCTGTATTCAGCGTGTCGCCGATTTCGAGTTGTTCGAAGGTTTTTCTGAACGGATGAACGCCGGGGTCTTTTTGATCGGCGCCTTTGATCCAGCAATCACTGATTCGCGCAAGGGTTTCGGGCGATCCCTGCAGTGCGGTTCTTTGCATGTAGTGCAATACGGCACGTATGCCACCGAGTTCTTCACCGCCGCCGGCGCGACCGGGACCGCCGTGCACCATGTGTGGCAACGGTGAGCCGTGGCCGGTGGATTCGTCGGCACAATGGCGGTTGACGATCAGCATGCGACCGTGCCAGGCGGCGCTGCCGAGCACTATTTCGCGGGCGATATCGTTGTCATCTGTGAACACGGACTGGACCAGACTGCCGCCTCCCAGTCGTGACAGCTCAATGGCTTCGTCGAGGGTGTCGTACGGCAAAACAGTGCTGACGGGGCCGAACGCTTCAACAGAGTGAACGGCTGTTGAATCCAGTGGCTTGTCGCAGTGCATGAGCGTCGGCGCGAAAAAAGCGCCTTTGTCCGGGTCCGCATCCAGCAACGTCATGCGCGACTGATCGCCGTAAACGATTTCCGCTTCGGCGGACAATTCAGCGACACGCTCGCGAACTTCGTTTCGTTGGCCGATACTGGCCAGTGCGCCCATATCGACATCCTTGTTGGCGGGGTTGCCGATACGAATCGCGTCTAACGATGTGGAGAGGGCCCGAACCAGGTCGGCGGCAACGGCGGACGGCGCGATGACGCGGCGGATTGCCGTGCATTTCTGACCGGCCTTGGTCGTCATTTCACGCGTCACCTCAGTGACGAAGAGGTCGAATTCCGCCGTTCCGGGGACGGCATCCGGCCCGAGAATGGAAGCATTCAAGGAGTCCGTTTCCGCGGTAAACCGAACCGCATCTGAAACGACGCGTGGGTGTTGTTGCAGAAACTCGGCCGTGGCTTTCGAACCGGTAAAAGCGACCGCATCCTGGCAGGTCAGGTGGTCAAACAGGTCCCCGACACCACCGCAGATCAATTGCACGGAGCCCTGTGGCAGGATGTCCGATTCCAGCATATGTCGCACCATGAGTTCGGTCAGATAGGCCGTACTGCTGGCAGGTTTGATGATCGCCGGAACGCCGGCAAGGATAGCGGGCGCCAGTTTCTCGAGCATGCCCCAGCAGGGAAAATTAAAGGCATTGATGTGTACCGCGGCGCCCTGAATGGGTGTGTAAATATGTTGTCCGACGAATGTGCCGTTGCGCGATAAAATCTCCGGCGGGCCGTCAAGATAGACATGACCGTTTGGCATCTCCCGACGACCCTTGCTTGAGAAAACGAAGAGCGTGGAAATTCCGCCGTCGATGTCGACCCGACTATCCGCCCTGGTCGCACCCGTCTTGGTCGACAATTCGTAAAGCGCTTTCTTGCGGTCGCCCAGGTGTTTCGCCAGTTCCTTAAGCATCAGCGCCCGCTGATGAAAAGTGAATTTGCGCAGGTTCGGTCCACCGACGGTGCGCGCATAAGACAGCATGTCCGCGAAATCGATGCCGCTGCTGGAAATTGTCGCAATGGCGCTGCTGTCGACTGCGCTGAGCAATTGTTTGCCGCTGTCGTTGCCGCTGACCCAGTTGTTCAGTGCAAAGTTTTGCAATTTCATCCGGGATTCCTCCGTTAATGATCCAATGTGTCGTTCCGGAAGACACAAAAGTTGTGTTTAACCGAAAAATTCGGTATCAGATTGCACGTTCGATGAAAACGTTGGCAAAAGCAAGCGAGTAACCATGTCCGTCCGCTCCACCGCGAGAACACTGATTGAAGAGTTTCGGTCGCGACCCACGTTGCGCGCCGGTTCGTTGATAATGACCGTCTTCGGTGACGCAATCGCCGCGCGCGGCGGCAGCGTGTGGATTGGCAGCCTGATCAAAGTGATGGCCGATTTCGGCGTTAGTGAGCGCCTGGTCCGCACGTCCGTATTTCGTTTGTCCCGGGAGGGCTGGCTGGTTGGTCGGCAAATGGGCCGACGCAGCTATTACGGGCTCACCGCGCAGGGCATAAGGATGTTCGACCAGGCAACGCAGCGTATTTACGGTGAGCCGCAACGGCACTGGAGCGGTAGTTGGTGCATTGTCCTGCTGGCCGCACTGCCCGCCGACGCGCGGGAAATTGCGCGCAAGGAATTGGGCTGGCTGGGATTCGGTATCATCGGTGGCAGCGTGCTTGCGCACCCGTCACCGGATCTTGCCAATCTCCACGAAGTCTGCCGGCAGCTTGAAATTGCTAACGACGTCATTGTTTTGAACAGCACCTGCACGGATGAAGCGCAGAATCGAAAGATCAGGTCGCTGGCACAAAAGAGTTGGGATCTCGATACAATCGATCAGCGTTACGCCGACTTCGTGCAGCGCTTCAGACCGGTCTATGCGGCCGTCAGGAAAGTCAGGACGAAGGATTCACAGCTCGCGTTTCAGATTCGGACGTTGCTGATTCAGGAATACCGCAAGATTTTGCTGCGCGATCCGTTGTTGCCGGAGGGCCTTCTTCCGGCCGCCTGGCACGGTAGTGCGGCTTACGCACTGTGTCGAAATCTTTATCTCGCGATTTACGCAGACGCGGACGATTTCCTGAGTGAGTGCATGGAAACGGCCGAAGGACCCTTACCGCCGCCGTCCCCGTCGTTTTTTGACCGCTTTGGCGGACTGCCGGAGAAATAGTATGGATGAACTGGAGAAGGCTCGACAATGTGCCGCAACGATGCTGGCGAACGATAACGCATCGAAGTCGCTCGGCATTGAGATTGAAATACCGAACCCTGGATCGGCGATCGCTCGCATGACAGTGACCGAGCAGATGCTGAATGGATTTGCCGTCTGCCATGGCGGGTACCTGTTCGCCCTGGCGGACACCGCGTTCGCGTTCGCCTGCAATGCGTACGACCGACTAACCCTGGCGGCGGGGGCGAACATCGACTTTCTTCGTTCGGCGCAGGCCGGCGACAGTTTGGTTGCAACAGCCACCGAGCGAAATCGTGGTGGGCGTCTGGGTCTCTACGACGTTCGGGTGAGCAATCAGAACGATGAGGAGATCGCGATTTTTCACGGCAAATCGTACGCGACGAAGAAACCGTTGCTTCGCGATATCGGGTAAAAGTGATACATAAATTATTGATAATTTCAAAAAACTGTGACACATTTGTGAAACCCCGGTTCTAGGCCAGACAGGCATCTTTCATGTATACACAGGGACTCGATCAGGCGGGCAGTAAGCCGCGGCGGCGCGATGGGCTGGAAACCGACGCGCAGCTCGCTGCGTTCCAGGCCCGCATCGATGCAGACGAAAAAATCGAAGCGAAAGACTGGATGCCGGAGGCCTATCGGCGCACGCTGGTACGACAGATATCCCAGCATGCGCATTCCGAGATTATCGGCATGCAACCCGAGGGCAACTGGCTCACTCGCGCACCGACTCTACGGCGAAAAGCGATCTTGCTGGCGAAAGTCCAGGATGAAGCCGGTCATGGTTTGTACCTCTACAGCGCCGCTGAAACCCTGGGCGTATCGCGCGACCAGATGGTGCGCGATCTGCTGGATGGCAAAGCAAAGTACTCCAGTATTTTTAACTACCCGACACTGACCTGGGCTGACATTGGGGCGATAGGCTGGTTGGTCGACGGTGCCGCCATCATGAATCAGATCCCGTTGTGTCGCTGTTCGTTTGGTCCCTATGCGCGCGCGATGGTGCGAGTCTGCAAAGAGGAAAGTTTTCACCAGCGTCAGGGTTATGAAATCATGTTGACGCTCGTCCGGGGCAATGCGAAGCAAAAGGCGATGGCTCAGGATGCAATCAATCGCTGGTGGTGGCCGTCGTTGATGATGTTCGGTCCCAATGACGAGGACTCACCGCATTCCGCGCAGTCCATGAAATGGAAGATCAAGCGTTTTTCGAACGACGCACTGCGGCAAAAATTCATCGACGCAACGGTGCCACAAGCCGAATTCCTTGGCTTGAAAATGCCGGATGACAAGCTTGAGTTCGATGAGCAGACCGGTCATTACCGCTTTGGCGAAATCAACTGGCAGGAATTTTATGATGTGTTGGCGGGTAACGGTCCGTGCAATCGCCAGCGAATGGCAACACGTCAACAAGCACAGGCCGATGGTGCCTGGGTTCGCGAGGCGGCGAGCGTCTACGCGGAAAAACAGGCGGCGCGAAACGCTGCCTGATACTGGAGTCCAATTCATGACCGAGAAAAACTGGCCCTTATACGAAGTATTTATCCGCTCCAAGTCGGGATTGAGTCACCGGCATGCCGGTAGCATTCATGCGACCGATGACCAGATGGCGCTGGATAACGCGCGCGATACCTATACGCGGCGCAACGAGGGTGTCAGCATCTGGGTGGTCCGATCCAGCCAGATCGTCGCATCGGACCCCGCGGAGTTCGCGGCGTTCTTCGAGCCGGCAAAAGACAAGATCTACCGGCATCCGACGTTTTATGACATTCCCGAAGATGTGGGGAACATGTAGGTGACGACGCACAGCGACGTTGAGCAGGCGCGACTGACCTACGCATTGCGGCTTGGTGACAATGCGCTGGTGCTGGGGCAGCGGCTCATCGAACTTGTGGCGCACCACCCGGAGCTTGAGGAAGAGCTGGCCAATGCCAATATCTCACTGGACTTTATTGGCCAGGCGCGCCTGTTTTATTCCTGCGCGGGAGAACTTGAGGGGCGGGGACGCACGGAAGATGATTTCGCCTTCCTTCGAGACGACGGTGAGTTTCAGAATCTGCTTTTGCTGGAATTGCCCAACGGTCATTTCGGTGACACGATCGTTCGGCAGGTGCTTTTCGATTCTTTTTACGTACTGCAACTTGAGGCACTGGTGAGCTGTACCGATGCCGGCATTGCAGAAATTGCGGCGCGTGCGATCAAGGAAGTTCGCTACCACCTTCGACATGTCTCACAGTGGCTCATTCGCCTGGGTGATGGCACCGACGAGAGTCACGCGAGGGTCAGTCAGTCGCTGCTCGACTTGTGGCGTTATACCGGCGAGATGTTCAGCGGCGACCTGGTTGACGACTGCCTGCGTGACGCTTGTAACGGGCCGGATCTTGCCCGGATTCAGGAACAATGGCACGACAACGTCAGTGCTTTGCTCAAAGAGGCGACACTGGATATGCCGGAGGACGGCTGGATGATCTCCGGCGGTCGGCAGGGCGTTCACACCGAACATATGGGATTCCTGATTGCGCAATTGCAACACGAGCAACGGGCATGTCCCGGGGCAAGCTGGTAGCCGTACCGTGGTCAGCGAGCAATTGACGTCACAGAGAATATCGACGGCACAAATCTGGGCGTGGCTCGCCGAGGTAGCAGACCCGGAAATTCCAGTCGTTAGCATTGTTGATCTGGGTATTGTCCGCGAGTTCCGCCTGCGGGAAAATGGCATCGAGGTCGATGTGTCACCGACCTATTCAGGCTGTCCGGCCACCGAAGTCATAGAGCAAGACATCGTGATTGCACTGGAACGCAAGGGTCTGGCGCCTGTCAGCATCAAGCGATGCCTGTCGCCGCCATGGACGACAGACTGGATCAGCGAGCAGGGTCGCAGGAAACTGCGGCAATACGGCATCGCTCCGCCGGAACACGGTGCCAACAAACGAGAATTAATGCGTGGCACGCGCTCGATCGCCTGCCCGCAATGCCGATCTTTGCAGACGACCTGTGTCAGCGAGTTCGGATCAACGGCGTGCAAGGCTGCGTACAAATGTGACGACTGTCTTGAACCATTCGAATACTTCAAGTGTATTTAACACCAGCAATCAGCCACTGAGTTAAGCCCTATGCGCCAGTATCATTCGCTTACCGTATCAAGACTTTCTGAGGAAACACCGGACTCGGTGCGTATCGGTCTCGATGTCCCCGACGAACTGAAAGCGGATTTTGAATTTCTGCCGGGTCAGCACTTGCCCGTAGAGGCGACCATCGATGGCAAGAAACTACGCAGAACCTATAGCATTTGTTCCGCGCCGGGTCACTGGCCGCTCGAAATCGGTATCCGCGTACAGCCGCAGGGAGCATTCTCAACGTTCGCGGCCAGAGACCTCAAGGTCGGCGATCGGTTGCAGGTAATGCCCCCGTTCGGGCGGTTTCACGCCAATATCGATCCGGCCAGGTCGGGCTCGTATCTTGCGTTTGCAGCGGGCAGCGGCATTACACCCATTATTTCCATAATTCGCGCGACGCTAGAAAGTGAACCCGGTAGCCACTTCGTGCTTTTCTACGGCAACCGCAGCCAGCAAAGCACGATGTTCATCGACGATCTGTATGCGCTGAAAAACCGCTTCCCGGAACGTTTGCAGCTTAATTTTTTGTTTTCCCGCGAGGAGCAGGAATTTCCGATCGTTGGCGGTCGCCTCGATGGGAGCAAGGTTCGAGAACTGTATGAACATTTCTGTGCCGGTCAAAAGCCGACAGAAATATTTATCTGCGGGCCGGATACAATGATCGCCACGGTCACCGACGAGCTCTCGATTCTGGGTTTCGACGACAATGCAATCCACGCTGAGAGATTTGGCGCCGCACGCAAGCCAAATATGAGTCAGCCCGTCATCGACGAGTCGGTCGACACGGGTAAGCAGGCTGAAATATCCGTGATTATGGATGGCCATCGAAAATCGTTCAAAATGCCTGTCGAGGGTGCGGCGATAGTGGATGCCGCCGCCGATCAAGGGATCGATTTGCCGTATTCGTGCAAGGGCGGCGTGTGCGCGACCTGTCGGACGCACGTCAGGGAAGGAAAAGTTCGCATGGACAGCAACTACGGGCTTGAACCCTGGGAGCTCGAAAAGGGCTTTGTGCTGGCCTGTCAGTCTCATCCTGTTACCGATCAAGTCGTTCTGGACTACGATAAGACTTGATATCCTGATCGGTTTCTCCGCTCTGGATTGGTGGCTGGTGCGCCAATTTCTTCAGCGCCGGGCACGGTTGTCCGGTAAGATACGCCGGTCGGACTGCCCTCATAATAAAAACACTTTGGCGGCCGACCGATAACCCACTATTTACGCCGGAGCGCGTATGACAGATATGAAAAAAACGGCTGGTTCAGGCGGACTGCCTGCCGATCGAAAAAATGAGTACAGTCGCGAGGAATTGTTGCAGTGCGCGCACGGGACATTGTTTCGCCCCGATAGCGGGAGACTGCCGCTGCCCAATATGCTCATGACCGATCGAATTACGCTGATTACCAATGAGGGTGGAAAATACGGCAAGGGTGAAATTCACGCCGAGCTGGATATTAATCCGGACCTTTGGTTCTTCCAGTGCCATTTTGAGGGCGACCCGGTCATGCCGGGCTGCCTCGGGCTTGATGCGCTTTGGCAGTTGGTCGGTTTCTTTCTCGTCTGGGGCGGCAGCCCCGGTCGCGGTCGAGCGCTTGGAGCCGGTGATGTGAAGTTTCGCGGTCAGGTTTTACCGACGGCGAAAACGGTGAGCTTTGACCTGCAGTTCAAACGCGTGATCACGCGCAAGCTCGTTCTGGCCATTGCCGACGGCACGGTGTCGGTCGACGGCAAGCAGATTTACACCGCTGAAAATTTGCGGGTTGGTTTATTTACGTCCACGGATGATTTCTAGGGCATGACTATGCGACGTGTCGTTGTTACCGGACTGGGTGTCGTTTCCTGCCTTGGCAACACCAAGGCAGCCGTTGTCGATTCGCTTCGGCAAGGTCGTTCCGGCATCAGCTTTAACGAGACTTTCAAAGAAATGGGTTTGCGCAGCCACGTGTCCGGCAGTGCAAGTGTTGATACCAGCGAATTGATCGATCGGAAAGTTCGACGCTTTATGGGTGACGCGGCCGCTTTTGCTTATGTTGCCATGCAACAGGCCATTGACGATGCAGGACTCGACGACGCCGATGTTTCGAATACGATGACCGGTCTGATTGCCGGGTCAGGCGGTGCGTCCAGCGCCGGAATCGTGATCGCTGCCGATACGGCGCGTGCAAAGGGCGTGCGCCGCATCGGCGCTTTCATGGTGCCACGCACGATGGGCAGCACAGTATCGGCTTGTCTCGCCACGCCTTTCAAAATCAAAGGAATTAACTACTCCATTACCTCGGCCTGCGCAACGAGTGCGCATTGTATTGGCGCTGGCATGGAACAAATTCAGATGGGCAAGCAGGATATTGTGTTTGCGGGTGGCGGTGAGGAAGAAGACTGGACGCTGGCCGCCCTGTTCGACGCAATGGGCGCGTTATCGAAGAAGTACAATGATACGCCCACGCAAGCATCGCGTGCTTATGACGAGAGTCGTGACGGATTCGTCATTTCATCGGGCGGTGCCATGCTGGTACTCGAAGAGCTTGAGCACGCGAAAGCGCGCGGCGCAAAAATTTATGCCGAGATCGTTGGTTACGGCGCGACGTCCGATGGCTTCAACATGGTCGCGCCCTCGGGCGAAGGAGCGGTACGGTGTATGCAGAACGCTTGCGCAACGGTCGACGGACCGATTGACTACGTCAACACGCACGGCACGGCGACCCCGGCTGGCGACCCGACGGAATTGCAGGCAATGCGCGATGTGTTTGGCGACGAGATTCCCCGTTTTTCTTCGAGTAAATCAATGTGCGGGCACTCGTTAGGCGCCACGGGTGCACAGGAAGCGATTCATTGCCTGTTGATGCTGGAAAACGATTTCATCGCACCGTCGATCAATGTGTTCAATCCGGATCCCGCCGTGGCAGGCATGCCACTGGTTACCGAGCGAATTGACGATGCCGGCATTCGCACCGCGATGACGAACAGTTTCGGTTTCGGCGGCACCAACGCAACGCTGGTATTTCGTCGTTCCTGACGGCGTATTCCAAATTCGGGGAATGCCATGACGCTCGACGTTATCAGTGAGCACTCAGCCTTTGACGGTAAAGTCGGTTTTTACCGGCACCGGTCCGAAGCAAACCAGTGCACGATGCAATTCGCCGTATTTCAACCGCCACAGGCGGCGACCGGCCCGGTGCCCGTTGTCACCTGGCTTGCGGGACTGACCTGCAGCGAAGAAACCTTCATGATCAAAGGCGGTGCATTGCGGGTTGCCGCGGAGCTGGGGTTGATGCTGGTTGCACCGGATACCAGTCCGCGCGGTGACGACGTGCCTGACGATCCCGAAGGTGCTTACGATTTCGGCCTGGGCGCTGGTTTTTACGTCAATGCCAGCGAAGCGCCGTGGAATCGGCACTACAATATGTACGACTACGTGACCCAGGAATTGCGCGAAATTGTCGCTGGTGAATTTCCGAGTGACAGACAGCGACAGGGAATATTCGGTCACTCTATGGGCGGCCATGGTGCGTTGACGCTGGGGCTCAGAAACCCCGGTATATTCTCCTCCATATCGGCTTTCGCGCCGATTTGCAGTCCGATCCACTGTCCGTGGGGACAAAAAGCGCTTGGCAATTACCTCGGTAGTGAGCAAACAAAATGGTCTCAATACGACGCAACGGAGCTGGCGCGAAGTGTGGGCGATTCTCGACCTGCGCATCCAATACTCGTCGACCAGGGCCTGGGTGACCAGTTCCTCGAAGTGGAATTGAATCCACAAATGTTGCAAGAGGCTTGCCGCGATGGCGGGATCGAGCTTGAGTTGCGTCGCCACCCGGGCTATGACCACGGCTACTATTTTATTTCCACCTTCATGGAAGATCACCTGCGGCATCACGCGAAGTACCTGCGAGACTAGGATCCCGGGCTGAATGCATGAATGACCTGCTCATCCTTGCTGCCGTCATGCTCGCGACCGGCGCTGTCGGTGGCGTCCTTGCCGGGTTACTGGGTATTGGTGGCGGTATCGTCATCGTGCCCGCGCTCGATGCGGCGCTTTCATTCCTGCAGGTTGACCCAGCCATTCGCATGCATATTGCGGTCGCCACATCGCTGGCGACAATTATTCCTACCTCGGTATCGTCTTCATGGGCACACCACAAACGTGGCGCGGTGGATGTTGACCTCGTCAGACGGTGGGCCGTATTTGTCGTTCTAGGCGCGCTGTTGGGAAGCTGGATTGCGGCCCAGGTGGACAGTGGTGTGCTCTATTTCGTGTTTGCGAGCGTCGCACTGATCATCGCAATCAAGCTGGTATTGCCGCTCGAAGGAAAAACGATCAGCCGGAACGTACCGCGTGGGCCGCTGGTTCTCTTCGTTCCGACCGGTATCGGTGCGGTCTCGAGCATGATGGGTATCGGTGGCGGTACGTTGAGCGTCGCAGCATTGACGTTGTTCAATCAACCAATACACCGGGCGGTCGGTACCGCTGCACTGTTTGGACTGGCGATCAGCTTGCCGGGAACACTCGGTTTCATGGTGGCAGGTTTTGACGATCCCCGGCTACCGATCGGAAGCATCGGCTACGTAAACCTGATCGGTTTTGCGTTAATTTCGCCAATGACTGTGCTGACGGCACCCATCGGTGTTTCTATTGCACATCGACTGTCACAACGGCAGCTCAGTCTGGTCTTTGGGATTTTCCTGCTGACAATGGCAGGCCGTATGATTTGGCGAGCAATCTGATTCGGGGTGCCTGCACGAGCTTAGGTAAATTTCCGTATATCGGTTAGCGTCTCCAATCGGTTACATATAGAGTATCGGACATACTGTTCCACCGTCCATGCACGTCCCGAAATCACAACGCTACCCTCAATTTATGCAACCAACAGACAATACATCAGAAACCTATTTCAGGAACCTGCTCGAATCCGCACCGGACGCGATGATTATCGTCGACCGGGATGCGATGATGACGATCGTTAATAATCAAGCGGAGAAAATGTTCGGCTACGAGCGGAAAGACCTGCTTGGTAACAGTATCGAAATGCTGTTACCCCGTCGGTTTCAGAAACAGCACGTCGCCCGTCGCAATAATTATTTCGGCGACCCGAATCTCAGGCCGATGGGAATCGGTATGGAGCTTGCGGGACGACGAAAAGACGGTAGTGAATTTCCCGTCGAGATCAGCCTGAGTCCGGTTTCACAACCGGGAGGGATGTTTATTTCCAGCGTGATACGGGATGTAACCGAACGCAAGAAGATGGAATCCGAGCTGATTGCTGCGCGCCAGGAGGCGGAACGGGCTAACAAAGCGAATACGGCATTTCTGGCCGCGGCCAGTCATGACCTGCGGCAGCCGGTACAGGCATTGACTCTGCTGCATGGTGCGTTGCGCCGCACTGTCAAGAACCCGCTGGCCCTGGAAATGGTGGAAAGTCAGCAGCAGTCGCTGGATGCAATGACCAACCTTCTGAACTCATTGCTCGATATCAGCAGGTTGGATGCGGGCGCGATCGAACCGGAGATCGAGGACTTTTCGGTGCAGCGCCTGTTCGGCCGTTTTTCGGCAGAATTTTCGCGCCAGGCACAGCATAAAGGGCTGGAATTCCACGCTGACGATTGCACGGCCATGGTGAGCAGCGATCCGAATCTGCTGGCAGAGATTCTCCAAAACCTGGTATCCAATGCCATTCGGTACACCGACAAGGGCACGGTCACGTTAACGTGCCACGAGACGCCCGGTTGCGTGCGTATTGATATCAGGGATACGGGTATCGGTATCGCAGCGGATCAACTGGAGGAAATTTTCCAGGAATTTCACCAATGTAAAACACCGGGATCGAATAAAGAAGGTTTCGGATTGGGCCTTGCTATCGTACGACGGCTGGCTAAATTGCTGCACCACGAAGTCACGGTGGAGTCTGACCCTGGACGCGGATCGAGTTTTTGCGTGCACGTACCTACCGCGCGTGGATACGTCGCCGGTGCGTCGGAGGAAACCAGCGATACCGGTACGATGACTCACTCGGATGCCAGTGGTACGGTCATTCTGATCGAAGACGACATCAAAGTAGCCAACGCCTGGGGCTTGTTGCTCGAAGCCGAAGGTTATCGTGTGGCGACGGCGGCATCGGCACCGGAAGCGCGCGCGGTTGTGCAGCATCTCGACCATCCTCCGGTTCTGATTATCTCCGATTTTCACCTGCTGGACGGTTCCACGGGCGTGGCAGCGGTCAACGGAATACGCAAGGAATTCGGACGCAATATTCCAGCGTTTATCGTCAGCGGCGATACCTCAAAAGTTGTTGACGATGCTCGCTCGCTCGAAAACAGTGTGTTGATGAGCAAGCCGGTGAACACGGATCTGCTGCTGGAACTGGCTCAGGAAGCCGTGGCCACGGGCCTGATTAAGAATGACTAAAAAGCGACCCAGCTGAGTGTCGATTTGCTCAGTGCAACGCCGGCGATGTAGATAAACGTAAGCACGGCAAGTGTGAATGCGGCAACCCTGATTCTCCGGCTGCGCCCCCGTTTCAGGGCTATTGTGCCCAGCACAATGTAAGCAAGCAACGCTGCTATTTTCATCAACAGCCAGTTATTCTGCGTCACTTGCAGGTGGAGCGTCGCGATCAGGCCGATGCCGGCAAGCAGGAAAACCGTGTCGACAATGTGGGGCAGAACTCTGACCCATCGTTGCTGCAATTTCGTCGTATCGTGCATCATCCAGTAGCCGCGCAGCAAGAAACCGCTGATGGTCAGCAGTGCCGCGCCAACGTGAATAATTTTGAGGGTCGAATACATTCGTTTTGGACTCGGTAAGCGTATGTGACCAACGTCACGAATCCGGCGAACTGTGAGCGAAAATGTGCCTTACATTCGCAATTGCCGGTGCTCTGTAGGTGATCGTACCTATTGTTTGCTACCGCAGATTTGGCAAAGTTGCGGTGCAGCAATCAATTGAGAATTCAATAACCAATGTCCCTGAGAGTCAAGTGCGTGCGGTTGGTTTTCCTCCTCGCGGGAGCGGTGTTCGGCATGCCTTTTGTGGCCTGGTCGGCCCCGACGGAAACCGCTATTCCCCAAGAGGGACAGCAAAAGGCAAACGACGTGATCGACCAGATTATCGTGGTTGCCCACAAGGGCGCGCGATCCGCACGCAAGATAGCGGCCAATGTGACGGTCATTTCGCGCGAGACACTGGGCGCTGAGTTAGCGGTTTCGGTGAGCGACGTTTTTCGCTATGCACCGGGAATCGACGCTGAAAGCTCAGGTACTCGTTTCGGCACAGAAGGCATCAATATTCGCGGGATTGGCGGCAATAGGGTGGCGCTGCTCGTTGACGGTGTGTTGCTGAGCGATCAGTTTGATGTTGGCAGCTTTGCTAATGCAACGCGCGACTTCATCAATGCCGGTTTTATTCAACAGCTTGAGGTTTTGCACGGTCCGGCGTCTGCCTTGTACGGCAGTTCGGCAATCGGCGGTGTTGTTGCCATAAGGACGCCTGACCCGGCGGATCTGACGGGCCGCAATGGCCGTGGCGCCAACCTGGTGACGAACTGGCGAGGAGCGGATTCAAGCTGGCACGGCACTGGCATGTTTGCGCTCGGTGACGAATCCAGAGGGCTGTTGTTCGGCGGCAGCCTTCGTAACGGTAGTGAGTTCGATCCGGCGGCCGTAGCGGAAAATACAGACCTGCGCGAATATCAGCGACGATCTGCTTTGGTCAAATTTGTCGCTGACGACGCGTTCGGTAACACCTGGCGCGCGAGCGTCATGCATCAGAACTCGAAGGTTCAATCCGACCTGAACTCAATGCTCGGTAGTGGCCGGTTTCGCGGTACGACGGCGCTCGAGGGTGACGACGAGTTCCAAATGGATATTGTGAGTCTGGTTTATGAGTTTGGTGCTCCGGGAGACTGGGTGGACTCCGGACTCGTCAGGGGCTTTTATGAGGTGGCTGACGTAGCGCAAGACACCTTCGATGAACGTGCGCTTGCGCGGCGCCCGGTCGCCATCGATCGATTTTTCGGTTTCGAACAGAAATTACAAGGTATCGAACTGAATTTGCAAAAAAACCTGCAGGGCCCGAATGTTTCCCACCGAATCGGCTTCGGTCTCGAATATCGTGAGCGGCGCACCGAAGAAATTCGTGATGGGCTTGAAACGGATCTCGGCACGGGACTCCAAACCAACGTCATGCTGGGTGAAGTATTTCCCTTGCGTGATTTCCCGATCAGTCGGAGTCAGGAGTGGGGTGCCTATATCGAGGATGCTGTTTCCGTCAGTGACTGGACGCTCATCGCGGCGTTGCGCATCGATCGATACGGCCTCAATCCCTCAAATGACCCGGTCTATCGGGAAGACTTTCCGTTTTCGGATGTCGTGTCTATTTCCGAGACTGATCTGTCGCCCAAACTTGGGCTCGTTTATCGTTTGACGGCGGGGACGGATGTTTACGCACAATATTCACATGGCTTTCGAGCGCCACCCTATGAAGACGCCAACATAGGGCTCGATATTCCCTTGTTTAACGTTCGTGCTATACCGAACCCGAACCTGCGTTCTGAAAATTCGGACGGTTTCGATCTGGGTATTCGCTGGCAGGGTTTGAACAACAGCCTTCGCTTGTCCGCATTTCGTACCCGATATACGGATTTCATCGAAACCAAGGTTCGCCTTGGCGCCGATCCGGTCACCGGCCGCATCCTGTTTCAGTCACAGAATATTAGCGAGACCCTGATCGAAGGCATCGAAGCAGGCTGGCACATTCGTCTGGCGGGCGCGTTCGAAAACTATTCGCTGGACGGTTCTCTCTACAAAGCGCGCGGTGAAAATCGCGATAATGGAGAAGCCCTGAACTCCGTTGGACCCGGTCAGGCCGTGATCGGTGTCAACTGGTCTTCCGGGGACGGGCGCCGCCAATTGCGCGTGAAGTCGACGCTGACCGAGCGTTGGTCGGATCGAGACGAGAGCCGGGGCGAGCTGTTTACGCCGGCCGGATATACGGTGTTCGATCTCTTTGTCAGTCAACGGCTGACAGAACGCACTGTGCTGCGCGCCGGCGTGCTCAATGTCACGGATCGTACGTACTGGGTCTGGTCCGACGTACGTGGCCTGTCACCCGGCGATCCCATGATTCCCAATCTTTCCCGGCCCGGCAGAAGTCTGACCGTCGGTCTGGACATGAACTGGTAGTAAATAATGATCTTAAATCGTATTAAAGGAGCTTTAGCTATGAAAGTCACGGCAAACAAACAACTTCTGGCGCTGCTTGTAGCACTTGGAGCGTTGCTGCTGCAGGCGTGCTCGCCGGCCGAGGACGAGAGCTCTGTCCAACAGGCGGCGACGGACACAGCGGTCCATAAGGCAGAAACAGCGCAAGGCACTGTGGACGATATTGTGGCTCGTGGCGAACAGGTATACCTGGGCAATTGCGCGGCCTGTCACCAGCCAACGGGCGTGGGACTGGCCGGGGCATTTCCTCCGCTGGCGGGCTCCGACTTCCTGACCGGAGACCGCAAAGCGGTGCTGGCGACGGCTTTGTTCGGGCGATCGGGAACGATTACCGTCAACGGTCAGGACTACAACGGCGTCATGCCGAGCATGGGTTACCTGACCGATGAGGATCTGGCGGCTGTGCTGACTTACGTCTTCACCGCCTGGGGAAACTCGGGTTCCGCAGTCAGCGTCGAGGAAGTCGCGGCCTTACGTGACGAGTTAGGGCACGGGGATCGTGCGGCCGGTGAACCGCATTCGGGTGCCTCCGAGGCGGAAATTCGCTACAGCGGTGCGCCTCTGGCGATTTCCCCGGGCGACGCGCGACAAATGATGAGCGCAGGCGGTCCGACGCTGACCGCAGACGAGTATCAATTGGCGACCGAGGTGTATTTTCAACGCTGCGCCGGTTGCCATGGTGTACTTCGCAAGGGCGCCACGGGTAAGCCACTGACGCCGGACATAACCCTGGAAAAAGGCACCGACTACCTCAAGGCGATGATTACCTATGGTTCGCCGGCGGGCATGCCAAACTGGGGTAGCTCGGGTGAACTCAGTGAAGAAGTCATCGACGTACTCGCGCGGTTCTTGCAGCAGGAACCGCCTTCACCGCCGGAATTCGGCATGGCACAAATGCGCGAAAGTTGGAAGCTTATGGTCGCGCCCGAAGATCGCCCGACCGAACCCCAGCATGATCTCAACACCGATAATTTCTTTGCAGTAACGCTTCGTGACGCCGGTGAAGTCGCTCTTATCGACGGTGATACGAAGGAAGTCGTAGCGATCCTGCCGACCGGATATGCCGTACATATTTCCCGTCCATCCGCTTCGGGACGCTATGTGTTTACGATCGGGCGTGATGCCAAGATTGACATGATCGATCTGTGGATGGATCCGCCGCAAATCGTCTCCGAAATCAAAATCGGTCTGGAGGCGCGGTCTGTCGAAACGTCCAAGTACAAGGGTTATGAGGACAAGCTGGCAATTGCCGGTGCGTATTGGCCACCTCAGTACGTCATCATGGACGGTGACACACTGGAACCGAAGAAAATCGTCTCCACCCGCGGTATGACTGTCGATACGCAGGAATATCATCCTGAACCACGTGTTGCAGCCATCGTGGCGTCGCATGAGTACCCTGAGTTTATCGTCAACGTCAAGGAGACCGGCCACGTATTGCTGGTCAACTATGAAGACATCGATAATCTAACCGTTACCGACATCGAGGCGGCGAAGTTTCTGCATGACGGCGGCTGGGATCGCACGAAACGTTACTTTTTGACGGCGGCGAACCAATCTAACAAGATTGCCGTTATCGATTCGAAGAAACGTGAACTGACGGCGTTGATCGATGTCGAGAAAATTCCGCACCCCGGACGTGGCGCCAATATCAACGACCCGGAATTCGGTCCGGTCTGGATCACCAGTGCGCTGGGCAATGCCGACATCACTTTTATCGGTACCGATCCTGTCGGTCATCCAGACAACGCATGGAAAGTCGTGCGTACTTTGCAGGGAATGGGCGGCGGCTCGTTGTTTATCAAGTCGCATCCCAAGTCAACAAACCTGTGGGTCGATGCGCCGTTGAATCCGGATGAAAAATACAGTCAAAGTATCGCGGTATTCGATATAAATGATCTGGACGCGGGTTTCGAGATGTTGCCGATCGGCGAGTGGGCGGAACTGGGTGAAGGGCCAAAACGCATCGTGCAGCCCGAGTTCAATATGGCGGGCGATGAAGTCTGGTTCTCCGTCTGGAGTGGCAAGGAGCAGGAGTCGGCCATTGTCATCGTCGATGACAAGACGCGCAAACTCAAACACGTTATCAAAGGGCCAAGGATCGTCACACCGACCGGTAAATTCAATATTTACAATACGGTTAATGACGTCTACTAGGCCAGGAGCAAGCAGGGAGAAAAACCAATGAACACGTTTCGAAACGGATTGCTCGCTATCGTGTCAATTGTCGTGAGCGCATTGCCGCTCACGACACTGGCTGCGGACGGTGCCAAATCGTTCACCGATGCCATGGTGTCCGGAGACGCGAATCTCAATCTTCGCTATCGCTACGAGTTTGTCGATCAGGGTGGCTTCGACAAGAATGCCAACGCGTCGACGCTGCGGATTCGACTGAATTACAGGACGGCGCAGTGGCGCAAATGGTCGAGTTTCGTCGAGATGGACTACCTCGGTGAGGTGCTGCTGAATAATTTCAACAGTGCGCAGGGGACCAGCAGCCTCAATCGTACGCAGTACCCGACCGTTGCCGACCCCAAAGGTGCGGACCTGAATCAGTTGTATTTTGACTACCGTGCATCCGATGATTTGCTACTTCGTTTTGGCCGGCAAAGAATTCTGCTGGATAACGAACGCTACGTTGGTGGTGTCGGCTGGCGCCAGAATGAGCAGACTTTTGACGGCGCGAGTCTGACATTTAACGGCTGGTCGAATACGAAGGTTTTTTACAGTTACGTCGGCAATGTAAATCGAATCTTTGGCGATACCGTCGATGCAGGTGATCATAATGTCGATACTCACTTGCTGAATGCAAAAATCGGCCTCAACGATGACTGGTCGGTTACGCCGTATTTCTACTACATCGATAACAAGGATGCAGCGGCAAGTTCGACCTCGACCTTCGGTGCCCGATTGGCGGGCAAGACAGCCTTGTCGGACGGTAGCTTATCCGTCGTTGCCGAACTGGCGACTCAATCAGACACGGCCAACAATCCCGTCAGTTATGACGCTGCGTATTATCGTGTTGATGTCGACTGGGCGATGTCAAACGGCCTGGGGTTAGGCGTCGGTATTGAGTCCCTCGGCGGTAACAGCAACAACGGCGGCATGGCCTATCGCACCCCGCTGGCAACATTGCACGCTTTTCAGGGCTGGGCCGATACATTCCTGGCTACGCCGGCGGCTGGCATCAACGACGTAACGGTCAACGCCAAGCTGGCGGTCGAGAAGTGGCAGCTGAAGGCGATCTATCATGACTTCTCGGCAGAGTCTGGCAGCGCAAATTTTGGCACCGAGATCGATTTCGCGGCCACCAGAAAACTCGGCGATCGCTATGGCTTGTTGCTGAAGGCGGCCTTTTTCAATTCCGATAACGTCGCTTACGTGGATACCAATAAATTGTGGGTAATGCTGACAGCGGGTTTCTGATCAGGAGTCATAGCTTGAATGTATGATGCTCCCTCACCCAAAGGGGGGGCATTATATGATCTGGTTCGGGTGGGGCGCTTTGAGCCTGCTTGGAGTTATTCTGGTCGCGGCCGTGGTGTTGTCAATCGGCGCGCTCCTGTCGTTCGACCGCAGCAGACGGCACAGTGCGGCAACCGCCGGACTGGATTCCTTGCGTGCGCCAAACGAGCAGGCGGACGGCCTGACGATTATTCAGGTGGGCGAGCTAAAATTTCGTGCCCGGGTGGCGAACCTTGGTGGTACGGGCGATGCCATCATCCTGTTGCACGGTTTTCCGCAAACTTCGGCGGCCTGGCAACCGTTGATCGATGCCGCTGCCGCGAGTGACTACCGCGTCGTCGCCTTTGATATGCGTGGATACAGCCCGGGTGCGCGGCCGAAGGCCGTTTCGGCCTATACCCGGGAACATCTGCTCAACGACGTTACAGGCGTCGCGGATGCGCTGGGCTTTGATCGGTTCCACCTCGTTGGGCACGACTGGGGTTCCGCCGTTGGCTGGAGTGTCCTGCTGGCGCGCCCGGAGCGCGTCCTGTCCTGGTCGTCGTTATCGATCGCGCATCCGTACGCGTTTGAGGAAGCGGTTAGAAACGACTCGGACCAGAGGAAGCGTAGCCGCTATATCGGGTTTTTTCGCCTGCCGTGGTTAGCAGAATTGCTGCTGGGTTTTAATCACCTGCAGCTGTTTCGTTCGCTGATGTACCCCTGTATGCCGGCGGCGCATACGCAGGAATACCGGCGTGTCTTTGCCGAGCCCGGCGCACTAACCGGTGCACTCAACTACTACCGCGCACTGGGCTTAAGCAAGGTGCCGCCAGCGGGGCCAAACGTTAACAAACCCGTGTTATTCATCTGGGGAGACCGTGATCCTTCAGCGGGGCGTGCTGCGGTCGACGCGCAGGCACAGTACATCAGAGGCCCGTATAGGAAGCTGGAACTCGATGCCGGACACTGGCTGCTGGAGACGCGTACCGATGTTGTGCTTGAGAGCATCCTGGAACATATTCAATCGGCATCTCCTTCGTCAGGTTGAATCAGCCGGCCCGCGCAACTCATCAGAATGGCTGACTAAAATAGAATTTATCGAATCAACTTGTCGACGCGCAAGTGCAGCGCCGCTGACCGATTGATTGCTTCAAATGCTTGTTTGAAATGCTCACTCGCGCCCGGGTCGCCGCAGCGGTGCGCCGCGATTGTCAGGTACGCGAGCATTCTGGCATCGTCGCTCTTTCCTTCACTTCGTCGCCAGGCACGAGCGATCAAATTGCCACCCTGTTCATACTGACCCCGCAGCACAAGCGATGCGCCTTTGGTGACGGTAAGGGCAGGACAGTCAGGTACGATCGCAAACGCTTTTTGTAACGCTAGATCGAGTACCAGGTATGAGGGTTTTTCGGCATCGAGTTCAACTTGTGCCTGTAAATGAAGCCATGCATATCGCTGGCTGTCCGTAAGAGATGTGCCGAGCAGCTTTTTTCGCGTGAGATCACGCGCCAGATCGTCCTGACCGTCCATTGAAAGCGCCGACGAAAACATCCACTGCAGGCTGTCGTTTTCAGGGTACTTTCTTATTTGGGCCTTTAGCGACTCTACCGCCCTCCCGGTTTCTCCTCGTGCCAGCATTTCGCGTATTTCCTGCAACTCGAAAGTCAGCAATCGCAATTCAATGGATTCGTCCGATATGAACGGGCTGGAAATAATACCAAGACCGTCGCTCACAGCACCTTCGACGCGAAAGGGCAACAGGTTGAATCCGGCGCCAAACAGGATAACCAATGCCAGGCTTTGCAACGCGATGTTATAGACATCGCCGGACTTGTCGAAAAAAACGTCACTGCCGAAGATCAACAACAGGACACCCAGAAGCAAGAGTTCCGCGCCCGGACCACCCGCATAGACCAGCATACACTTTAGTCTTAAATAGCCGGTCTCTCTGGGTGCCGGCAATACATACCCTTCTACCGGCGCCAGCTTGATTCTTATCCGGGTCTCGCCCAACTGAAATTGCCACAAATCGCGCCCGAAACCAATGACGATTTCGCCCACTCGCCAACCTACCAGCCTGGCCGTTAGCGCATGACCAAGCTCATGTAATATCAGCATTGGCACCCAGAACAGGAAAAAAAACAGCACGCTCAATTTGCCGGGTGAGTATTCTCCGAGAATCTCCACAAGGATCATCAGTGAAAATACGCTTCCGGCAATCACCGAAATACGCACTTCACTCGCGGTCATCGGGCGACGGCCGGCAGGAATCTTCAGTTCTGTGAACATAGTCGTATCGCTGTGTCTTCTGATTGCGTTTCAGCTCGGTGAGTCCCGCATGTCCGCAAGGCCGCCGCCAGGCAAGCGTTGCCTGCCGCGGGGGGCGGGCGAGCCGCAGACCGGCGGCGCACCGGATCACACGCGCATATTATCGAAGATCGCTTTGTTGTCGGTGATAATTCTGTCCGTCACATCCGCTTCCACGTGTGTAGTCCAGTCGTTGAGCTGATAGGAGCCGCCCAGCAGAATCTCCCCTCTGCGCGGGAACATGTAGGTCACGCCAGTGCCGCCACCGATGGTCAGGTAATCGATCGCGGGATCGGGTTGCATAAAAACCAATTGCCCTTTAATCGGCACCAGGTTTTCATCGTCGAAAAGTGCTTTGGCGCCGAGTCCCGTGCAGTTGAAGATAGCGGTTTCCCCGAGTGACAATATCTCGGATCGGTTGGCGAAATTCCGCACGACCATTTTGCCGCCGGCGAGGTAAAAATCGTCACGGATACGACGTAAGAACGTTGCTGGCTGGATCAGCATTGAGACCATGCGCTTGACGTACGGAACCGGAAACGGATGTTCGTGCGGTTCGAGATGAGCGACAGAGGTGAATAATTCCGGCAGCTCGCGCAAATAATAGGAGTCTTCCTGGGGTTCGTGGCCCAAAAAGTAGTTTTCGGCGAAGGATATGCCGTAGTTGGGATTGCCACTCAGGTTTTGAAAAGCGTGATGCGCGATTCGGGCCGCAAACTTGTATTGTCCTTCAAACGCTTTTGAGGCGACACCTTCTTCGAAGACGCTGGTCGGTCCCCATTGTCCGGCACCCACATTGGAGGTTGCGTGCCGCGAAACGTCACGGGTATAGATGGTGACCTGCCAGCCGGCATCCTGTAGTAAGCGAGCAGTGGTTAAACCCATTATTCCACCGCCGACCACGGCCGCTTCGCCAATGGTCATTCCCATGGACTCTCGTACTGCCAGGGCAGACGAGCCCCATGAAAGCGTGATGCCACCACCACCGTGGCCGTAGTTATGAATGACGGTCTTGTCATCAAATTGTTCGCGTTTTACGACGAAGCCCTGCGGGCGAAACGGTCGTAATCCGGTAATGACACGCACGATGCGATCGTGCGAAATGCGCGGTGCGACAAAGGGCTTGCGTGACAATGGGCGGGCATAGCCGGCACTCTTGGTCATCGCTGTGGCGCATCCGCCAAGTGACGCAATCGCGGTAACGCTCGCTAAGGACTTAAGTACATTTCGTCTGGACGGTTTTCCTGTTATGCGCACGTTTGCCTCCCTAATTGATTGCTATACGCCCCAATCGCGTGCTTGCTCATTGAATACCTCCCGTAGCCGTAGAGGCCGCTGATGCTCCGCGGACGATACCCGGGTCAGGTTGACGCCAAGCCTACCAGAGATGGCTGTAGCAGCGACTGGCGACGCGCAGATAATACCTCGAGGTGTTTGCGGCTAGCGTTCCACGGGCAAAAAAAAACCGGCACAGGGGGGCTGTGCCGGTTCCGGCCATCGATATAGGGGGGAGGGATGGCCATTACAAAACAGGTTTTTCCAGGCTAGGCCGCTTCCTCCTGGTCCAGGTCAACGGGGGTTTTGAACCAGTCCGGTTTCACGATCAGCAGGTCGCAGGGAAGATGATCCAGCGTCCGTTCGGCGGTAGCGCCGATGAAGAGGCGTTTCCATCGATTTCTGGCAACAGCGCCCATGACGACCACTGTCGCCTTCAGTTCCGCCGCCAGCTGCGGCAATTCTTCGTGAGTCAGCCCGGCAATCAAATGCGCTTTATCTTCGTCAATGCCGTGAAATTCGGTGATCTCGCTGAACCGCTTTTCATGTTGTTCACGCATCTGTTCTTCAATCTCGTCGAAAGGCAGCGATACGGGAATATAGGCATTGGCGGTCGCCGTGGCGACGGCAATGCGCGGATCGTAGGAGTGAAATGCGCGAATTTCTGCATCGGTCTTTTGCGCAAGTATTTTTGACAGGACCAGAATTTCATCATCCAGCGCCGCCGGTTTGTCATGCTCGTTCAATGGGTCGATCGCCGCCAGAAAAATCGGTTTTTCCGGAAGTTCCCCCGGCTTGGCCAGCCACAGGGGTACCGGGCAGGTTCTGATCAGGTTCCAGTCGGTATTCGTCAGCAATGCCCGCGAAACGACGGAATGGTGATGGGTGTCCTTAAAAACCATGTCCGCGCCGATGGCATTGGCCCGGCGTATGACGCCTTGGTAAAGCGGGTGATCCCAGACCGCCTTGGTACGAACCACCAACCCCGCTTGCCGCAACGGTTCCGCCAGTTCGTCGAGGTGTTTTTCGTAACCGGCGATCACCTCGCTGCGGGCCTTTTCCAGAGAGGGTGAATCAAACAGTCGGTCGCCGCTCAGGTATTCGTTGTAATAGCACACAAAAAGCTCAAGTTCGGCACTCACGCTCTTTGCAAGCCAGGCGGCGCGTTGCATGGCGGGCTGAT
Source organism: Gammaproteobacteria bacterium (assembly GCA_013151645.1). Lineage (GTDB taxonomy): Bacteria > Pseudomonadota > Gammaproteobacteria > Steroidobacterales > Woeseiaceae > JAADHU01. The sequence goes on along the minus strand of JAADHU010000046.1, from coordinate 12,802 downwards.
CATCTGCTGTCGGGTCGATGACACACAGGATTTGCGATATTTTGTGCATGTCGGTTCCTACCGTGAGAGTACGTTGCTGGTCAATACTTATAGTAGATCGTATGAGCAACTCGTGGTGATGGCTATACGACCTGTTGCTTAGCGCATAGCGGCATTTACGTATGTTTTCTTGCGTAGGTGCATGTACGGATTTCGGTGGTTGGGCTGCGATCGGTAAAATAGCGCAATGCGGTAACTGGCAGACTGTTGAAAAAAACCATCCAGGGTATTTTCAACAGTCTGCCAGACATTCACAGGCTGCCACACGGGTAGCGGGGTACGGGAGACGGATCAACGTGGATAAGGAATGGCAGACAGATCTTCGTCAGCACTTGCAGCTGAGAAAGGCAGAGCTTACGGCTCGCCTTGAACGCATAACCAACAATTTGCGACGCGGGCTGGTATCGGATTCTGAAGAGCAGGCAAAGCAGTTGGAAGACAGTGAGGTTATCGACGCGCTCGGTAACGAAGCTCGGGAGGAACTAGGCAAAATTACCGCCGTACTGGAGCGCATGAATGCGGGTATCTACGGGATCTGCACCGCATGCGATACGCCGGTAGGGGAGGGACGATTGCGCGTCTATCCGTATGCGCTTGAATGCATTGACTGTGCGGAGCTTGACGAGGATATTCGCGCCCACGCCAGGTAGCAATCGGCGATGTTCAGGCCGTCATATGCATCCGCACCAGGTCGGCCAGCGATTTGGCTTCCATTTTTTCCATGACTCGTGCGCGATGAATTTCGACGGTGCGCTGGCTGACACCAAGTTCGTAGGCAATAATTTTGTTCGGCTTTCCGGTGACCACCAGGTCCAGGACCTCATGTTCACGTTTGGTCAGCTTCTCGAGACGTGCCGACACCTCAGCCTTCTCTTCTCTTGCGGAACGCATTTCCCGATCGGATTTGAGCGCTTCGCCGATTCGGTCGAGCAATTCCTGGTCACGGAACGGCTTCTGGATGAAATCCACGGCGCCTTTCTGCATTGCTTCAACGGCCATGGGTACATCACCGTGACCGGTGATGAAAATAATCGGCAGTGAGCTGTCCAGTTCAAGCAGTTTCTGTTGCAATTCCAGGCCACCGAGGCCCGGCATTCGAATGTCCAGAACCAGGCAGCCGGCGAACTCATCGGTATAGCGCTCAAGAAACTGGTCGGCAGAGTGGAAAATCTCATAGTCCAGGCCGACCGAGCGCATCAACAGCTCCATCGCATGCCGGATCGCCTGATCGTCGTCGACGACATAGACGGTGGATCTTTGTTTCGATGTTTCTGTCATCCCGATCCTATTCCCAATACTGACCGAATCAACCTGCTTGCGGAGACTTGATTGTGCCGTTGTTGCTGGCATTTATATCACGAATGCGTTGGTGCCGACCATTTACGCCGCTGTAGGTGGCCTTATTCTATCGCCAGGCGTGGTCCGGGCTAGTCAAGTCGCCGGGTAAAGCGCTTGACAGCGGCCGACATCGCGATGACGGTAAAAACGCTTAGCGCCAGCAGTTCGCCACGCATCTCGAAAAGTGCTGCATCGCGCAGCATGATGCCGCGGGTCAGGCGGATGAAATGTGTTGTCGGCAGGATTTCCCCCAGGTACTGGGCAAAGGCCGGCATGCCCTCGAACGGGAACATGAATCCGGATAACAGTATTGATGGCAGCAAGATAAAAATGGTGATCTGCATCGCCTGGAATTGCGTTCGCGCGACGGACGAAATAAACAGGCCGAGCGCCAGGTTCGCGGCGATGAAAAAGAATGAGGCGATGTACAGGTCTGCAATGCTGCCACGAATAGGCACCTTGAATAACAGCCACCCTACCGTGACGATCAGCCCGAGCTGCAGAAGCCCGATGACGACATACGGAACGATCTTGCCAACCATCAACTCCAGCGAACTGACCGGCGTGTTGATCAGTAACTCCAGGTTTCCCTGTTCGCGCTCACGCACGATAGCGACAGCGGTAAACAGCATCATTGTAAACGTGAGGATGATGCCAATCAGACCGGGAACGATGTTAACGGCCGTGCGTCTTTCCGGGTTGTAGTAGGGGCGGACTTCGAGTGAGCGCGTGCGCGGTGACGAAGCGGATGAATCAAAGCCGAACGGCATGTTTGTCAACTGGTTGGCGACGCCAAGAATGGTCGGATCGGCCCCGTCCACCAGCAGGTGGGCGGCGGGTCTTTGCGGGTCGATTGCGCGACGGTCGAAGTCGGGTGGCAGGTATATGCCCACCGAAATCCTGCCGACGCGCAGCAGGTCTTCCAGTTGTTTCGGCGTAGCGACTTCAAGGCGGATATCGACAATTTGCGTTTGCTCCAGTTCAGCAATGAATTGCCGTGCCAGGTGGGTGCCGGCCTGATCGGCAACAGCAGCATTCAGGTGCCGAACATCCGTGTTTATTGCATAACCGAACAACAACATCTGTCCGATCGGAATACCGATGATCATGCCCAGGGAAATTCGATCACGGCGGAGTTGTCGTACTTCTTTTCGCATAACGGCGACGAGGCGTCGTGCAGAGATCACGTTGTATGCTCCTGCAGCGTGTTCTTCTGTGTGACGGCGACGAATACATCTTCCAGTGACGCCGCGACGATGTTGGTTTCTGCACTGATATCGCCGGCGTGCAAAGCCGCCTGGATAAGGTCGAGAGGCTGGCGAACGGATTCCGGAACAAGTACCCGAAGCCGCACACCCAGTTGCGTCACGCTGGCTACCTCGGGGAGGCGGCTTAAAAGACCCTGCGCCGAGTACGGGCTACTGGCCAGCACTTCGACAATCGTCATACCAGTATTGGCCTGGAGATCGCCGGGTGTCCCGTCAGCGACCTTGACGCCCTTGTCGAGGATGGCCAGTCGATGACAGCGTTCCGCCTCGTCCATGTAATGGGTGGATACCAGGATCGTGGTTCCCGCATCCGCCAGCCGAAACAACTTCGCCCAGAAATCACGCCGGCTGCTTGGATCAACTGCGCTGGTTGGCTCGTCGAGCAATAACAACTCGGGTTTGTGTAACACCGCGCAGGCTAGTGCCAGGCGCTGCTTTTGGCCGCCGCTCATCGTTCCGGCGAATTGCCGCTGTTGCGCGCCCAGATCGTATTGTTCGAGCAGCTCTTCAATGCGCTGCTTGCGTACAGCGCGGCTCAGCGTGTAGATATCGGCGATAAACTCGAGGTTTTCCCGCGTTGTAAGGTCGGTGTACAGCGAAAATTTCTGCGTCATGTAGCCGATCCTCGGCTTCAGTTCATCGACGTCACCAGGAACATCGATGCCGAGTACGGTCGCCGTACCCTCGGTGGGCGTCAGCAGGCCGCAGAGCATACGAATGGTGGTCGATTTGCCCGATCCATTGGGGCCCAGGAAGCCGTAGATACGAGATTTCGGCACGTCCAGATTGAGGTGATCGACGGCAACTAGACTACCGAACGCCTTGGTCAGATTGCGGGCACGGATAGCAAATTCCTGATCGGCTGACACGCTAACGATCCTCGGTCCCGGGCAGAAACTCCACCTCGACCGGCACGCCGTCGGGGAGCCGGTCGCGCTCGACCAGGAGATCGATCTTGGCAAAGAATGTGAGGCGGCCCCGATCATGTTCGGTCAGGGAAAAATAGGGCGTAAACGCTGCTTCACTCGCGATCCAGCGCACGCGGCCATCGAGCGGTGTTTCGAGGCCGTCGACAAAAATCCGCGCGCGCGTGCCGGGCGTGATCGAGACGCGCATTTCTTCCTGCACATAGACACGTACGAAGGGCTGCGATCCGCCCAGCATGATGATGGCCGGCTGACCCAGTCCCGGACGTTCTCCGGTTTCGAACAGAATGCTGTCAACGATGCCGTCGACCGGCGCGACGAACCGGTGGCGGCCCTGCTCGACGACGAGGATGGATACGGCGGCTTGCGTTTGCCTGAGCGTACTTTCAGCCTGCCGAAGTTCCTCGACTGTCGTTCCTGTGAGCAACTCCTTGAGGCGTGCTTCGCGAAGTTCAAGACTGGCGCGTGCCGCATCGAGCGCCGCCTTGGCACGATCTCTTGATTCGGGTGATGCGAGTTGTCGCTCATGGACCTCGACGGCTCGCTCGTATTCGATCTGGCGGAACTCCAGTTCGCGTTGCGCACCGACAACATTCGCGCGCTCTGCCAGAATCTGTTCTTCCCTGGGTCCGCGTATCAGTTCATCCAGTCGCGCCTGGGCCTGCTCCATTGCCGCATCGGCCTTCGCCAATTGAGCCACAATACGACTGTCGTCCTGCCGCAAGAGCAACTGACCGGCCACGACCGCCTCCCCTTCACGCACCCGTCGTTCAATGATCGGTTCGGCATAGTCGGCCGTGAGTTCGATTCGGTCGGACTCCAGTTGCCCTACAACTCTGCGCGTCTCCGATGACGAATCGCAGGCTGACAGCGACAGGAGGGTCACGAACAGAAACAGGAAAAAAAAGACTATTCGTTTCATGCGGCACCTGTCTGGTCGTCGTTACGCTTGATGGCTCTCAGGATCATGTCGATATGACCCTCAAGCATCTTGTCCGTATCCAGCGCATGCTTCGATTGAAATACGATTGACCAGACAATCGAGAACATCACCGGCGAAAGTAACAGCTGCGGAAAATCGTTTAGCGCGGATTGCCTGAAGGACCCGTCGCGGACACCTTTCTCGATGATCTGGCTCAATGCAGAGAGGCCTTGCGATACGACGTTGTCCCAGTAGAACGCCGTCAAATCGGGATGCTTGGGACCCTCCGCGATAAGCAGGCGTACGAGAATCTTTGCCGGTGATTTAGGCACTCGTTTGGCGAAGTCGAGAAACGGCCCGCGAAGAAATGCTTCGGCTGAAAGCTCCGATGACTCGACCTCGGTTTTCAGGGCATCGACCATGGGCATGATGAAATTCCTGATCACCGCCTTGAACAACTCTTCCTTGGTCTTGAAATACAGGTAGAGCAGCCCCTTGCTGACGCCGGCTCGTCGCGCAACATCGTCAACGCGCGTGGCGTCGTAGCCGTTCTCTGCGAACGCCTCGAAGGCGGCGGCGGTGATTTCGGCGGGGCGGTCTTCCTTGCGGCGCCGGTAGCGGGGTTCGTTCATCAAAGGGTCTCTTAATGACTGGTTAGTCATTAATCATAGTTAATGACCCAGCGGTCAGCAAGCGATATTTTCCAGACGCGGCAAGCGTCGTAGTCTTACCGCCTGCGAACCACGATCAAGGAGTCGTGAGGTGAGGTTGATCTCTGAGACCGTGCCCCGCAGGGATGCGGGGCCCGAGCGAGCTTACAGGGACGTACTTGCAGCGGGTCTCAGAGATCAACCTCACCTCGCGGCTCCGTAGCACCACAATCCACAGGATCCAGGGCCAGGCGAAACTACGACGCCTGCCGCGTCTTCGCCTCGTTACTGTCGCCAGAGGCGGGTGTTTGCGGCCGCGTCTTCGAAATCAGAGCGGAACGGGTTGATATCGATGCCACCGCGACGGGTGTAGCGTGCGTAGACCGTTAGTTGTGACGGTTCGCAGTATTTCTTGAGATCCATGAATATGCGTTCAACACAGGCTTCGTGAAAATCGTTGTGCTGGCGGAATGAGACGATGTATTGCAGCAGGCCTGACCGGTCGATCTGCGGGCCACGGTAGCGGATGAGTATGCTGCCAAGATCGGGTTGATTCGTGACCGGGCAGTTGCTGCGCAAAAGGTGGGAATGGAGTTCTTCGCTGACGATGGTGTCGCGTGTCGCTTTTAGAAGGGTTGCGTCGACGGCGGTGGCCAGGAAATCGCCGTGAGCGTCGTCGATGCAGGTACCGGGCAGTTTGCCGATCGTGTCGGCGACCGATTCTGCGGCCGTCGTTAGCGTGACGGTGACGTTGCTGTTTGTCGTCCGGCCGAGGTCGGAGGTGATCGTTGCCTGGAGTTCTTCGGCGGAGCCGTAGCGGCTCATCGAGAAGGAATTCAGGTAAAGCTTCAGGGATTTCGATTCAACGATGTTCTCGGAATCGGCGGGAACGCGAATGCGGGCGGTCGCTACTGTCGGTCTGCCGGACCCGTTCAGCCACGTGAGTTCCCAGGCATTCCAGAGGTCTTCGCCGTGAAAAGGCAGGGCGTTGCCTGAACGCAGATTCCCGCGGGACTTGCTCCGTGAAATGGCGCAAAGCACTTCCGGCGCATAATCCTGTGGGTATCTTGATGCTCTGCCGAGCGGATTTTTAGCCAATTCCTGTGTCCCAGTCGTATTAGGGTAGTGTAATATATCGCCGAATTCCGATCCGGACCATCCTCCTTGCTAACGCTCATCAAAAACGCTCAGGTATTCGCGCCCGAAAACCTGGGGACGCGCAATCTCCTGTTAGGTGGCGGCCATATCCTGGCGATGAGCGAGGATGAACTGCTGGCGTCAGGTGCGGCCGTGATCGATCTCGAAGGGCGTCGACTGGTACCCGGAATCATTGACGGTCACGCGCATGTGACGGGCGGTGGCGGGGAGTCCGGTTTTGCCAGTCGAGTACCGCCGCTGCCATTGAGTCGTTTCTCGGCGGCGGGAGTCACCAGCGTTGTTGGCGTGCTGGGCACTGACGATATAACCCGAGACACGAAATCCCTGTTGGCACAAACCCGCGCCTTGCGTGAGGAAGGACTGGGTGCCTGGTGCCACACGGGTGGCTATCATTTTCCCGCGGTCACCCTGACGGGCAGCGTGCGCGACGATATTGTGCACATCGGTCCGGTGATCGGTGTCGGGGAGGTCGCAATCAGTGATCACCGCTCCAGTCAGCCGACGCTGGATGAATTGTTGCGTGTCGCGAGCGACGTCCACGTTGCGGGTTTGATCACTGGCAAGGCCGGCATTTTGCACCTGCACCTTGGCGACGGGGAACGGGGTCTCGAACTGGTCAGGGCGGCATTGCATCAAAGCGAGTTACCGCCGCGCGTGTTCAATCCCACGCATATCAATCGACGCAAGGGCTTATTCGAGGAAGCGCTCGACCTTGCGCGAGGCGGCAGTACAGTCGACATCACGGCATTCCCCGTTACCGAGGACGAGGACGCATGGGCGGCCGACGCTGCATTGATCCGCTACCTCGATGCGGGCGCACCCGCCAATCGCATCACCATCAGCTCGGATGGGGGTGGATGTCTGCCGGTCTTCAATGAGCAGGGCGAGATTACATCGATGGATACCGGCTGCCCGGCAAACTTGCCGGAAACGCTGGCCAGATTGTTACAACAGGGGCTGACGCTGGATCTGGCGTTGCCGGCATTCACCAGCAACGTGGCCGATATTCTGCGCTTGCATACTCGTGGTCGTATTGCCGTCGGGCACGTCGCGGACCTGCTCGTGCTGGACGACAATGATGGCATCAGCGATGTGATGATTTCCGGCGTCTGGCACGTGCGCGCGGGCCGTCAGGAAATCCTTGGTCAGTTCGAATAACGGGAAAAAAGAGAAATACATGAGTCCTTCACAACGCGTCGCGAATACCGAGCGCGGCTATATCATTCCGATCGGGGGTGCTGAAGAAAAATTGCATAACCCGGAAATTCTCGATCGTTTCGTCGAAATTTGCGGCGGCAAAGAAGCGCGGATTTCAATCATTCCGACGGCCTCCGAGCTTGAGGATACGGGGCGCAATTACGAAAAGCTTTTTCGCAAGCTCGGCATCAAGCATGCGCGCGTCTTGCAGATGATTACCCGCGAGGACTGTCACGCGCAGGAATTTCTGGACTACATCGAAAATTCCGATGGCGTATTCATGACCGGTGGCAATCAGCTGCGACTGTCGACGACGCTTGGTGGTACTCCGATTGCACAGAAGATCCGGCGCCGCAACGCCGCGGGCATGCACGTTGCCGGTACCTCGGCCGGTGCGGCATTTATGCCTGAACACATGATTGCCGGCGGCGATGAGGGCAGTACGCCCAGTCCGGGTATGGTCACTATGGCGCCGGGCCTGGGACTGACCAATAACTTCATCATCGATCAGCACTTTCGGCAGCGTGATCGCCTTGGACGATTGCTGACGGCGCTGGCTTACAATCCGTTCGCGATCGGCATCGGTCTTGACGAAGATACCGCCGCGTTCATACGACCGGGCGACGACCTGGAAGTTGTCGGCAGCGGCGGCATCACCGTGATCGACCCGACCCACCTGGTGCATTCGTCCATGGATCGGGCCCGGCGTGGTGATCCGGTTAGCCTGATCGGGGTAAAACTGCATATACTGGTTGCCGGTGGACGATTTGAAATCGCCCCCAGAGAGGCCTATGCCGAATAAATAATCCGCGCCATATTCTACGGAGCCGGAACGATGAAGATTGTTAGCAGCAACGTTTACGTTGGCCCTAATATATATGCGCATTTCCCGGTCATCCGGCATATCCTCGATCTGGGTGTGCTGGAAGAATGGCCGACCGGAAAACTGGGTAACGATTTCGTCGCGCCATTGCTCGAGTTCCTGCCGGGTTTGCACGATCACGGTTGTTCTTATCGAGAGCCCGGCGGATTTGTGCGTCGCATGACCGAGGACGAAGGCACCTGGCTTGGTCACGTCATGGAACACGTGGCGATCGAGTTGCAGAACATTGCCGGCTCGCCCGTTACCTTCGGACGCACGCGTTCCATTGACGATCAAACCGGCTTCTACACCATGGTGTTTCAATATCTGGATGCCGAAGTGGGCCGTGAAGCCAGTCGTCTCGCCCTGGCGCTGCTGCACCACCTGCTGCCGGACGAACTGAAACCGTCAGACACTCCAGGCGACGACTGGGACTTCGCCGCAGAACGTGACGATTTTATTCGCTATGCACAACGGCGTGCGTTCGGACCCAGCACGGCATCGCTGGTGCGTGCGGCGGCGGAACGAGGAATTCCCTGGCTGCGGCTGAACCGGCAAAGCCTGGTGCAATTCGGCCATGGACGGTATCAGCAGCGTATTCAGGCGACGACGACCAGCCGGACGGGCAATATCGCCGTTGAGCTTGCGTCTGACAAGGAAGAAACCAATACCATTTTGCGCGATCTTGGCTTGCCGGTTCCGGTGCAACGGCTGGTCAGAAATTCACGCGATGCGAAAAGGGCTGCGGAGCGGATCGGTTATCCGGTCGTCCTGAAGCCGCTGGCCGGCAATCACGGACGCGGTGTTTCGATTAATCTGCGCACGCCGGTCGAGGTTGAAGCGGCCTTCGAAAAAGCGCGCGAGCACGGCCGCAGCATTATTGTTGAGGCGTACATCGAAGGTTTCGATCACCGCTTGCTGGTGGTGAATGGAAAACTCGTTGCGGCCGCCAAGCGCATGCCCGGACACGTTGTCGGCGACGGCAAGCACACGATCGAGGAATTGGTGGACATCGTCAATCAGGACCCGCGCCGTGGTGTTGGACACGAGAAAGTCCTGACGCGTCTCGAGTTCGATCACCAGGCCGAGCGGTTGCTGCAAAAACTGGGTTTCGACCGAAATACGGTTGTCGAAGAACAAGACATTGTCTTCTTACGATCGACGGCGAATCTGTCTACTGGCGGCACGGCGATCGATGTTACCGATATTATTCACCCGGACAATCGTGAGATGGCGGAACGGACCATCAAGGCGATCGGTCTCGATATCGGCGGCGTCGATTTCCTGACCCGGGATATTGCCGAGTCGTACCGGGAAACCGGCGGCGGAATTTGCGAAGTAAATGCCGGTCCCGGTTTTCGCATGCACGTAGCGCCGAGTGAGGGTACGCCACGCGATGTTGCCGGGCCGGTCATTGACATGCTCTTTCCACCGGGCACGCCGAACCAGATTCCGATTGCGGCTGTGACCGGTACCAACGGCAAGACGACGACGTCTCGCATGCTGGCCCATATTCTGAAGATGAACGGGCATACCGTGGGGCTGACGTCGACCGATGGCGTTTACATTGACGGCCAGCTGAGTGTTGCCGGCGACATGACCGGACCGGTGTCGGCACGCATGATTTTGCGTGACCCGTCTGTGGATGCCGCTGTTATGGAAACGGCGCGTGGCGGCATGTTACGCGGCGGCCTCGGTTTTCAGCACTGTGACGTTGCGGCCTGTCTGAACGTATCGGCGGATCATCTCGGGATGAAAGGGATCGATACGCTGGAGCAACTCGCTGAAGTGAAGCGAGTACCCATCGAAATTGCGACCAAGGCGGCGGTGCTCAACGCCGATGATACGCATTGCCTGCAAATGGCCGATTACACGGACGCGAAAACGCTGTGTTACGTGACCATGAACCCGGCTCATCCTCTGGTGAAACAGCACATTCGTGCCGGCGGGCAGGCTTTCGTGCTCGAAGAGGGCATGAACGGCCATATGATTACCATTTACGACAATGAGGTGCATACACCGTTGTTATGGACTCATCTGATTCCGGCAACGATTGAAGGGCGTGCCATGCACAATGTGCAGAACGCGATGTTTGCGGCGGCGCTGGCTTACAATATGGAGATCAGCCTCGAGCACATACGACACGGCCTGCGGACATTCGATTCCACATTTTTTCAAGCGCCCGGGCGCACCAATATTTACGACGAGCACCCGTTCAAGGTGATCATGGACTACGCGCATAATCCGGCGGCCGTGAGTGCTATGTGCAATCTCGTCGATCGCTTTGACGCGGACGGTCAGAAGATTGTGGTGTTGTCCGCACCGGGAGATCGTCGTGACGAGGATATCAAGGAGATAGCGGAGATTGCCGCGACGCATTTCGATCATTTCATCTGCCGTTGTGACGATGGTCGTCGAGGGCGCGGCAAGGATGAAGTGGCCGTAATGCAAAAAAACAGGTTGCTTGAGTTGGGTATCGACGCGAATCGTATTGAAGTGATTGCCGATGAACAGGAAGCGACCAGTCGTGCACTGCAAATGGCCGAGGTTGGCGATCTGGTATTGATTCTGGCGGACAACATCAAGCGTACCTGGAAACAGATCATCTATTTCAATTCCGAAGCGAGACCGGACGAGGGGACGAAGAAATCGACCGCCCCTGCCAGCTTGCCGGAGACGGGCGGTTTCCAGTTCGATGAGAGTATAGAGATCATCAGCGACGAGCGCGGCGTGCGTATCGCCAGAGACGCCGGCGACTGAGCGCTACGCAACGGACGATGGAGTATCTCGACGCACGCCGAATAACCGGACCGAGTCTGCTGTGGAACCGTGCAGGTTCCATTCTGGACATTGGCTGTTGTGCGGCGGAGACCGATGATGTCGTTCGTGCCTGGGAGGCGGCCGTCCGCCATATGCTGACGGCTGTGGGCTGGGGTGACGAATCTACCTGTCATTGGCGGCTGCAAGGCGGTGTCAGCCTTGCCTTTTCGGCACCCATCGATGCGTTGTACGCGGCGTCTGAAATTAATGAATGGGCGTGGCTCTGTTTGCAGAGCGGAGTCACGGCCGAAGCGTTTCCCGATCTTGATACCAGGATCGTCGAAATCAGGCGACTCATCGAAGAAGAGGTTAACCCGGCGCTGCTACAGCTCGAAGCAGCGGCTGGCGAACACGGCGTTGCATTTCTCTGGGATGACGATGACGTCTCTGTCGGACTGGGTACGGGGTCCGAGACCTGGCCTTTCCGGCAACTGCCGCGGCCTGACGAACTTGATTGGAGTCGGTATCACGATATCCCGGTCGGCATTGTTACCGGCACGAACGGCAAGACCACGACGGTGCGGCTCGCAACGCATGTCCTGCGTGGCGCAGGCAAGAAAACGGGTGTGAGCTGCACGGACTGGATTGCCGTGAATGACGCCATCATCGAGCGAGGCGATTGGTCCGGACCCGGTGGCGCACGCAATGTATTGCGGCAAAAGGAAGCGGACATTGCGATTCTGGAAACGGCACGCGGCGGCTTGTTGCGACGGGGTCTGGGGGTCACCAGCGCCGACGTCGCACTGATTACCAATATTGCCGAGGACCACCTCGGCGATTTCGGTTCGCGAAATTTGCAGGAGTTGCTGGACATCAAGTGGGTGGTCAGCCGCGCGGTCCGTTCGGCCGGTACGCTGGTACTGAATGCGGATGACGAACGGCTGGTGACGAAAGCGCAGGGTTATGCGGGGAGAATAGTCTGGTTCAGTCTCGATGCAGACAACACGATTGTAAAGAAACACGTCGACGGCGGCGAACTCGCGTTTGTCCTGGATGGCACGGCATTGACAAAATGCATTGGCAATGAACGCGAAATCATTTGTGACGACACCGGGATATCGATCACGCTAAACGGAGCAGCTCGCCATAACACGGCCAACGCGTTGGCCGCCGCCGCATTAACGTACTGCCTGGGCACGCCGATCGAGGCGATTCGCGATGGTCTGAAAAGCGTGACACAAGCGGATAATCCGGGCCGCTGCAACGTTTATGAAATCGAGGATTTCAGAGTGCTGGTCGACTTCGCGCACAATCCCCATGCAATGCAGGCGTTGTTCGATATGGCGGCGGGTTTGCCGGCAAAGCGACGTCTGCTGGCTTTCGCCCAGGCCGGAGATCGTCCCGATGATTTAATTGCCGAACTGGCACGCGGAGCCTGGTCGATTGGTCTCGACGCTATCATTGTATCGGAGCTTGCGACGTATCATCGTGGCCGTGCCCATGGTGAGGTCTACAAGGTCATACACGATGAACTGATTCGCTGTGGAGCGCATGAAGATCAATTGCGCCACTTTGAACTGGAAATGGAATCGCTGGACGCCGCACTTGAATGGGCACAACCCGGCGACCTCGTCATCATGCTGGCACTGGGTGATGCTGTCGCGATTCAGGAAAAGCTCAAG
>JAADHU010000045.1 GCA_013151645.1 Gammaproteobacteria bacterium | reverse complement strand
TCAACGGTCATCATGCGGTTGTAACCCCATTGGTACTCGTCCGGTGCGTAATCCTCCGGACCGCTCGCCCAGGCGCCGGAACAGGTGGCGTGGGAGCCCATCACGTAAGGCTCTGACGTCGTCAGTTCCGGGTTGATGTATTTAGGATCGATGTTCTGTGACGCCCACACCACGGCTTGCCCGATGGTCATGCCGAGGAAGTTTTCCCAGCCGATGGTCTCAAGGTGCGGATCCTGGAAAGCCTCTTTCGTGACCATACGGATGGGTCCGCGACCGGCCTTCATCTCTTCCAGGAAGGCGTGGTTACGCAGACACGTCGGTATCGGATGACGATCGACGTAATCGCCGACCAAGCCCTTGATCTGATCGTACCAAGTGGATTCGTATTCTTTCCCGTAGGCGTTTTCAGTGTATGTTTTCAGATGCAGGAAATAGGCGCCGACCGGACCGTAGCCATCTTTAAACCGGGTCAGTACGATCCGGTTCTCCATTTGTGTCATCTTGGCGCCGGCGAGAATCGGCAATGCATAAGCCGACGCGCTGCTCCAGGGAGCGTACCAGGTTCGTCCCATGCCCTCGCCGACTGAACGGGGCTTGTAGATATGCGATGCACCGCCGGCGGCCACAATAACGGCTTTGGCGCGAAACACGTAGAAATCTCCGCTGCGTACGTTGAAACCAACTGCCCCGGCAACCCTGTTGGCCTTGGTCTTGTCCATTAGCAGGTGCGTCACCATAATCCGGTTGTAGACTTTGGTGGCGGCCTTACGTGCGGCCTCGGCGACGATGGGCTTGTAACTTTCGCCGTGAATCATGATCTGCCATTTGCCTTCACGCTGGTAGCGCCCGGTTTCCGGGTCCTTCATGATCGGCAGGCCCCACTCTTCGAACTTGTGCACGGTGGAATCGACATGCCGGGCTATGTCATAGCCCAGGTCCTCACGCACCAGGCCCATGAGGTCATTGCGGGCGTAGCGCACATGGTCCTCGGGCTGATTCTCGTCCCACTGCATGCCCATGTAACAGTTAATGGCATAAAGGCCCTGAGCCACAGCACCGCTGCGCTCAATGTTCGCCTTCTCAACGCACACGATGTTGAGATCGCGCCCCCAATAGCGGGCTTCATAGGTTGCACCGCAACCGGCCATGCCACCGCCAACCACGAGTACGTCGGAATCCACAAAAATTGTTTTGTTTTTCGAGAACAGGCCCATTAGACCACTCCTTGCTTCAGTTGATCCGGCCTCAGCGCGGGCAACTCATCGATGTTAAGCGTTTCGGGTTCGTGTGCGAGTTCCTGAGACTTGAGCGCGTCCTGGCTCGGCACCTCGTAGTCGGACGGCGATTTGATCGATCCCCACGCGGTCGTCCGTATCGGAGATACGAAATTCTTCTCGCGGCCGTCGCGAAACTTGAGTTTCCAGGCGACGGTATTCGCCTCCTCGTCCCGCAGCACGCGAACACTGTGACCCAGAGGAGCGAAATCGGCATAGCCGCGTACGTCAATTGCATTTTGCGGACAGGCTTTCACGCAGGAGTAGCACTCCCAGCAAAAATTCGGCTCAACGTTGAAAGCCCGCCTGTGCGTTGGGTCTATGTGCATGATGTCAGACGGACATATATCCACACACTCTCCGCAACCGTCGCAACTCGTCATATAAACAAAAGTAGGCATATCGATTAACTCCGTTCGTTACGAGTTGTCGGCAAAGAGGACGCGCCGCTTGCCTCCTCAACCCTGCGTTGAAAGGCCACCACCGGTTTGAAGAACATGTGCGCCAGTTTCGACCAGCGCACCGAACCGAAAAGCAGCGTCGTAAACAGGATATACAGGCCGAAGGCTATCTTGGTCGCGACAAGGTCGCCCGACGTCTGTACAAACTCCCAAATGAAGGCGAACGTGACACTGCCCAGCAAGGTCACGATAAAAAGGTCGGCCGCCACGAGACGAAAAACCGGCTGGCCGTCTTTCGCTACGTTCACACGCAGGAGGAAGAAAAACCAATACCCGCCGATGAGAAGCATGATGACACCGATGTTCCACAGCAGCGGAATGATCGCCGGCGTCGGCGTCGCGTGCGTCGGATAACCGAATATCATGACCACCGTCATGCCCAGATAAAGCAGGAATCCGTAAAACATCAGCAAGTGGGAAATTCTTCGTTGCGGATTGCAAAATTCGCCAGCGCTGGCGACTTCAACGACGAGCGTCTTGAGTGCCAGCGTCGCTTTGTCTGCCCCGCTAAGCGGCCGGGTTGCCGCCGCCCTGGATTTTATTTGGCGCCGCGCAAAATACTTGGCGCTGCTCTTGTGAAGCATGTCGGCGACCGTTCCTATGACAACCGCAAGTATCATCAAAATGATATAAACCTGCATGGCGCGCGGAGGCAGAAATACCGCCAATTCGGCGAACGGATTGCTGGTGAACATGACATTATCCTCAATGATGAGCCCATTTCTTGCGTATCAGACGAACACGGAATTTCCGCCCCAGGTCCTGGCAGATTGTCCAATTATTCGGATTTACGCAGCTCGGTATCTAGCTCTTTGTTTGAATCGTTCTTCTCTCACACACCTGTGGAATGAGCCTCCACTTCTTTATTCCTCGGCTGCCAGCGAATAAGCCGTCAAAAACTGGTCAGCGTCGTCCCCGGTGCACTGAGTCGGTATCTCAAACCAGGAATTCGGGAGATCGTCGATATTCCAAACAACAATGCACGGTAAAGATCATCGCACATCGTCTGCCCGCGGTCGAGCCTGCCAAACGACGACAGTTACGCGTGATGAACCGGCCAGACGCGCACTGTACCTGCGACTCAAACGTCACGAATCTGCCGGCCTGATTCTCGAACCGGTGTGGTAATTTCGGCCATGTATGTCGAGCCTGGCAGCAATGCAGTATCATCGCCCTGCGGATTTTCTCGCCCGGGTTTTGCCTGTCTCGTTGCATGACCGACCGCCGACTTCCATTGGCAGAAAAACACAGGAGTTGACCATGCCGAATTTGTCTTTTCGTCCCTGGGTACCACCCCGTTGCGAAAACCTCGTGCAAACTATCGCCACGCGTACCGGAGATGAGTCTGCGGACCGGATCGCGGGCCGGATCGATACGCTGGTCGAGCGCAATCGGCAGATTCACGATCGCGAATGTTTCAACCTGAATCCCGCCACCAACGTGATGAATCCCCGCGCCGAAGCGGTGTTGTCGGCAGGTTTGGGCAGCCGACCGTCGCTCGGCTATCCCGGCGAAAAATACGAGATGGGTCTGGAAGCCATCGAAGAGATCGAAGTGATTGCCGCCGAACTGGCGGCGCGTGTGTTCAACGCACGTTACGCCGAAATACGCGTGGGCTCCGGGGCGCTGGCCAACCTGTACGGATTCATGGCCCTGGCAAAGCCAGGCGATGCGATCATCGCCCCACCAGCCTCAATCGGCGGACATATCACCCATCACAGCGACGGCTGCGCCGGGTTGTACGGACTGGAGATCCACGCAGCCCCCGTGGATAGCGATGGCTATACGCTTGACCTCGACCGGTTGCGCGATCTGGCACGGCGGGTAAAACCCAGGCTGATCACCGTCGGCGGCAGCCTGAACCTGTTTGCCCATCCCGTACGCGAGGTGCGCGACATTGCGGATGAGATCGATGCAAAAGTACTTTTCGATGCAGCCCATCAATGCGGCATCATTGCGGGCGGCGTCTGGGCCAACCCGCTGGATCAGGGTGCCCATATGATGACCATGAGCACCTACAAGAGCCTCGGCGGACCTGCGGGCGGGCTGATAGTCACCAACGAAGCGGATATTGCGCAACGTCTGGATACCATCGCCTTTCCGGGCATGACCGCAAATTTCGATGCCGCGAAATCCGCGGCTTTGGCACTTACCCTGCTGGACTGGATCGAATTTGGCCCGGCTTACGGGCGCGAAATGGTGTCACTGGCGCAAGTGCTGGCAGCGGAACTCATCACGCTTGGCCTGCCCGTTTTTGCCGCCGCACGCGGGGCCACGACATCGCACCAGTTCGCCCTTGAGGCGAGCGAGTTCGGCGGCGGACAAACGGCCGCCGTCACATTGCGTCAGGCCGGTTTTCTGGCCTGCGGTATTGGCTTACCGATTGATCCCGTCGACGGAGACATGAACGGATTACGAATCGGTACGCCAGAACTTGTGCGTCGCGGTGTGACAGCGGAACACGCTCCGCGGCTGGCCGCATTGATCGCCGAGGGGCTGCGGGCGAAGGATTCCGTCGGCACCGCTGCACGCACGGCCGAGATGCGGGCCGAGTTTCAGGCCATGCATTTTGTACGCACATAAGGGCGGTGGATACGAGCACTAATCTTCGCTTTCACTTCGTATAAAAATGGAAGGCGTGTTGATTATTGCCTTTGCGCCCCGCCTCCCGTCGCTGGTAAGCCCCTCATTTTCCTGTAGTATCGCCGCATCATTTCACCAGCGCTCTTGAAGGATCACCATGCAGGAAATCGTCGATAGCATAAACGGAATCGTCTGGAGTTCTGCGCTGATTTATCTGGCGCTCGGTGCTGGTCTGTTTTTTTCCGTGCTCACTCGATTCGTGCAGATACGCCTGTTCCGCGAAATGATCGCACTGCTCTTCGCTAACAAGAGTTCCGAAAAAGGTATTTCATCTTTCCAGGCACTGGCGGTATCACTGTCGGGTCGAGTCGGCACGGGCAACATTGCCGGCGTCGCGGCCGCGATCGGATTCGGCGGTCCCGGCGCTGTTTTCTGGATGTGGGTGGTGGCCTTTCTCGGCGCGTCAACGGCATACGTTGAGTCAACCCTTGGGCAGATATACAAGGAAGTTGATGAGGGTCAATACCGCGGTGGACCCGCCTTTTACATCGAAAAAGCCATGGGCCAGAAATGGTATGCGTGGTTGTTTGCCTTTGCGACCATATTGGCCACTGGCATATTGCTGCCCGGTGTTCAGGCCAACAGTATTGGCAATGCGGCCGAGTTGGCACTGGGTGGCGGCGACCTGCTGCAAACCGTGATCGGCCCGATCAGTACCACGAAAATGGTGACCGCGCTCGGCGTCGTGACCGCCCTCGGTTTCATTATTTTTGGCGGCGTTAAACGAATCGCCCATTTTACCCAATTCGTCGTGCCGTTCATGGCCTTGGCCTACATCATCATGGCGCTGGTCGTCGTTGCAATAAATATCGCGCAGTTGCCGCAGGTCGTCGGCCTGATCATCGGCGACGCCTTTACGCCGATGGCCGGCGTTGGTGCCGCCATTGGATGGGGGGTCAAACGTGGCGTCTACTCGAACGAAGCCGGCCAGGGAACCGGACCGCACGCCGCCGCCGCGGCTGAAGTCGATCATCCGGCACAACAGGGACTCGTGCAGGCATTCTCTGTTTACATAGACACACTGTTCGTTTGTTCCGCCACCGCATTCATGATTCTCATCACCGGCGCCTATAACGTCCATGGGGGAGATACGGGATTGCTGGTACAGAACCTCGGCGCGGCCGTGGACCCGAATAGCCCGGCGTTCACACAGTACGCCCTGGAAACCGTTATGCCGGGTGTTGGTGCACCTTTTGTTGCCGTTGCGCTGTTCTTTTTCGCCTTTACCACGTTGCTGGCGTATTACTACATTGCCGAAACCAACGTCGCGTATATTCATCGGACCATAAAGGTTCCCGGCCTCATCATGGCACTGAAGATTGTGATGATCGTATCGGTGTTTTACGGTGCTGTGCGAACGGCAAAGGTTGCCTGGGGTCTCGGCGACATCGGCGTCGGTCTCATGGCATGGCTCAATATCGTTGGCATACTCATTATATTCTTTATGTCGAAGCCCGCGCTGAAAGCATTGAAAGACTACGAAGAACAACGAAAAGCCGGCACCAAACCGTACACGTTCGATCCTGAATCGTTGGGTATCGAGCGTGCGGATTTCTGGGTAGAGCGATTGAAACAGTCGCAATCGAAGCGCGACTAAAACGGCGGCCGTATTTACCTAGCAGCCTGTTGAAAAACACCGTTTTTCGGCGGGCTGCGAACGGTACAGGGATGTACCGTCATTTTCGATGGCTGCAAGCCATTAGCCATTGAAAATGTGAGCAATTCGAAAACGACGTTTTTCGAATTGCGGTGTTGAAAATACCATGGATGGTTTTTTCAACAGACTGCTAGTAACTGGTATCCGCAAGCACCGCTTCGTACGAGGCCAACTGCTGTTCATAAATGCCGCGACTCTCGATTAGCCTATCGATTTCAGATTCAAGTTGCCCGGTACGCGCCGCAAAACGCTTCAGATCGGCGAGCAGCAAGACCCGATCCTGCACCGTCGTCTCGGTGGCGATGACGCCCGCTTCTGCGTCACGAATCAAAACGACCACTTTTTCGAGCTCATGTCGTTTCGTATTGATTTGGGCATTCGTAGAATCCACATTCGATCGCAGAGTGTATAGCTGACTGCCGGATCTGAACGCATCCAGAAAGTCGGCCTCCTGATCGATTGAGCAGACGCCGTTATACTTGCCTCCGCCCACACCCAGATTGAAACCCGTTTGCGGTTGACAGTACTCACGGAGTCCTTCAACGCGACCATCCTGGTACGCTTGCCAATCCGGTGTAACACCAAACTTGGCGCAGGCTTTGCGATGCTGACTGAGACGACCTGCCGTGTAACCCAGGGCACCATCCTCGAAACCAATGCCACGCCAGTCACTGGTCAGGCATTCATCCGCACTCATCGATGCGCAACCGCTTATCGCGAGCATCGAGCCTATTAGAAACAAGCCGGCCCATTTAGTCTTCACATTCTGCTCCCAGGTGAATATTCCACGACGAATACCCTTGCTGAACGAATTTAGCAAGCTCTGCCTGAATCGGATGTGAACACATTCACAGATATATTATGCGTCAGGCGGCCGGCGGTCGCGCATCACCGTTGCCCGACTTTTTCGCTGCGGCAATTTTCTTTTTTGGCGTCGCCCGCTTTTTTTTCTTCTTGACCGGAGGACGATCAATGGTCGCTGCTTTCAGTTCATCGAAGGATGACTGCAGGCAGTCCGCATAAAATGCCGGGTCCGGCATCATACTGCGATCCGCGACCGCACTGATCGTAATCGTGTTATTGCAACTGAGTATTGGCTGAAACAGACCAATGCCGTGGACCACCGGACCCAATCCGTAATTCGCCACCATTCGTGAGCCCATGGAGTAGAGCGGCATGTTGACGCCGGGTACGTTCGTAATCACCGTGTTCACCAGCGGTGGTATGCGATCGACCAGTCCTGAGCTGGCGTAGGTACGGGCAAAAAAACCGGACACCGTAGTGGGCAGGAATTCGGCCGCGTCTGCCGCCAGATTCGGACCCATTGTATAAGTCAGTTTCTTGGCCTGATCACTTTCCCGATGCACGGCCAGCAGACGCTCCAGAGGATCTTCAATATCGCTGCGAACCGGCAGACTCATCGCGGTCACCAGGTTGCCTGCAGCAGTACGCTCGCTGTCGGGACGAACTGACATCGGCGCCATGGCGACCAGCGATTCGGTCGGCAACTCATTTTTCGCGTGCAGATACTTGCGTAGCGCCCCGCCGCAAATGGTTACCATGACATCATTGACCGTCGTGCCCGGCTGCGAATTCTTGATCGCCTTTATTTCATTGAGGTCGAAGGCGCGACCATCGAAAACCCGGTGCGGTGACACTCTGCCGTTAAAGCGGGTCCGCGGCACCCTCACCGGCAATTTCAATTGGCGGGAAGATAGCCCGGCGATGACTTTTGCGACCGACGGTGCGGATCGATACAGCAATTTGCTGAATTTCGCCGGCGCAGTGAGCGTATTTAACGCCGCCTTTGTCAGCAGTTCCACACCGGTCGGAATACGTTCCGGCGCCCACGGATGAAGCGGACCTTCGACCTCCGCATCCGGGGTCAGATCATGGATTGCCGCCATTATTTCCGCACCCGAAACACCGTCGATAGCCGCGTGATGAATTTTGGTCACTAGCGCAAAGCTGCCCTTGGGGACACCTTCGACATTGTCCAGCCCCTCTATGACATACGCCTCCCACAACGGTTTGTTCCTGTCCAGCGGTCGCGCGTGCAGCCTTGCGGCCTGGATACACAGTTGCCGCCAGTCGCCCGGGCTTGGCAAAGCAATGTGACGAACATGAAATTCCAGGTCGAAATCCGGATCCTCAATCCAGTAAGGATTGTCCAGGCTCAGTGGAACCCGTGCCAGGCGCTGTCGAAAAGCGCGCGCCTTGTGCAGTCGGGAGCTGAAGAACTCCAGTATTTCCTTGAACGTAACCTGACCGCCGGGTGCGCTGCTCTGGTCGTATATCGTCAGGCTGCCGATGTGCATCGGCGTCGAACCGGTCTCCATATATAAGAATGAAGAATCCATCCCGGAAAGCTGTTGCATGGCGTGACTCTCAGTGATTGACCAAATTTATCTGGCCGGAAGGTGTACTACCCTCAATGATAGAAGAAATTTCGCAGTCCGTTAATCTTGAACGACTGCCACTCGCCCTCCATTTGCCGCAGGCGATCAGCAATGACGAAAAACACGGCAGGATTGTAGCCCATACCGAAATGACTCGCGGTAACGCCGATGTTTTCGATGTTTGTGCCCGGCGGGAGTTTAGCGATCTCCGCCGAAACGACGGCGTCACTCTTGCTGTAGATCGCCGTCATCGGGATATCGTGGATCGGCTCTCGCAGTTGCTCGACACGCTGCTGAATGTATTCGTGGTCGATATTGATGCCGGACACAATCTCGAAAAGTCGCCAGGCATTGGTGCCCTTGGGATCGCCAATCGGACTGCCCAGCGTGATGACCGAGCGCACGCGCTCAGGATTACGCCGTGCGAGCTCGCGCGCGAACATGCCGCCGAGACTCCAGCCGATCAAGCTGACTTTGCTGCCCGATTGCTCGTGAATGAGGCGCAGGCGATCGTCAAGCATTTCTTCAATATCCCGCGAATGGGATAAACCGAGATTGCGACCCAGTTCCCAGCGCTGGGCGTCGTAGTCCCAGTGCCGCAAATAGCTGCGCACCGTTCGCATTGAACGATCAGAGGCAAGAAAGCCGGGCAAGGTCATTACCGCGTGGCCATCACCGGCAGGCAGATTGTGCAACATCGCCCGTGCCGACAACAGGCTGCCGGCCTCGACCAGCGCGCGCGGCGCTTCAAGCAGTGACCACAGCCAGGACGGCGCGGTGGGACGGTCGTCGCCCGCAGCGGTTTCATCAAGTTGTGAAATCGTCTCTTCCACTCGGCCATTATACACCAAAGTGCCGGCTTCAGAACGGATATCTCAGCTATATTTTACTTTAAAAACAATAGGTTATAAAGATATTAGCGCTTGACTTTTGCACTGCAGCATTTTCCAAAAATGTTGTACTGAAGCGCTGACCACCTCCGCGCCAGCCGCGAACACACTCATGACGTGCGCATATACCGGCAGCCCAGGCAAATGCACCATCACAAAGGCTGCAGCCTCGCCGCCAGCTGGTCCTTATCAAGAACATCGTTAAATTCGTCGGCAAGCTCCTTGCACGCGTCAACCACGTCGTGCCACACCCTGATTCGGCGCTCAGTCGACATGCGCACGAAGTCAGTACGATCCGGCACCTTACCGTCCGGCAATCGTGAAATGAATTCCGGCGAGGGACAAAGCAACACCGTTCTGTCGAGGTGCTGTGGCTTCACCTTGCGCCATGCAAGTGACCGATCGAACCAACCCGGTTTGAGCCAGTTAAAAAAGTGCGGGAAAAACGCGATACGATCGGCGGCGGCCGTTGGCATATCCAGGTGATAGTCAATCACGCCGCCATCCCGATAGGTGCCACCCGGCGCTCCGTGAATACCGCGCACGCCTTGCAGAACCATCGGGATCGAGCCTGACGCGATAATAGCGTCTTGCAGGTTTTCTGCAGACAACGCGATGCGGTCAATGGGAAAACCGCTAACGTCGTAAAACGGCGGGCGATCTCGGGGGTCGAAAAATAGGCCTCGGGAGAAGAACCCACCCAGCAAACGACGATGCAACAGATTGGCCGCCATTGCCGTCAACAGGCCGACGGCCAGCAAAGGTCGAAGATCGGACGAAGTAATGTGTCGGCTCCGCACCGTCATGACGTGTGTCCGCATGCGCGGGTGCGATAAAATTTCTTCTACGCCGGTATCGCCAAGAATCAATTCGAGCGTCGCGCGACCAACGTCGCTGATCTCCTTTGCATCCGGTTTTTCGGAATATCGTTGCTCGACGTAGGCGCGCTCAAAGCGAGCGATCGCCGCGACCGGGTCCTCTTGAGCGTAACAGGCAAACCGCCAGGCGCCGATGGACGAACCCAGTAAATGCAGGGGTCCGGGAATCTTCGGTACAACGCGCCGAAGAATTACCCGATCGATCTGGCTCAGGACCAGCCATTTCGCACCGCCCGAAGCACCCACGAGCGTGCCAATCCGATCTTCTGAAAATCCGTGCTGACGAATCTCGTCATAGGCGCTCTTCCCCGCCTTGAATAACAATGCTCTTTTCCTGTTCGTCAATACATCGTCCCAAATGTGTGCCGAAGGGCTTTTACGAGTCGCCATGGACAGCTGGTTCTTATGTCATAACAATACAGCAAGTCCGCATTAATGCTGTTAGTGTCGATAAAGCTTCCTGGGATTGGGCTGAAATTATGTATTTTTCTTCTCGCGGTTTCCTGCCGCTACTCATTGCCGCCTCTCTCTTCGTGTTGCCCGTAATCGGCACAAGCGAAAGCCTGGCGGCGACACCGTGCACAAGTGGATTTGCGGCGGGGTTTGCCTGCGACCGCATTGACCTTCTTTCTCACGTCGAACTGCCAGACATCAGTTCCAATCCGGCTTCCGGGGCCGATATCTGGGGTTTCGTCGACCTTAACACCCATCGCGAATACGCCATCATTGGCGTTAGAAACGGCACCGCCGTTTTTGATATTACCGATCCGCTGATGCCACTTGAGATCGGCCTGATTCCCGGCCAGGCGACGCCCTGGCGCGACATCAAGGTTTTCCAGTCTTACGATGATGCCGCCGCTCGCTGGAAAGCCTATGCCTATGTCGTAACGGAAGGCGCGGGAATAACGGACGGCCTGTTTATCATTGACCTGACATCCCTGCCGCACTCGATTCGGAGAATCAACTACGTCAGCGACTTCAACAGTGCACACAATGTCTTCGCGACCAACACGGATTACAGCACCGGCCTGAGCGTGAGCGGCGAAATACCGCAATTAGTTGTCGCTGGCTCGAACATCGGCGGCGGACAATTTCGCCTTTACTCCCTGGCGGATCCCGAGTCGCCTGTGTTTGTCAACACCACCGCCAGCGCCGGAAACATGCATGACGCGAGCACGTTCTTCGTGGCCGATGAACGCAAGAATACACAGTGCGTCAACGCGTTGAATGTCGATGCCTGCGAAGTACTGGTGGATTTCCGCGGGCAGAGCGTCGACCTCTGGGACATAACCGACCCTGCTGATCCGGTACGCCTTTCTTTTACGCAGTACCCCAACCGGAGTTTCTCCCATGCCGGCTGGCCATCCGAAGACAGCCTGTTTCTTTTCGTGCAAGACGAACTCGACGAACGGGATTTTGGGCTCAACACCACAGTCAATGTTTTGTCGTTGGCCGATTTAACGAATCCGACGCCGGTGGGTTCATGGGTCGGACCGACCACCGCCATCGATCACAACGGTTTCGTACGTGGCAATCGCTATTACATGAGCAACTACACGCGCGGGATTACGATTCTGGACATTACGAATCCGGCAATGCCCGCGACGGCTGGTTTTTTCGATACTTATGCAACCGATGACATGACCGGGTTTAACGGCGCATGGGGTGTCTACCCGTTTTTCAACAGCGGTACGATTGCCGTCAGCGATATCGACAGCGGTTTGTATTTACTCAAGGGCCAAACAAGAAACGTGGTTCAGGGCCGCCTGGCATTCTCCGCGCCGTCATTTGCCGTCGAAGAGGGGCAGCAAGCATCACTGCTTGTTGAACGACTGGGCGGCACAACCGGCGCGATCAGCGTCAACTACCAAATCGTCCCGGCAACAGCCGACAGCACGGATTTTCAGACTCTGAGCGGCGTGCTCAATTGGGCGGACGGCGATGCTCTGGGCAAATCGATCACGCTGAGTCTGACCGACGACGGTATTGCAGAGGGCCTCGAACATTTTATCGTCAGGCTGATCAGTCCCACGGGTAGCGCGACGCTCGGCGACCGGAATACGGCGAACGTCTACATCAGTGATCCGGCTGCGCAGTCCGGCATCGGCTTCCTGGATACGACCATCGACAGTAGCGAAACCGGGTTAACAACGGTCGTTTTGGTGGTGCAACGAAGTGGCAGCGCGCTGGGCCAGGTGAGCGTCGACTACGCAATCAGCGGTGGAGATGCGAGCCTCGATCTGGATTTTAGCGGCGATACCGATGGCACGCTCGTATGGGTCGACGGCGATGCCTTGCCGAAATCATTGCTTATCTCGATTATTGACGACACCGACACAGAAGAAGTGGAGTTTTTCAACATCGGGCTGTCCAACGTTCAGGGCGCCAGCCTGACGGCTCGGGCGACAGCACGTATCAATATCACCAGCGACGAAAGTCCGACACCGCCGCCGCCTCCACCTCCACCTCCACCGGCGCAACCACCGGTGTCAAACAGTGGTGGTGGTGGTGCGCCGTCGCCTGCCCTGTTGATCGCGCTGGGACTACTCCTGCGCAGGCGATTCAGGCAAACGGATTCTGTCTGACGATTGTTTGTTCCCGACCGGGACCGGTGGAAACGATATCCACGGGAATACCGGCAAGCGCCTCAATGCGTGCGAGATATCTGCGCGCATTTTCCGGCAAGTCCGCGTAGTTGGTCACGCCAACCGTTGACTCGTTCCAGCCCGCCACATCTTCATAAATCGGTTTGCAATCGGCGACCCGATCGACAATAAGCGGAAAACCATCAATGGCCTGGCCGTCGATCTCATAGCCAACACAGATGCGGATGGTTTCCAGATTGTCCAATACGTCAAGCTTTGTTATGCACAAACCCGAAATACTGCTGTTGATGATCGATCGTTTCAGAGCCACGGCATCGAACCAGCCGCATCGTCGAGGCCTGCCAGTGGTTGCGCCAAATTCCGCCCCCACCTTACCAAGATGTTCACCCATATCATCGAACAGCTCGGTCGGAAACGGGCCCGCCCCGACGCGGGTTGTATAGGCTTTCACAATACCGAGAATGTAGTCGAGATAACGCGGACCCACGCCCGTTCCGGTACTGGCCGCCGCGGAGACGGTATTCGATGAAGTGACGAAGGGATAGGTCCCGTGATCAATATCGAGAAATGTCCCCTGTGCTCCCTCAAACAAGATACTTTCGCCATTATCCGCAAGCCTCTGCAGAATTTCGGCGACGTCTGCCGTGATCGGCAAGACCGTTTCAGCGGCGCGCATTGAATCGTCCAGTACCATCGAAAAATCGACGGGGTCGGTCGAAAAATATTTCTGCAGCAGGAAATTGTGATAGTCGAGAACTTCGGCCAGCTTTGTGGCAAAGGTCTCGCGGTCGAACAAGTCCGATATTCGCAGTGCTCTGCGGGCAATCTTGTCCTCGTAGGCCGGCCCGATACCGCGACCGGTGGTGCCAATCGCCGCCGAACCACGCGCCTTCTCCCGCGCTGCGTCAAGCGCGACATGCGATGACAAAATCAATGGACAACCCGGGCTTATTTTCAAGCGCTCAAAAACCGGTACACCGGTTGCGGCAAGTTCCTCGGCCTCGGTCAACAAGGCGTCAAGCGATACGACGACACCATTGCCGATAAGACAAAGAACCTGCTCGCGCAATATGCCGGAGGGAATCAAATGCAGGACCGTTTTCCTGCCCTCGATGACCAGCGTATGGCCCGCATTGTGCCCGCCCTGAAAGCGAACCACCGCGGCGGCCTTGTCGGTCAACAGATCGACAATTTTCCCCTTGCCCTCATCGCCCCATTGGGTGCCGATGACAACTACGTTCTTACCCATTTACGCTTCTCGAGGTCGACTTATGACCGGACAATGAACAACATCGCGAGACCGGCCGCCATGGCGACCAGCCCTGCTTTACGAAGACTATTATCACCAAGCTTTGCGATCAGTTCCACCGTGCGTCGAAATCGTCCTGGACTGATAAACGGTATCATTCCCTCAAGAATGAGATACAGCGCGAACGCGGTCAATATATCCTGCCACATTACATCGCTCACTTTGCAAGCGTGACGGAATATATCTTACCGGGTCCCTTTCGAGTTATTTAGATAACGAAAAAACTCGTTGTCCGGGTTGATGACCATGATATCGCCCGACCTGCCCACCGAACTCCGATACGCGTTAATGCTGCGATAGAAGCGGTAAAACTCCGCATCTTTAGAGTAGGCCGTCGCGTAAATTTCCGCGGCCTTCGCATCGCCTTCACCGCGGATAATTTGTGAATCCCTGTTGGCATTCGCAATAATAACGGTTCGCTCCCGATCCGCCGCCGCCCGCTTCTGTTCCGCGATTTCGACACCCTCCGCACGCCGTTCGGCGGCGATCCGACCACGCTCCTCGCGCATTTGTCGGTAAACGGAGTTGCGCACGTCATCCGGAAATTCGACCTGTTTGACTCGTACGTCCTCAAACTCGATACCGAGACCTTCCGCCGTGACGCTCGCCGTCGCCAGCATGTCGCGCATCAATTCCGCGCGTTCGGCCGAGATCGCCTCCTGTACGGTGCGCTTGCCGAACTCGGTCACGATGGAGTTCTTGATGATTTCCGACAAACGATCGTTCGCTACATTGAGGCTGCCGCCCGTCGACGTATAGAATCGTACGGCATCGACTATTCGCCATTTGACGAAAAAGTCGACCTGCAACGCAAGCCGTTCTGCCGTGAAAATACGATCGGGCCGGTCCGTGATCGTCAGAATTCGTTTGGGAAATTTGCGGACCGTCTGCAAGAGTGGGATTTTGAAATGAAGACCGGGTTCGTAGTCCGACCGAACGACTTCGCCGACCTGCAGTTTGATCGCCAAATCACGTTCATTCACCGTGAATACGGACATACCGAGAATGATTAGCGCCAGGCCTGCAATCACCAGCCCACCGAATTTTCCGTTACTCATTGCCGGGTCCTCCTGTTGCTGCGCGGCGCTGCGTTCTGCTCTTCGCTTGAATCCGTGACGGGCGCCGATGTCTGCGCGTTAAAAATACTGTTGGGATCCATTTGATCCGATTGGCGGTTATTTCCGCCAAGCAGTTTGTCGATCGGCAGGTACATCAAATTGCCACTGCCACTGGCATCCACAATCACCTTGTTGGCGTTCGAGTAAACCTGTTCGACGGCCTCAAGATAGAGTCGGTCCCGCGTTACTTCCGGCGCCTTTTGGTATTCCGTCAGCAACGCCAGGAATCTAGACGCGCGGCCATTGGCATCCGCAGTGACACGATCGCGGTACGCCTCCGCATCCTGCAAAATTCTCGACGCCGTACCACGCGCCTCCGGAATCAGGCCCTGTGCATAGGTCTCAGCTTCCAGAATCGTTCGATCACTGTCATTGCGCGCTTTTTGCGTGTCATCAACCGCGTCCTGAACCGCCTGCGGATAATCGAGTCGTTCCAGGCTGATGGCGGTGACCGTAATGCCGGCACCGTACGCATCCAGGGTGCTCTGCAAAACACGTTGCGTGCGCGGTGCAATTTCATCACGACGCTCCGTCACGAGAACTTCCAGCGTGCTGGTGCCGACCACTTCCCGCAACGCACTTTCGGTCACGTCTTCAAGCGAGCCCTCCGGATTGATCACCTCGAAACTGTATTTGACCGGGTCCTCACGACGGTACTGAACGACCATCTGAATAAATACATACTGCTCATCGGCCGTCAGGATTTCCGTACTGAATCCGTATCGATCCACCGCCGTGGTATTGACGAGATCGACCGTTTCGACCGGAAAAGGAATATGCCAGCGCAGACCTGGCATCGTGGTCACGGTGTGAGCGCCGAAGCGCTGCACGACGCCGCGCTGCGCTTCGTCGACCCGGTACAAGCCGGTCAGCAGCCAGGCAATCAGCAGGACCACGGGCAATATCCAGCCGCCGCCGGCACTCGGCCCGCCACGGCTGCCGCCGCCTCCACCACCGCCACCAAGGATTGCGCTGAGTTTGCGTTGCCAGTTCCGAACAAGCTTGTCCAGGTCTATTGGCTCTTCACCCTCTTTGTTCCAGGGGTCCTTACCATTTCCAGAATCGTTCCAGGCCATATTCTTTATCTTTCTCTACGTTACTGCAGTAACTGGCGCTGCCGCCGGTTCCTGCTCCAAAAAATGCGTAAGCAGACTTTCACGTTTCATGAAACGTTGAAAATCACGCTCGTCCAGGGCGAGTTCAAGTTCCCAGCCACCCTCTTCCATCATTGTTTCCCGGGTCACCGCGCCCAAATCAAACAATTGCGCTCGTTGCCGTCCTTGTGAAGGAAGCAGCCGGATAACGCCGTGCACCATCTTGCGTTGTAAGCGCCCCCCGATCGCGTCCAGTAACAGCGGGATTCCTTCGCCGCTCACGGCCGACAACCATACCGCTCGTCCGGTGCCTTGGCTATTTTTAGTACGCCGCGGTCGACGGTTCAGCTTATCGATTTTATTGTACACCCTTATCTGCGGAACCCTATCCGCATCGAGCTGTTTCAGCACGGCATTGACCTGCCGGACGCGTTGCCACCGGCCCGGGTCGCTGGCATCGATGAGGTGCAATATCAAATCCGCCTCTTTCGCCTCCTGCAACGTCGAACGGAACGCAGCAATCAGCTCGTGTGGCAAATCGCGAATAAAACCAACCGTATCGGCCAGTATAACGGCGCTGCCGTCGGCCAGTTCGAGACGTCGCATGGTCGGATCCAGCGTCGCAAAAAGCTGGTCTTCAACGTAGACGCCGGCATTCGTTAACGCATTGAAAAGTGTCGATTTCCCGGCATTGGTATAGCCAACCAGCGCAACCGTTGGAATATCGGCCCGAAGGCGATTCTGCCGGTTCATCTCGCGACGTCGATCCACGTGTACGAGGCGTTCTCGCAACTGCCGAATCCGCTGTGCAATCAGGCGGCGATCGGTTTCCAGTTGCGTTTCGCCCGGCCCGCGAAGACCAATGCCGCCTTTTTGACGCTCGAGATGCGTCCAGCCTCGAATCAGGCGGGTAGAAAGGTGTCGTAGCTGCGCCAACTCCACTTGCAGCTTGCCTTCAAAGCTGCGCGCACGCTGCGCAAATATATCGAGAATGAGGCCGCTGCGATCAAGCACGCGACACTCCAGTGCCTGCTCAAGATTTCGTTCCTGGCCAGGACTTAAGGGCGCATAACAAATCACCAGATCCGCTTTTTGCGCCTCGATAATTTCCCGGAGATCGGCAAGCTTGCCTTTGCCTATGAAAAAACGCGCATCCGGTCGACGCCGGCCAATGAGCAACTCGTCAACCACGACGGCGCCTGCCGATACCGCAAGCTCAGCAAACTCTTCGCGCTCAGGTAACTCAGGAACTCTGTCGGCAGCGGCGTGGATCAATACCGCGCGTTCGCCGCTTTGCGGTCGGTCAAACAAATACGACCTCCAGAACCCGTGGCTGCTTAGTCGTCAGATTCTCCGGAATCGTCGTCCGGCATCGGCAAACGTATATTGCGCGCCGGTACGATGGTTGAAATGGCATGTTTATAGACCATCTGATTGACGCTGTTTTTCAACAAGACAACGAATTGGTCAAACGAGTCAACCTGCCCCTGCAACTTGATGCCATTCACCAGGTAAATGGACACCGGAACTTTTTCCTTACGCAACAGGTTCAGGAACGGATCCTGCAATGTTTGCCCTTTAGCCATATCGGGTCTCCTTATTCTTGTACGTACTTATTATTGGACCATGCTGTACCGGTGGCGCCGGCTGCCCGTTGATCATGGCCGCTCCAAAGCGAGTGGAAATTCTATCACAGGCCAGTAAGACCATATACGCCATGTTGGTTCCATTTCGTCACCAGAACCGACGATATGGTTTCGGTTACGCCGTCTTCAAGGGGGTCCACGGAATTTAGTTCCGTTTCGCTTCGCAACCAGGTGAGTTGCCGTTTCGCCAGTTGCCGGGATGCCGCCTGAGCTTTGCTCGTCGCTTCGGCCAGGTCATCGCCGCCGTCCAGATGAGCCCATATTTGCCGGTAGCCAACCGCGCGCATGGACGGACTGTCAGCCCCGAGCCCCGCTCTTTCGCGCAGGCCGACGACCTCGCCCACGAAACCTTGCTGCAACATGAGCAGGAACCGCTCGTTAATGCGCCGATGAAGCTCGGCACGCGAAGCGGGGAGCAACGCAAACTTGATAAAGTCGAACGTCGGCTGCGCCGCCGAAGCCTCTGCGTGCCAGTCAGAGAGACTCCGGCCACTGAGGCGAAAAACTTCCAGCGCGCGCTGGATTCGTTGCCGGTCGTTCGCACCAATACGCGCCGCAGCCTGCGGATCGATCTCAGCCAGCGCCGTATGCATCGCCGTCCAGCCGACTTCCTGTGCCTCGGCATCGATTTCGGCCCGCGTCCCTGCGTTCGCGGCCGGCAGCTCCGCAATGCCGTCGATCAGGGCGCGAAAGTACAACATTGTGCCGCCAACCAGTAACGGCACACGTCCACTGGCGTGAATCGCGGCGATCGCAGCCCGGGCGTCGCGCACGAATGCGCCTGCAGAATACGCATCCTCCGGATCGCGTATGTCGATCAGTCGGTGCGGCGCCCGTTCGAGCACCTTCGCATCCGGTTTCGCGGTACCAATGTCCATGCCCCGATAAACCAGCGCGGAATCGACACTGACGATATCAAACGGAAAACGCTCCAGCAGTTGAACGGCAACGTCGGTTTTACCCGATGCAGTGGGTCCCATCAGGCAGACGACCGGCAGTTTCTCCATCCGCACTACTGCCCGCGCAGAAACAGGCGATCAAAATCCGTCATGCTGATGGCCGTCCACGTCGGGCGACCGTGATTGCACTGATCGGCCCGGTCGGTCACCTCCATTTCACGCAACAACGCGTTCATCTCCGCAATCGTCAACGAACGATTGGCTCGAATCGAATGGTGACAGGCCATCGTGGAGAGGATTTCATGACTGGATTGCTCAATACGATGGCTCCGACCGTCAAGCGCAAGGTCCGATAACACATCACGAACCAGCGACTCTGCATCCGCTTGCTTCAACAGTGCCGGGATTTCGCGAATAACCAGGCTGGTCGGGCCGTTTCGATCGATACTTAAACCCAGGCGCGAAAAAACCGGCGAGGCACTCTCTGCCAATGCAGCCTCCTTGTCCGATACCGCGATTGAAACCGGCACCAGCAACGGCTGGCTGACGACATCTTCCCGGTCGAAGGCAATCTTCAGCTTCTCGTAAGTGATACGTTCGTGGGCCGCATGCATGTCCACGACGATCAGGCCATCGGTATTCTCGGCAAGAATGTACACGCCGCCCAGTTGTGCTATCGCGAGGCCCAGCGGCGGATACGCTTGGGCTTCTTCGTTCGCTCGCGGCCGTTCATTCCCGGCCAGCGTCCGGTAAGCCGTTAACGCCTCGCGGACCGAAGCGCCGCCACCGTGCCGGGACAGCGGCATCGAAGACTGGCGAAATATCTTTCGCTCAAGTGCCGCGCCGGGCACCGGGTTGATGTCGTGCCCGCCGGGCTTGGTATCCTGCAACGCGAACTCGACGGCTTGCGAGACAATGCCGTGGACGCGTCGACCTTCCCGGAAGCGTATCTCGTGCTTGGCCGGGTGCGCATTCGCATCAACGCTGGCCGGGTCCATTGTGAGATGCAGGACGTATGCCGGATAACGGCCGTGAAACAGGACATCCCGAAAAGCGTGGCGTACGGCATGAGACAAGGTCCTGTCGGTGATGCTGCGACCATTAACGAACCAGAATTGCAGGTCGGGCTGGCTGCGATTGAAGGTCGGCAGGCCGATCCACCCCGACAAAGCAACGCCTTGCGTTTCCCGTTCAAGGTATACCGCCTGTGACGCCAGCGCCTCGCCACAGATCTTGCCAATACGCTCGAGACGCGCGTGCTGATCTTTTGCGGCGGCAAGTTCCATCACGCTACGGCCATTGTGGCTCACCGAAAACGCAACATCGGCTCGCGCCAGCGCCAGGCGGCGCAGCCATTTATCAATGTGTCCGAATTCCGTGCGTTCCGTGCGCAGAAACTTGCGCCGCGCAGGCGTATTAAAGAACAGGTCGTGAATTTCAACCGTGCAGCCGATTGGGTGGGCCGCTGGACACAAATCGCCGAGCACGCCATCGACAACTTCGAGCTGCCAGGCGGAATCCGCATCAACCGTTCGCGCGGTGAGCGTCAGCCGCGATACCGACGCGATGCTGGGCAGTGCCTCACCGCGAAAACCCAGCGATACGACGGCCTCAAGATCATCGAGACTGGTGATTTTGCTGGTGGCATGGCGTGATAGTGCCAGCGGCATTTCATCCTTCGGTATGCCGCCGCCGTCGTCGCGAACACGAATCAATTTTTGCCCGGCCGCGACGATGTCGATCGATATTGACTGCGCACCGGCGTCGAGGCTGTTCTCGACCAGTTCCTTCACCACCGATGCCGGGCGCTCAACGACCTCGCCGGCCGCGATTTGATTAATCAGGTGATTGGGGAGCTGCAGGATCGGCATGTGCGCATTCTTTCAAATGCTCGCACGAATGTGTAGCCGCCGATGGTCACAACTGGCGCTCGAGCGGCAATCAGGTTCCCGCGAAGACCGGGATTCTCAGCGTCTGTCCAATGCGAACCTGGTTGCCGGACATGTTGTTTGCCGAGCGGATAGCCGACATGCTGACGGCATAACGCGCCGCAATTTCACTTAGCGTGTCGCCGCTGGCGATGACATAGCGCACCTGGCCGCTCGGGTTCTTGCGCAGATTGAGCGCAATTCGTGTCTCGGGCGGGGGGTTCGCATAAAAATGCCTGCGAATGCCCGCAAATATCGCCTCCGAAAGCTTGCCCTGATGTGCCTGATTACGGAGTTTCTTTTCCTCCGCCGGATTCGAAATATAGGCCATCTCCACCAGGATAGAGGGCACGTCCGGTGACTTGAGTACGAGGAAGCCCGCCTGCTGAACGGTGCGTCGATGTACCGGGCCCATTCTTGCCAATTCACTGATAACGGCGGAACCGACATCCAGGCTCGCCCCGAGGGCTGCGTTTTGCGACAGATCCAGCAAAACCGACGCCAAGACCACATCCTTGTCGCCCAAGGTGACATCGCCCACCCGACTCGACGCGTTTTCGCGCTGTGCCAGCCGTCTGCCAGCCTCATCGCTCGCCCCTTTGAGCGACAACGCGTACACCGATGCGCCCTTCGCACGTCGATCATCAACCGCATCCGCATGAATTGAGACGAACAAATCCGCCTTGTTGCGGCGCGCAATCTCCATCCGATCACGATGATCGACCAGTACATCGCTGTTGCGCGCGAGGATGGCCCGCATGCCCGGCTCCCGATTAATTCGATTCGCCAGTTTGCGGCTTACAGCCAGTGCCACGTCCTTCTCCCGGGTCTTGCCTCGACCAATCGCGCCAGGATCGCGACCGCCGTGACCGGGATCCACGACGACGACGATATCGCGCCCGCGAACGTATTCTTCGGATGCCCGCTTGACCGGCTGCCGACTCCCCTCACGGTACAGGTCCAACACCAGGCGATCACCGAACTGGTCGTTGGCACCCGCTTTGAAACTGCGCGAGCGGACGGCCTGATTCAGGTCCAGAACCACCCGCAGCTGTCCGTTTGCCCGTACGCCCGTGCGAATACCCTTGATCAGGCCGGTGCCCGCGGGCATTTTCCGCAGTCCGGCGCCCAAGCGGGCATTCTTGAGGTCTACCACGAGACGATCCGGTCCGCGCATGGTGAAAATTGTGTGTTCTGACGATTCACTGAGATCGAGCACAACGCGAGTCCGGCCGTTTTCCGACCAGAGCCTTATATTCTCGACGGTCGCCGCTTGCAGTAGCGGCGGCATCGTCAGGAGAATCGATGCGAGGATGATGCGTGTCCGAAGCATTCGCGGAGGGACCCCAGATAGTCGACAGTATTATGTCGGGTCAGTATACAAATCTCACGCAAAAAACCAAGTTTTTCTTGTTCAATATTATATAGATACGGAACTTACTTAAGATGTTACAGGATTGCGAGTGCCCGCAGACATCCGGGTGAGCAGCGCCGTGCCGCGCTCGCTAAGCGCAGAAACTTCAGCGCCGCGGCCCGTTCCGCGATAGCCGAGTTGCACCAGCAGGTCGGCCTCGCGTTCCAGGAAGGTGACACGCTCAGGCCATTCGATGAGTTTGAGGCCATCGCTCAAATCGGACCAGCCCAGGAATTCCAGCTCTTCGGCGCCCGCGATTCGATATAAATCAATATGATAGACGGACCCTCGCGGAAATTGGTACGGCTCGACCAGCGTGTAGGTCGGGCTTGGTATGCGGCCCTGGTGGCCGAGCGACCGCAACATGGCGCGTGCAAGCGTGGACTTGCCAGCACCCAGATCACCGCGCAGCAGAATGCCCCAGCCGGCGAAATCCTCAGGCAACGCCGCGGCGATCGCGACGCCGAGATCGCTCGTCGCCTGCTCGTCCGCCAGTTCCAGGCGGCCATTCACGGGTTCACGCAAGCCCGCAATTCCTGAAACAAATCACTCGCCAGCATGCCCCGCTCACCGGACAGCGCGGCCGCATCACCCGCTCTCGCGTGTATCTCCACGCCCAGCGCCGCCGCGGCCACCTGGCTGAGTCCTTGCGCCCACAAAGCGGCGATGATTCCGGTGAGCACATCGCCCATACCCGCCGCCGCCATGCCCGGATTGCCGGCCGTGCAGAGCCAGGCGGGGTCGTTGCCGGCCGATATCAACGTCCCCGCACCTTTCAGGACAATGTTGCCACCGTAGCGAGCCGCGAGTTTTTCGAGCGCCGCGCGACGATCTGCCTGGATGACAGCACTGGTTGCCCCCAGCAGGCGGGCCGCCTCGCCCGGGTGCGGCGTCAGAATCCAGTCCTGCCGGCGTTGCTGGCGCCCGGCCAGCAGATTCAGGGCATCGGCATCGAGAACCAACGGCAACGGACAATCGACCAGCGCCTCGAACAAACCGACAGCCCAGTCGCTGCGCCCCAGCCCCGGACCCAATGCGACCACGCTTGCATCCGCGAGCAGGCGGTCGAGATCCTGTGGATTCTCGATTCCATGACACATGAGCTCCGCCCTGCCGGCCGTAATGTTCGCGGCATGCGACGGGTGGGTCACGATGCTGACGCGACCGGCGCCGGCCCGTAACGCGGCCTCCCCCGCCAGACCAATAGCGCCGGACATAGCCGGTCCGCCACCCACCAGCAGAACATGGCCGAAATCGCCTTTGTGGGCATCGCGCGCGCGCGGCGGCAGAGCCTGTCGCAACAGCGTCGAGTTGATGCGCCGCAGATCGGCGCCGATACCCGCTCGACACTCCGCCGGAATATCCAGATCGGCAAAACGCAACTCGCCCACGTGGTCCGCTCCCTCGCCCAGAAAAAGACCGCCTTTCAAACCCACGAACGTCACGGTCAGACGAGCACGCACGGCCACGCCCATCACGGCACCCGAGTCCCCGTTGATGCCGGTCGGAATGTCCAGCGCACAGACCGGCGCGCTGTGTTCGTTCATCGCCTTGACCGCGTCGGCAAATGTCCCTTCAACCGCGCGCACGAGTCCGCTGCCCAGCAAGCTGTCAACCAGCAGATTCGCTTCACGATCAAGCTCGCCCTGCCACGGCGCGACGTGTCCGTCCATCGCCAGAAAATCCTCATACGCGGTTGCTGCATCGCCGGCCAGTGAATCCGGCGATACCAGCGACAAAACCGAGACAGCGATGTCCTGCTCCGCGGCAATTCGCGCGAGCACGTAGCCATCTCCGGCGTTATTGCCGCCACCGCAAATAATCTGCCAGCGACGCGCCTCGGGAAACCGCTCCACCGCTTCCACCAGTGCGGCCCGGGCCGCGCGTTTCATCAGGACATAGCCACTGATGCCGGCATCCATTGCGGCACGATCGATGTCACCAACGCGCGCGACGGAATAAATGGCTTGCGGCAGGATGCTGGCTGAGTCTTTTCCCATGCAGCCGATTATACTGGCACGGCGTATGAATGATGTAGTCCAAAACCACGAATTGAACGCGCCCGCCGTCGCCGAACGCATACGACGCTGGGGCGCGGAACTGGGTTTCCAGCAGGTCGGATTCAGCAACATCGATCTGCACCAGGCCGAAGAACGCCTGCAACAATGGCTGCGGAAAAAATTTCACGGCGACATGCATTACATGCACCGGCACGGCCTGAAGCGCAGCCGGCCCGAACTGCTGGTACCCGGCACCCTCAGCGTCATTTCCGTACGCATGGACTACCTGCCACAAAATCAGGACGATGCGAAAACCCTGCTCGATCATGCGAGCAAGGCGTACATCTCCCGCTACGCACTGGGACGCGATTATCACAAGGTCCTGCGTTCGCGGCTGAAGAAACTGGCCGGTAAGATCGGGCAGCTTTCACAACCCCTCGGGTTTCGCGTATTCGTCGACAGCGCACCGGTTCTCGAAAAACCACTGGCCGAGAAAGCCGGACTCGGGTGGATAGGAAAACACACGAACCTAATCAACAAAGAGGCGGGCTCGTGGTTTTTCCTGGGCGAGCTGTACACCGACCTCGCATTACCGTCGGATGAATCGGCGTCGGCACATTGCGGCAGCTGTACTGCCTGTCTTGAGGTGTGTCCAACGAATGCGATCGTCGCGCCCTATGAACTGGACGCGAGACGTTGCATTTCCTATCTCACCATCGAACTCAAAGGATCGATTCCGGCGCCGTTGCGACCACTGATCGGAAACCGTGTTTACGGATGCGATGACTGCCAGATTTTTTGCCCGTGGAACAAATTTGCCGTACAAAGCGACGAAGACGATTTTGCTCCGCGGCACAATCTCGACTCATCAGAACTGACGGATCTGTTTCGCTGGGATGAAGACACCTGGCTCAAGAGAACCGAAGGCAGTGCCATGCGACGCATCGGCTACCATCAATGGTTACGCAACATTGCCGTCGGTCTGGGTAACGCGCGAACCAGTCCGGATGTCATTCAAGCATTGCAAGAGCGCAGCAACGCGGATTCTGAACTCGTACGCGAACATGTCGAGTGGGCCCTACAACAACACCGGAAAAACCGGTAAACGGCAGGAGAAAACCATGTTTACGTCTCAAGCGACGCTGCATCGGGTAGCGTATGACGGCAGCTTCCGCGTGGCGGAAACCAGCAGCAAGCCACCAAAGGGAAAAACGATCGGCTCAAAGCGCCGACTCAAAACGGCGGTTAAAAATCTGGACGAGCTGCAGCAACGTCTTGCAGCCAGCGACCGTCATTCGCTCCTGCTGATATTTCAGGCCATGGATGCGGCAGGCAAGGACAGTACGATTCGTGCCGTGATGCAAGGCATCAACCCGGCCGGCTGCCAGGTGTTCAGTTTCAAGAAACCGGGCCGCAACGAACTCGATCACGATTTTCTGTGGCGGACCAGCCTGCGCATGCCGGAGCGCGGACGCATCGGCATTTTTAACCGCAGCCAGTATGAAGAGGTGTTGATCGTACGTGTGCACCCCGAGATACTGCAACAGCAGAAATTACCGGCATCGTCGATAAACGAGGGTATATGGACCGAACGTTTTGAATCGATCTGCGATCAGGAAAAACACCTTGCCCGTAACGGAACCGTGATTCTCAAGTTCTGGTTAAACGTATCTCATGAAGAACAGAAGCGTCGTTTTCTGCGTCGACTGGACAAACCGGAGAAGAACTGGAAGTTTGAGCCTGGCGATGTCGCGGAACGTGCTCACTGGGACGACTACATGCGGGCCTACGAAGACGCCTTGAATGCCACGTCCACGCCCTGGGCACCCTGGTACGCGATCCCGGCGGACAACAAACCGTATATGCGAGCGACGGTTGCCGAGACAATCACGGCCGCGCTCGACAGCCTCGATCTCGAGTACCCATCGCCATCCGACGAAAACAGGCAAGCGTTCGCCGCGGCCCGTCAGCGTCTCATGGGCGCAGATGGCTAAATTCGCTCAGTTACGGTGCAACCGGGCCTGAAACACCACAATTGTGACGTGCGTCTTGCGAAGACCGGATCAGGGTCACTGTTCTGTGTCACGAATTGCCGCAAAATCCTTCGTTAACCGCGAATTTGTATACTTTAAGTGCCGCCGCGCCGGGACCGAACAGCCCCGGTGGGTCGGAAAATCAGGGAAAGATGCAGTGCCACAAGCAGCAGGACTTACAAACTC
This sequence comes from Gammaproteobacteria bacterium, assembly GCA_013151645.1. Taxonomy (GTDB): domain Bacteria; phylum Pseudomonadota; class Gammaproteobacteria; order Steroidobacterales; family Woeseiaceae; genus JAADHU01. The sequence goes on along the minus strand of JAADHU010000045.1, from coordinate 35,054 downwards.
TGATTATCAACGATCCCTGCTTTCAGGGCTGGACCTCTTTCATGATGTCCATCCGGATGATATCCAGGCCCTGCTGCAGGAATGCGACCGACGCGACGTTGCCATCGGCGAGGTACTGCTGTCGCCCGACAAACCCAATGAGAACGTCTTCATCATCTTGTCCGGAATCCTGAACGTGCATGTCGGCTCACCGGATGCCCCCGTATTGGCGACCATGGAGATCGGCGAGTGCGCCGGAGAAATGTCCATCATCGAGGATCGCGATCCATCCGCCTACGTTATCGCGGCTGAGCCGAGCCATGTACTCGTTATTCATCAATCCATTCTTTGGGAAATGGTTAACGTTTCGCATCAATTTGCAAAAAACCTGCTGATCGTGTTGTCTGAAAGAGTACGCAGCCATAACCACTATATCGCCGAGAGCTTCGGCAACCTGCAGCGCTTTGAACGTAACGCGACGACTGATGCGCTAACCGGCCTGGGCAACCGGCACGCGATGGATGAGTCCTACCCACGGGAAATCAACCGTTGCCAACAGGATGAAAAACCAATCTCCCTGATCATGATCGACGTAGATCAGTTTAAATCCTTCAACGATAAATTCGGACACGTGGCAGGCGACCGCGCGCTTTCGGCCGTCGCAAATATTTTACAGAGTCAATTCCGCCAGCGTGACCTGCTGGTACGTTACGGCGGCGATGAATTCGCCGTGCTGTTGCCCGGCGTTGCCGAGGCTGAGGCACTAATGATTGCGGACCGCGTTCGCAACGCTGTCTCCGGCAGCACCGAATCCAGCAGTGACTCGCTCATCCAGATACCGGTCAATATTTCGCTCGGCGTCGCAGAATTGTCCGACGACGGCAGCTGTGACTCGCTGCTGCGCTGCGCCGATGAAGCTCTGTATCGAGCCAAGAAAGCCGGTCGGAACGTCGTCGCAAAATAGCCCCGGCTCCGCGCATTCGCAGATCAGGCCAACGCGACCGCAGCCGTCGGATTGAAAAAATGTCGCCCGCTCGTCGTCCGGCATACCTGTTCGAACAGCTGCGCATAATCGGCATCGTTATTCACCGGATCGATTGATGATGCGTTGACAATCAGCAGCGGCGCTTCCGAATAATGGTGGTAGAAACGCGCATACGCTTCCGTTATTTTCTCCAGATAATGGCGTTCAATAAATCGTTCGTGTGGAATCCCGCGACGCGCAATTCGCTGCAGCAACACATCCACCGAAGCCTGTAAATAGATCACGAGATCCGGCACCGGGGGATCGATATCCATTTTCGCATGCATTTGTTCATAGAGCGCCAGTTCTTCCCGATCCAGACTGACTTCAGCGAACAAGCGGTCTTTGCTGATGTGAAAATTGGCCACGCGCACCGGAGAAAAAAGATCGGACTGACGCAAGTCCTCGAGTTGCTTCGCACGCTGAAACAGAAAATATAATTGTGCGGGTAACGCACCGCTCCCGCCGGTCTTGTAGAAGCGCTCCAGGAACGGGTTGTCCGTGACTTCTTCCAATACAGCCTGTCCCGACAAACTTGCCGCAAGGCGCCGCGTCAAACTGGTCTTGCCCACACCGATGGGCCCTTCGACGACAATGAATCTGGGTTCTTTGCTCCCCGCGGGCAGACGTTCTACGAACATGACGATACTACAGAGCCAACTTTTCGATTGCAGGTTCCGAGGTACCGATCCTCTGCGCAAGTGTGGCCACATCGGTCAGTTGCGGAACGACAACGTCAGACGCAATTTCGGCGAAAGGTAACAATACGAAATTTCTCATCGCAATGCCCGGGTGCGGTAGCGTTAGTCCCGGCTCTTCAATAACGGCAGTGCCGTGCATCAGCAAATCCAGATCCAGCGTCCTCGGTCCCCAACGTTCCCCGTCACGTACGCGCCCGTGGTCCTGCTCAATCTCCTGCAATTTGGCGAGCAGTGTACGCGGGTCGAGCAAGGTCAAGACGGCGACCACGGCGTTGATGAAGTCCGGTTGATCGGACGGCCCCATGGGCGCCGACCGGTACAAAGACGATTTCGCCACGAGGAAACAACCCTCGATCAGGGTGATCGCCGAGATCGCCTGCTCCACCTGGTCTTGTGGCGAATCCAGATTGCTGCCGACACCGACATACGCTGTCCAACCATGCGCTGGCTGCGCCATCAGGATGGACTCGCTGTCCGGGCGCGTCGTCTCCGCGGCCGGCGTCTTTTTTTCTTTGAGCCGCTGTCCACGCTGATTTTGAAACTCTCCAGACGTTGTTCAGCACTTTGTTCTTGCACGTCTGTCCAGAATGTCGCCGTCTCCGGGTCGACCTCACCGATCTCCGCACGCAGCACCATGAAATCGTACGCCGCCCTGAAACGTCGGTGCTCAAGAAGATTCAACCCCTTGCGACCGCTCATCACCTCAAAACGCGGTTGCAATGCAATCATCTCGCGCATCGGACCGGTAAACCGTTTGGGGATGGAGATACGCGCCTGATGCTGACCGGATATTTCCCACGCGGCCAATGCCAGCGATTGCGACTCGGACATTTTTTCCCTGGCACGAAGCGTCGCCGCCGCTTCCCGCACCGGTGCCCAGAAAAACACACCGAGCATGAACATCGGTGTTATCGACTTGCCCGCCGCAACGCGATGATCGGTGTTCACCAGTGCTGACTGCACGAAGCGCAAGAACGTGTCGTCGCGATCCAGTGCAGCACTGGTTTGGGGAAACAACTGCTCGAACAATCGATACTCACGCAGCAGCTCGAGCGTCTTCTCGGCGTATCCTGCCTGGAACATTTTCAGAAACTCATCGAACAACCGTGCCGCCGGCACGCTCGTTAACAGATCCGCTAACTTGTGCATAGCCGAACTCACGCTCGGATCAATCGAAAAGTCCAGTTTCGCGGCAAACCGAACCGCCCGCAGCATGCGCACCGGATCTTCCCGCAGGCGTTTATCCGGATCGCCGATCAAGACGAGTCGACGTCGCTCAATATCCTTAACACCACCGGCGTAGTCCCAAATACTGAAATCGGCAATGTTGTAATAGAGTGCATTGCAGGTGAAATCCCGTCGCCAGACATCTTCGTCAATCGTGCCGTACACGTTGTCGCGAAGAATGCGCCCATGATCGTCCTGCACCGAATCGGCATGATCCTCGTCTTCGTCCACCGAGGCCCTGAACGTGGCAACCTCGATCACTTCCCGCCCGAAACGCACGTGCGCGAGGCGAAAACGCCGCCCGATCAGCCGACAATTGCCGAACAAAGCCCGCACCTCCTCGGGATGGGCATTGGTCGCAATATCGAAATCCTTCGGATGCAGATTGAGAAGGGCATCGCGCACACCGCCACCCACCAGAAATGCCTGAAATCCGGATTTATGTAGCCTGTACAACACCTTGAGCGCACTTTTTGAGATATCAGCCCGGGAGACCGTATGCGCCGGCCGGGCAATAATCTCGGGCTCATTTTTATTGTTCTTCCCGCTTTTTTTCAAAGGATATTCCGCTTGAGGATTTGACTCGCGACCGTATAATAGCAGCCCCCGCACCACGGGGTGAGGTCATCTGACCTGACGTGCTCCCTTCGTCTAGTGGTTTAGGACGCCGCCCTCTCACGGCGGTAACAGGGGTTCAAATCCCCTAGGGAGTACCAATTAAATCAACGGGCTAGCTTATATTTGGCCAGCCCGTTTTTGGTTAATCCAACCGTCTGAGCAAGTAAGAAAATAACCGGTTCCACGAAAAGCGATCGATCAAGGCTTTCGTGGAAGTCATGACGGAGCTTCCGTATTCGGTCAGAACGAGAACTTTGAGCACCGTGAACCGACAACGGCTGGTTACAAAGTCGCGTCAACCAGGTCGTCGTAGTTCCACCCATTCTCCGAGAAGACCCGCTTCACCTCGAACTCAGACAGCCCTTGAACGAGCACACCGGTCGACTTATCGAAAACGAAGTATCCATATTCGTCGGATATTTCCCCTTCAGGAAGACCGACGAAACGCTCTGGCCTGACACGCAGTCCGAGTATGTACTCGCCTATAGCCAAAGCATTCGTCACGTTGCTGTCGACAATAATCTCTGCACCACGAACTACCCACGTGTTCCAGGCATCGGTATTAAGATGATGATACCCGTCGCCAAGAGGCTGTCCCGTTTCGTAGCCGCAACTAACGAGAAATGCGACAACAGCAACTGTGCTTGCGAGTTTCATACGATGTTTCGTTACTTGACAAACGTCGCTTTCGACAGTGAATATTGATTCCGCTCATTTATTTTCCTCGCCAATGGAAAGTACTACTATATCAACGATAGTGTTTTCACACCGCCTGGATCCAAAGCGAACGTCAGTTACCACTCTAGACTGGGTGTCGCCCAGACGAAAATCAGTCCGTAAATCGAAATTGCTATCAGCATGCCGTGGAGTAGAAGCCGAAAGTGTGGGTGTTGTGCCCGGTATGCAATAATCGAAGTAGTCGCCATAACAAGATTTACAACGACAAGGGTACGGAAATCCGCCGTCGTCCAGAACATAATCGCGATGACTATCCAACCGATAAAATACAAAGCAAAAAAACCAGGCTGATCCTGCCTCGAGCGTTAAAGTCATCGATGAGGTTGGACGATCCTGACGATCCCGCGAATGGAAGAACGGTAGCCCCACTAAGAAATATGACAATTGCCAGGAATAGCAGAACGCTATAGATAGTCCAGTTCTACTTGTCGATAAACGAGTCGACAATCACTAGTGCGAACCAGAACTGGACTTGAAAGAGCAAAACCAAAACCGCCACGGACAATGGAATCCAATGCGGTCGATGTTGCTCCCTTTCCCGAATTACAATGGCCATGGCCCCTAGAATTTGTGTCACACCTAGGCCGAGAATGATGGAAAACGTTATTGATACAATTTCCAGTGCGGACATTTATTTCCTCAGAATCAACCGACACGTTGAACCTGTTTAGGCGGCTCCGACTACGTACGCAATTGGCCGATTGCCGTCTGTCGCTACGCCGCTTTTCTAATGTATGGAATAATGTGTCGAATTACGACAAATAAACTTGGCACCTTTTCTGGCACCTTTTCTGGCACCTTTTCTAACAAAGGCACGAACAACAATAAAAATAGGGAAACTCCAAATGAATCCAGGTACTCACAACGTTCTTTTTCGCGGGCTATTGTTCGCGCTCCTATTTTTGGCAACGGCTTATGGCGTGAATGCTGCAGGTCTGAAGGTGCATATTTCTGCGGACATGGAAGGAGTTGCCGGAGTCGTTAGCCGAGACCAGTTGGGCCCAAAGGGTTTTGAATATGGTCAGTTTCGCAAATTCATGACTGCGGAAGTAAACGCAGCCATTGAGGCCGCGCGCGATGCCGGCGCTACCGAGATCGTTGTTAGTGATTCACACGGCAACGGCCTGAATTTGTTGCTGGATGCCCTGCCACAGGACATCCAACTTGTCAGGTCCTGGCCAAGACCACTCGGCATGATGGAGGGCATCGACGATAGCTTTGGTGCCGCGATATTCATTGGGTATCATGCCAGCGCAGGAAACACCGACGGCACCTTGGCTCATACCCAATCAGGTGCGGATTTTTCATCGGTAAAAATCAATGGCATTGAAATGACCGAAGGTGGCATGAGCGCCTTGATCGCCGGGCATTTCGGGGTTCCCGTGGTGATGATCAGCGGCGATGATGCCGCAGTTCGCGAAGTGTCCGACATGTTGGGGCCAATCGAGGGAGCTGTCGTTAAGTGGCATAGCAGTCACACATCTGCTCGAACCCTTATGCCAGAAGCGGCTCAGGCTCTAATCAAGGAAAAGGTTCAGGCAGGCCTGAAGCGTCGGCAGGAGCTGGAACCTTTCCGCATCGAAGGCCCACTGACTCTGGACCTGACGTATAAGAACGCCACTGCGGCAGAAATGATCGCTTACCTGCCCAACGTGGAGTTAATCGACAACCATACCGTGCGCTTTGTCGGGAGTATTATTGAAATTAGTATGTTCGTAGAAATGGCGCTGGGCTACCCGCCGACGATGACGCACTAAACTTTCAAACACCAGGCGTATGGTGGCAAGGTATATGGTGTCAGGTTTATTTGCGAACTAAGCGACGTGATGAAAGCCGACAACGGCTGTAGCGTATTCCTCGCCCGGTATGCAGACCGAAAGCCTGTCCGGTCCTTGACGAACTGACGTTCCAGGCTACCGTTCTTGGCCGACTGCTATCCCGTGGCGCCTGCTGTTTCGATCGCGGGTATACGTTCGAACGCAGAAATCCGCGTGTTACGATGCTGACTAACTGAACGTGGCGCGACGCGGTCATTGCGCTTATGTATCTATGCACTTTGCACGACGATTCTGGAAACCGATTGCGATGAAATTAAAGAAATGGAAGACCGTCGCTGAACTGACTGGAATTGCCGCAATTGTTATTTCGCTTGTATTTGTTGGAGTTCAACTCCAGCAGGATCGAGACCTGGCACAAGTATCGAGTTTTGGGTCAACGGCAGAGTCGGCCAATGCGCTTTCTGAATTGGTGCAGAGCAGCAGCGGCGTGTGGGTACGAGGGCTTAACGGCGAAGAGCTTACTGACGAGGAGTTGGCGGTGTTTATGTCCGTGATTCGAGCAGTGGAATCCCGATATATGAATTTTATTGTCCGCTGGCAGGCATCCAGTGATGAGCGGTTAGATTCTGAAATTCACGCTCGAATTTTCGCGTACTACATTTATATGTACCCTGGTCTAAGACGAGTTTCCGAAAACGAAATCAAGTTTGGTAAACACAGGGATACGGCGTTCGGGCTGCCCTCCAAAGGGGTTCCACTGTATGAGATGGCATCGCCGTACTTGAAACAATTGGACGAAGCGGCACCTGAATTTCCTATCGATAAGAATTACGTAATCTGGTAACTCTGAGTTCAGGTTTTCTTCAACGATGATGTTATTAATTCTATAGCCTCTAGCAGGAGGTAAAGCGGGTATTGGTTCAAATGTGGCGGACCTGATGTTCCGAATCGAATCCCGGCTTGAAAACAACCCGCTAACGAGCGAAATAGATACCGTGTCAGATTTATTTATTGATTAAACGGCGCCGTCCTCAGGCCCTCGCTTTAAGCGGCCAGAATTAATGGGTCGGGGTTAAACCAGAACGAATCTGAGCCCATTTCTGCTTATCAAACGTACCTGCAAAAATATGAAATGATACATTCGAACGGACGGATTTTTTCCTTATGTTTTCAACTTGACATTCTAAGTGTGCTTGGGGCTGTGCTTCTCGGATTTACCGTAGGGCTAGTTGAAGCCATCGGTAACTGGACTATTCCACCTCACACAATCGATGCAAACGTACACATGGACTTATCGGATCGCGATGACGTCTTTGGAATATGAATAAGAGAATAGAAGAGAATAGAAGAGAATAAGGGGTCAACCACTTCTTTCCTGGCCGCAACCCACCGCAGTCGTACAGATTATTTCCTCCACGAATGGCTGGTATTGGTCGAAATTTTGATTGACGTGGCCTATGGTTAACCCACTGAATCGTCCTGACCCCGTTTCTCTTCAATCCGGACCCAAAGCGGACGGTCATTCGCAGGTGGCTGGACTAGGCGAGGCCGGCGGTTTTCTGCATAATTCGGCACCGGCAATCGTCTTCAAGGAACGTGATTGATGTTTTTACAAAGGCTTGCGAGATCAATTCACGGACGGGACTGGTTTACCGTTCTAATTGAAGTATTGATCGTTGTCGCTGGCATTCTTATCGGCCTGCAGGTCAATAATTGGAATGAAAGCCGCAAGTCAGCCGCCTGGGAACAGCGCTTCCTGACTGACTTGGCGATAGAATTTCAGACCAATCGGGAACAACTTTGGCAGGTACTCGAATTACAAAAGCGAAGGGGCTCCGCTTTGGACGAGGTACGCGAGCGGGCACTGCACGGCAAAGATGCGAGAGTGTTGGCGGACGTCGAAAAGTATTACTCGCTCGCGATGTCCAGCAACCGAACGTTTTTTCCGACCAAGGGCGTCTACCTGTCGGCCCTGTCTACCGGTTCAATTGATGAGGTGCGTAACACGAATTTGCGATACGCCATCATGAACATTTACGAGCGCGCGTATCCGAGGCTCGTTTACAATGGCGAGATATATGATGAGCGTTCCGACCAGGTGAGTTGGGATGGCCGTCAGGATTTCGATCCAGGCGATGGCTCATTCACTCGCCTTGAGTACGTCCAATCACAACGATTTGCCGCCAATGTCCGCTTTCTCAGCGAGCAGAACCGAGTATATTTGGGTCTCGCGGAGAGTGCGCTGACTAAACTCGACGCTGTTATCCTGGAACTTCCCGACTCATTCGTGACAGCTGACTCGGAAATTTCGGCGGTGTCGCCTGCGAGCAAATAAGGCCTAAAGTTTACGCGGCCTTCGCCGCCAGTGGTGTTCAGCATTGGCAACCTGCAAAGCGCGGCCACAAGCGGTCACCCCGTACTGAAGAGTAGCCCCGGGTTTGTTCAGTCCGCTGGTTTCATCAAGAACTCAGAAGCGATGAGAAGCGCCACGCCGACCAGAAGAGGCATCAATCCGACCAGGTAGATCGCGGTTCCCGATGCGAGCTGATGCATGAAAATCATGAACGCCACGCCGACCGCTGTTGTAATGAGACCGCCAATGCGGGCTTTCGCACGCGCTCGTACGGCGTCTGCTCTCTCGACTTCCCGGAGGTATTCCAGTGCGGCGTCGGAGTTGCCCGATTCCGCGATCTTTTTGACCGTTTCGCTGCGATAGTGCGCTTCGCGCTCTTTCGTCCTCGCCTCAAGCCAAACGACCACGGAGATAAAGGCAAATATTGCGGTCCCTACAACGGTGATCATGAACCAAAATGCTGCTGACATGAGTAAACTCCTTTCGCGGTAGTTCCGCGTTCTCAGTCTGTCAGACGAGGAGGCAACCGTTTCGGTTGCGTTTTCTTTGATCAGCGCACGAAAATAATGCAACCGGGAGAAGATTGCAGCCGTCTAATTGGTTATGGATAAGGGCAAATGAGCAAGGCGGCGAAGGATGAGGCTGCGATCGAGCGTATTCTGGAGGGCGACACGGCGGCGTTTTCGACCATCGTCGAGCGCTGGCAAGGTCCCCTGGTCAATCTTGCCTACCGGTTTTGCCGTGATCGCGGAAGGGCGGAAGATATGGCACAGGAGGCTTTTCTCCGTGCGTTCCGTCGTCTCGGGTCGTGGCGTCGCGATGCCGCATTTTCCACCTGGCTATTCGCATTGGCGACGAATGTGTATCGGACCGAGATGCGCCGGTTCATGCCGGAAACCGTTGAGATGGACGAGACCGTGACGCCCGTGGTCTCACTGGAAGACACCGCCAGTGAAGCTGATCGCCGCCGCATCGTGCAGACGGCGCTGCGATCACTGCCACCAAAATACCGCGATCCACTGATACTCTTTTATTTTCACGATAAGGATATCGCGACTACAGCTCGGAGTCTGGAGTTGCCCGAAGGCACCGTAAAGGCAAGACTCTCCAGGGGACGGGCTTTTCTCGAATCGAAACTGGAAAAACGACTGTGATGCAAAACGACATAGACCGCCTACTCACCGATGAAGATAAGGTCACCCCATCGTCGAAATTCTTGGAATCTGTGATGGCGGCAGTGGAACGAGAGGCGGCTGCGCGTCGGCCTATTGAGTTTCCCTGGTTTCGCGCCTTGCCGGGCATCGTGGCTATGATCGTGGCTTTGGCCGTAGCAATGTGGAGCGGGATCGGCGCGCTCAACGAGCCGGGTACGATTGTGGCTGTCGACGAACGGGTTCTCCAACTCACCGTCTTCGCTACGGGCATCGGACTCCACTGGATCCTTCTTGCCACCTTGATTACGGTCGTTTCGGTGATCCTCCCGTCAAGCCTGATGAACATCAGGAATAGTGCACGGCCGTTACCACGCTGAACGGCTTAAAATGTCTGCTTTTGAATAGAGTGCAGCCGCCGTCTTGACATGACGTGACAACTGTCACATAGTCGCGACATGATTCCTGCGCCTACAGAACTCGTCATTCTAAAGCACCTGTGGCTGTCCGGGACTCAAAGCATCCGTGAAATTCACGACGGTGTCGCGGATACGCTGTCCTGGTCGTATTCCTCGACACGGAAAACCGTCGAACGAATGATCCGAAAAAAGATGATCGGCGTTGCGGATTTCCACGGACTGAAGGTGTACCGCGCGAAACTGAAGAAAATTCCTACGCTGGCAGGCTTGGTAAGAACCTTTGCGGCCGAGGTACTTGGCCTTGAGGGCGGACTGCCGGTTTCCAACCTGGTTCGGAGTCAACTACTCAGCGAGGCAGAACTCGCAGAGTTAGATGCACTCCTGAAACAACAAGGGGTGGACGACAAGGACGTGAATCAATGACGCACGTGTTCGCGTATGGTGCATCGATGTTCATGGCCAGCGTGTTCGCGGCGCTCCTGGCGTGGGCGTTTTCAAAATTCATCGCCGGCGTACGTCATTGGCCCGCCTTCTGGTCCGTACTCTTGTTAACCGCGCTCATCGTCCCCTTGATCGCACAAGCATTCGATGCGCTGTCGTTTTCCAACCCATCGCTCGCCTTGCAGGTTCCTTACGTCAGCGTCCCCATGGACGCCATCGGGTGGCTCGTTCAGGAGCCGTCGACGATCGCAGACAGTGCCGCAACAACGCTTCGTCGTTCCTTCGTGATGATGGCCGCCGCGTTCTACCTGATCGGTGTGTTGTTGATGTTGTTGCGTTTAATAATCGGGCGGCGGCGTGCGTGGGTGATCGCCAACAAAGCCGCACCGCTAATGCACTCGAGTGGAACCCGAATCTGGGTTTCACCGCACGACTGTGCACCGTTTGCTATTGCTTCGCTCGCCCGACGCAGGTGTTCGCGAATCGTTGTTTCACAACACTTCATAGAGCAACTGTCGGTCGACGAACTCTCCAACGTCGTTGAGCACGAGCGTCACCACGTAGAAAACCGTGACGACGAGTGGGGCTTGCTGCTGCGCGCCGCACTCGCATTCTGCTGGATATCTCCCTTTGCACACCTGTTTTTCTCGCGTTGGCTGGAAAGTGTAGAAGTTCAGTGCGATAGAGCGGTCACTGAAAATCGCAGCCACGAAAACCGGCGAGCATATGCAGAGACCGTGCTCAAAGCTTTTCGAATAACGGCGAACCGGGTATTGCAGTACCCGGCCGCCTCATTCTCAACCCGTCATCTAAGGAGTGAAAAGATGAGAATTGAACAAATACTGACTGGAAATACGTCGTCTTTCAAACATTTTCGCCATTACTTTTTTCTGGCCATTGTCATCATTGGCCTTTGCACAACCGGTACCGTAGTTCTGTCGCCGAATGCGAACGCCGATGCAAGCGCCGTCGTCCCGGGTGCCGCCGAAGCTTTCGAAAGCCTGTTAAGCGGTCGCTTGACGTCACCTTTCGGCATGGCTACGGACCCCTTCAATAAACCCCAAAAGCGCATGCACAACGGAGTGGACATAGCGGCACCCACTGGCACGTCGATTCTTGCCCCAGCCAATGGAATAGTCGAGGCAGCGACCGACTTGTACGACAATAATCCGGCCTACGGAAACGTGCTTGTTATCCGCCTGGATAACGGTGTCCGCATCTTGTTGGCGCATCTGGACGACTACCACGTCAACACCGGGCAGCGTATCCGGCGAGGAACAACAATTGCAACGGTGGGCAACACCGGTCGCAGCAGCGGCCCGCACGTACATATTGAAACCTATGAGTCGGGCAAGCTGGTTGATCCATTAACAATACTGCCGCTCAACCGTTTGATTCGGATTTGATGGCCGACAGTCAGGGATATCTCCATGCGAACACTACTATTGATCATTGTTGCCTTGAGCCTCAGCCAGGGCCTCAGCCAGAACCTGCTCGCAGCCGATGAGCCGCCGCAACAAACCGCTGTCAAGCGCATCGCCTTATCGTTCGACGACGCTCCCCGGGGTGACGGTGCAATATTCAGTGGCGAACAACGGACCACCGCCCTCATCAAGGCCTTGCAGTCGGCGGAGACCGGCCCGGTGGTGTTCTTCGTAAAAACGGATCATCTGAGCATGACGAAAGGAGTGGCGCGCATTGAGCGTTATGCCGAGGCCGGGCACCTGATTGCGAATCACACACACTCACATGCCTGGCTTAGTCGAACGGATACCGACGATTACATCGCGGATATCGATTACGCCGAGACTCTGCTGGCTGCTTTCTCGAATCGACGTGCATGGATGCGTTTCCCGTACCTGGATGAAGGAACGCCGCTGGCCAAGCGGGATGCCGTGCGGTTCGCGCTCAACGAACGCGGGTTGGCGAATGGTTACGTCACGGTCGACAACTACGACTGGTATCTGGATCAACAGTGGCAAGCGGCAGTGAGAGCAGGTCGCAGTGTCGACACGAAGGCACTGCGCGATGCCTATGTCGACCTGTTGCTCGGTGCTGTCTTATTTTACGACGATATCGCCACCAACACGTTCGGCCGCTCGCCCGCACACATTCTCCTGCTGCACGAAAATGACATGGCCGCGATGTTCATTGGCGATCTCGTGGCGGCATTGCGCGCAAGGGGATGGACGATTATCTCACCGGATGAAGCCTACCAGGATCCGCTCAACGCGATGATTCCGCAAACGTTGATTAACCGCCAGGGCCGTGTCGCGGCGCTGGCGGTTGATGCCGGCCTCGACCCGCAAACTTTGACTCACCTCGCAATTGAGGAGGATCAGATAGATGCGATGTTGTCTGAACGGGGTGTTTTCGGCCAGGTTGATTGACACGCGGACGGGTCGGTGAGCACCGGAAACTCGAATTCAACATCGTCTCAAGGTTGCGGCCGCTCCGGTTCACGTTCAGTAAACAAATGCCCGACCGCAAGATTCCAGTCCATGCGTTCACCTGCCACCGTTTTCGGTTTACAGGTATCGGCGTCGATGTTCAGACCCGGGGTTTGAGAATCCAGCCATGCGACGGGGTTCGCGTTTTTCTCGATGTACGGCAGTTCGAAATAATCGGCCGGAATATTGCCTCGCGGATCCGTAAACACCAACGTACCCTCTGAATTGCGTTCACAACCAAAGCCCCCTTCGTGCACCAGCCGGTGATGTCGGCGACAAAGCTGCACCAGGTTGTCCAGGCATGTCTCACCGCCATCAGCCCAATGCTGAATGTGGTGGCCATCAATGAATTGGGTGTGCGAGCTTTTCGGCCAATGGAGAGCGGTTCGCCCCGTTCGTCTTCCGTCAATTTTATGATTGAGCAATCGCAGGCTATGCGGCGCGACGTCCCCGCGGGGGCGTGGGGCCCGTTTTCGATGTGGGAAAGGTTGGGGGATGCAGGGTCGTTTGGATTGGGGGGGGCGCGAGTCAGGTCTCGCTCCTACATGAGCGGACTCTTGCAGGGTTTTGGGGTGACGTGGACTACTACCTGGTGGCGGTCGGCCGTTGAGGTCGGGGTTTGCTCGGACGCCAGGTAGGTTTCCGCGAGTTTCGCCAGGGCGTCGGCTCTTTGGGTGTAGAAGGGATCTGCCGGCGTCCCCGCGGGGACGTCCTGATGGTGGGGTTTCGGCTGGTTGTTTTGTTCCATTGCCCGGTCCAGTGCCTTCCTAATCAGGGCGCCCTGCTCCGCCGGGATACGGCCGTGAATGACCAGGCATCCGTCGGTATCGTAATGGCACTGTAGTTCACGTTTCTTGTGGGCTATATTTGCGGCGTCATTGTCCTGCTGCCGTTTGCAGCCCCGATAAAGTGAAACCAGCTTTTCCACATGATGAGCGGTGCCGTGTTTGGCAATGCCCAGCAGATAGTCTTCGTTTTCTTCATTGGCGATGAGGCAGTGGTCACGGGTGATCTCGTGCGCTTCATTAGCCTGTATGAACATCCAATATATCACATGTAACTAACTGATAATAAGGCATATTTACATACTAAACAGAGATCGTCGCGTCGCCGCGCTCCTCGCGAAGACGGCGGTCTTCGGTGCTTCAAACGCCTGTCTTCAATGCCGCTATCCAGCCATGTACGACATCGCTGCGCCAATCAAACCACCCAGCATTAAAATCGCCATCGCGATCGCACCGAGACCGAAACCCAGACCACGAGATGCCGGATCTTTCAGATAGGCCCCGCGATAAATGAAACGGCCGATTACGAACACGAGACCGATACCCGCACCAGCCAGAGCGTGTACGTACAGTCCAAAAATCCATAGCGCCGGTATAAACACAATGAGTTGTTCCATCGTATTTTGATGAATGCGAAACATACGGTCGAAATCTTCATGTCCTGATGTGTCGGGCGCTTTCACGCCGTGCTTGGTCCGCGCCTGTCCGACCTGAATAGCGAATGCATACGCCTGCATCAAAGCGAGAATGGTGATAATTGCAATTGCTTCCATTTTGGAGCCTCTTTTTCGTGGTATTCGCAATTGGAATGGCGCAAATGCTTGCGCCCCCCTGCGTAGTTGTAGATAGTACACGAACGCCCGGCCACCGCTCTCGGACAGCCCAACGATGACCGTCATCACCGTCCATTACCCCCAATGAATCAAGCAACCCGTGGCGGGTCTCCAGCCGCGCTGATTACCCGCACCTTCGGCATCCGGCGTGACGAATTTTCGGCAGTGGCCTGGTCATTCGCCTATTTCTTTTGTTTGCTGGCCGCCTATTACATGCTGCGCTCCGTGCGTGAAGCGATGGCCATTGTCGGCGGAACCCGCAACATTCCCTGGCTATTCACCGGCACGTTCACCGTCATGATCCTGGCGACACCGGTATTCGGCTGGGTCGCCTCGCGATTCGCGCGCAAAGCGTTCCTCCCCTGGGTTTATTATTTTTTCATCGCTAACATACTGTTCTTTTATGCTGCGTTCAGCTACGTCGATGTCAATAACCTGGACAAGGTCTGGATCGCGCGCTCGTTTTTTGTCTGGCTCAGCGTCTTCAATCTGTTTGTCGTATCGGTTTTCTGGAGCTTCATGGCCGACATCTATACGAAAGAACAATGTCGGCGTTTGTTCGGAGTCATTACGGCCGGGGGCAGCGCCGGAGCGCTGCTCGGCGGTATCGTCACCAGCATTATTGTCATACCCATCGGTTTCGAAAACCTGTTGCCACTGGCTGCCCTGCTGCTGCTGGTCGCTGTTTATTGCATCTATCGATTACGTCGCTGGACATCAAAACACGAAATTGGCGCGCAGCGAGAGGCCGTCGAAAGCGATGTGCCACTGGGCGGAAGTCCGTTGGCGGGCATCCGGCGGGTGATGACTTCACCCTTTTTCAGAGCCATCGCCGGCGCTCTGCTGTTGGCCAATTTTTTGGGTGGCGTAATGTATATGTCCATGGCTGCAATGGTCGCTGACACATTCCCCGACACCGACAAACAGACGCAGGTTTTTGCCTTACTCAATACCTTGACCAACGGCTTTTCTCTCATCGGGCAATTATTAATCGTGCGGCTTTCCGTGAAGCGTTTCGGGGTGGGCGCGACGCTCTCGGTCCTGCCGGTCATCGCGATGATCGGTTTCGCCGTACTTGCCATGAACCCGACATTCGTGGTGCTGGCTGCGTTGCAAATGTTGATGCGTTCCATCGGCTTTAGCCTGACCAAGCCGACCACGGACATGCTTTACGCAGTGGTATCACCCGAAGCACGTTACAAGGCCAAGAATTTTATTGATACGACGGTCTATCGAGGCGCGGACCTGGTCTCAGCCTGGTGCATCAGGCTGATGAATGCGGCCGGCATGGGCCTCGCCGGCGTTTCCATTATTTGTGTGCCACTGGCCGCCATTTGGGCAACCCTGGCATTGTGGATCGGGCGCCAGTACAACGAGCGGGATCAGGCGCATACCCGGCAACAAACTGAACAGGAGAGTACAACGGCATGATCAAACGGGCATTTTCGGCATGAGTAATGCAAACCTTGGCCGCCGTATCGGCGCCATGATTTATGACGGGCTACTGATCCTCGCCCTGACGTTCGTCGGCACGCTGCCGTTCGTCGCACTCAATGACGGTGAGTCCGTCGACTCAGGCAATGCGGCTTACCAGCTGACGATGTTTCTGATCATCTTCGGCTTTTTCGTCATTTTCTGGAGCCGCTACGGGCGCACTCTGGGAATGCAGTCCTGGGGCCTGCGGATCGAAACGCCCACCGGTGAGCAACCGGGGATTCGCCAGTGCAGCATTCGGTTTTTCGCGGCCCTGCTCTCCTGGGTCCCGCTTGCCGCCGGCTTCTGGTGGCAACTTTTCGATCGCGACGGTTGCAGCTGGCACGACCGCCTGTCCAATACGCGGTTACGTCATTATCCACGTGAAAAATAGGTGTCGAGCCTGTTAGCTAACGGACACGGCCCAGCGCAAACATCGTAATCAGCAATAACACGACGGTCGGCAGCGACGTCATCAGTGCCGGATTCAGGTTGAACACCTGACCAGAACTCGCCATGGTTTCGCTCGCGAGGAAATACCCCAGGCCAATCATGACACCCACCACCAGCCGGCCTCCCGCGCCCGCAGATCGCAGCGTACCGAAAACAAAGGCAAGCGCCAGAACCGGCATGATGACGACAGCGACCGTTTTCGACGCGCGCGACCACAACTCCATTTCATACCGTATCGCGGACAAATCGTTCTTGTGCAAGTAACCGATATAACTCATCAATCCGCGTGCCGACAAACTAATCGGTTTGACCAGAGTAATACCCAGAATATTGCTGTCGACATCGAACGACTCCACCGCAAGGCGCGATGAAACAACCTGGACTCCGTCGTCCTGAAAACGTGTCTCGCGAAAGTTTTCGAGAATCCATTTGTCGTCTTTGTCGATACCGGAATTCTCCGCGCGCGCGATGGAGCGAAGTGAGTTGTCTTCGTTGAAGCGGAACAGATAGATACTGCCAAAATCGAATTCATTATTGACGCGCTGCAAATGCAATATCACCGGTCCGTCCTTGACCCACGCCGCATTGCCGAAATCCCGACCCGCCTGGCTATTGCGGGCCTCGTCGCGCATGTTCCGGGCGAAGTAATCGAGCGGCGGCCCGATGTACTCACCGATCAGTACCGTTACCACCAGCAATGCCACGCCGGCAATCGCGACCAATCCCGCAAGACGGACGATGGACAGGCCGGCCGTGCGCATCACCACCAGCTCGCTGTTGTTCGCCAGCGCGCCAAGGCCCATTAACGAGCCGATAAGCACCGCAATGGGCATCATTTCAAACGATAGCTGTGGCAGACGCAACACGGCAAACAGGAGCGCCTGGGCAATCCGATAGTCGCCCTGTACGTCGTCGACCTGACCGATGAATTCAAACAAAGCCGCGAGCGACAGCAATACCAGCAAGACCAGCAAGCTGCTCAGCAAAATGGTGCGCATCAGGTACTTGCCAAGAATACTCATCGTACCGGTCCTATCCGAACAAACGACGGTGCACGCCGTTTTGTACGCCGATCAAACCAAGTGCAAATGACAGCATCAGACCGTGTACCCACCAGATGCCGACGGCGGGAGGTACTGTGCCCTGTTCCATCCACGCTTTGCCAGCCGACAACAGATTGAAGTAGATTATGAATACCAGCAAGCCGACGGCGATTCGTCCGTAGCGCCCTTGTCGTGGCTGGCTACGACTCAGAGGCACGGCGAGTATCGCGAGTATCAGCGTCGACAACGGGATTCCGATTCGCCATTGCAGTTCAGCCCGTCTGTCCAGATCGGGCGAACGGAGTAAATCGCTCATGCTCATCGTTCTCGGTTCGGGTTTTTCTGCAGACACATCGGGCAATCGATACGGAATGCCATGCTCCGCAAATTCCATGACGGTGAATCTCGCCGTCCCCGGCACCCCGCTATATCGTTTGCCATTGTGCAGTACGAAAAAGCGCACGTTCGGATCGTCTGAATCGCGCTGCTCGCCGCGCTCCGCGATCACCACCTCCATGGTGCCGTCCGGATCCACGCTCTGCAGAAATACGTTCTCCACTTGCCCGGGTCCTACGACATTTTCAGCGTAGACGACAATGCCCTCCGCGTTGCCGCTCACAAATCTTCCCGGTTCGATGCTCGCAAGGTCGGCCTGGCGCCGTGCCTCTGCACCGATACGCTCAATCTTGGTGAGTGCCTGCGGCCCAACATCGATGGCGAGCCACGCAACGGCGGCGACGAGCGGCAATATCAGCCAGGTGAGAGGTCGGTAAATTCCCGCCGGCCCCACCCGGCAAGCCATCATGGCCGGCATTTCACTGTCGGCGTACAAGCGACCCAGTGCCAGCATGATCGACAAGAACAGGCCGATCGGCACCAGAATGGTCAGGTATTGCAGGCCGGTGAGGCCAATGACCTCGAACACGGCTTCGGTGGGGAGCTTGTCCTTGGCCACATCCCCCAGCACGCGGGCGAACTGGTTGGTCAACAGGATAAACAGAAGCACCGCCGTCACCGCAAACCAGGTCTGAGTGACCTCGCGAAAAATATATCGATCAAGTATACGAGTCATCGCTATATCGGTGATTTCGCTAAGAAACCCCATATTCACTAATGGACTGCGGATCAGTTAGACTACCGCTTTTGAATTGCGCGGGACAGCCTTTCGGCCACAATGCGACGGGTCAACTCCATTAAAACCAATAACAACTCGGGCTGGTTCCAGGGACCCGGTGAACAGGCAAACATACGCTATGGATTACTTTACGACTACGGGTGCAGCACGGCGCCTGGCAAGCAGCTGCATTCTGGCCGGCGTCTACGAGCGCGGCAAACTGGGTGCCGCCGCCGAAGACATCGATTCAGCCACGGGCGGCCGATTGGCCGATCTCATACGACAGAGTGACATTTCGACCAGCGTGGGCAGTTGCACGGTGTTGCCCGCTTTGCCCGGGGTCAAGGCGAAACGCATTCTGGTGGTGGGACTTGGCAAGCGTGGCGAGTTCGGCATCAGTCAGTACCGCAAGGCCATCGCCGCTGGAATCGCGGCTATACGGCACACCCGGATTCACGATATCACTAACTTTCTGACGCTCGAAGAGGTGAATGGGGCATCGCCCTATTACCTGGCACGTTACGCCGTCGAGACGATAGGCAACGCGCTCTATCGCTTTGATGAAATGAAGAGCGGCCGCAAGAAACCCAGCGTGCCGCTGAAAAAAATCGGTTTCGCCGTGCAAAAACGTGGCGATGCAAGGCAAGTCGACCTGGCGTGCCAGCACGCAGACGCCATCGTGAATGGCATGTCGCTCGCGAAGGACCTGGGCAACCTGCCGCCGAATGTGTGTACGCCGAGTTATCTGGGTCGAACCGCCGTTCAACTGGCGAAAAAACACCGGAATCTGCAAACACGCGTTTTGAACGAGACCGAAATCAAGCGCCTTGGCATGCACTCGTTTTTGTCGGTCACCAACGGCACCAGCGAACCGGCGAAATTGATCGTCATGCAATACAAGGGCACCACCAAACAACGTCCGACGGTACTGGTCGGCAAAGGCATCACCTTCGATGCCGGTGGCATATCGCTGAAGCCGGGTCCGGGCATGGACGAAATGAAATACGACATGTGCGGTGCAGCGTCGGTCATGGCGACGATGGCGGTGGTGGCGACATTGAAACTGCCGATTAACCTGAACGTTGTTATCCCAACGTGCGAGAACCTGCCCAGCAGCACGGCAACCCGGCCGGGCGACATTGTCACCAGCATGGCAGGCCTGACGATTGAAGTACTGAATACGGATGCCGAAGGACGCCTTATTCTTTGCGATGCGCTGACGTATTCGCGGCGATTCAAGCCGGAAACCATTATCGACGTCGCCACATTGACGGGTGCCTGTGTCATCGCGCTGGGCCATCATCGCACCGCCATCATGAGCAACGATGACGAGCTTGCGGACGAATTGCGCCGTGGCGGCATCGCAGCCGATGATCGTGGCTGGCCGATGCCGATTGCCGATGAATACGACAGTGAGCTGCACAGCAATTTCGCCGACTTTGCGAACATCGGCAAGCGTGAAGGTGGGGCAATTACCGCGGCTTGTTTCCTTGGCCGTTTCACTAAGGACATGAAGTGGGCACATCTGGACATTGCAGGTACAGCGTGGCGGACCGGCGGACAGAAAGGCAGTACCGGACGACCGGTCCCTATGTTGACCGAGTTCCTGTTGCGACGCGCTGGCGCCCTGCCTTAGCGCGATGACACGAGTGGATTTCTACGTTCTGGGAGCGGCTGGCGATCGTGCCCGGCAGCAATTTGCCTGTCGCCTGGCGGAGAAAGCCTACCGTCTCGACAATACCATTCACATTCGCACGACCGATCAACAGGCGGCAGAGCAACTCGATGAGCTTTTGTGGACCTACCGCGACGGTAGTTTCGTCCCGCATGAGCTGTCCACGGGAAATACCGAACCGCAAGCGCCGATCACCATCGGCCAGCAAGATTCACCGCGGCAAAAGACGGATTTGCTGATTAACCTGACCGACGAGATTCCGCAAGGATGCGAGGCTTTCCCGCGCGTTGCGGAAATTGTAACCTCGGACGAGGACGCACGGCTGCGCAGCCGGCAACGCTACGCCCGCTATCGCGAGCTTGGGCACACGCTGGAAACGCACAAACTATAAACGCCTGAAGGACACCAACTGCCCGAACTTATGGACAAGACTTACCAACCCAAAGATATTGAACAGCGTCATTATGAGCGCTGGGAAACCAACGGCTATTTCGCGCCCAGCGGCGAAGGCCGGCCCTATTGCATTGTCATACCGCCACCGAATGTGACCGGCACGCTGCACATGGGCCATGCGTTCCAGGACACGATTATGGACACGCTAACTCGCTACCACCGCATGATGGGTCACAATACGCTTTGGCAACCCGGCATGGATCATGCGGGGATCGCGACCCAGATGGTCGTCGAACGGCAGCTCAATGCCGAGGGCGTTACCCGTCAGGACGTCGGACGTGAAGCATTCGTTGAGCGGGTCTGGACGTGGAAGCACGAATCCGGTGGTCAGATTGCCCGGCAATTGCGACGCCTGGGAGCGTCGCTCGATTGGGATCGCGATCGCTTCACAATGGACCCGGATCTGTCTGTTGCGGTGACAGAAGTCTTCGTCAAACTGTATGACGAAGACCTCATCTACCGCGGCAAGCGGCTGGTGAACTGGGATCCGGTGCTGCACACCGCGTTATCCGACCTTGAAGTTCTACCCACAGAAGAAGACGGCCACCTGTGGCACTTCAAGTACCCGCTGGCCTCGGGCGAAGGACACCTGGTCGTAGCAACCACACGTCCGGAAACAATGCTTGGCGATAGCGCCGTTGCGGTGCATCCCGAGGATGATCGCTACCGACACCTGGTCGGCAAGGAAATTCTCCTGCCGTTGGTCGGACGCAAAATACCGGTGATCGCCGATGAATACGTCGACCCTGAATTTGGCTCCGGCTGTGTAAAAATTACCCCCGCACACGATTTCAACGACTACGAAATCGGCCTCCGCCACGACTTGCCGAAGTACAATATTTTTGACGATAACGCAGCCATCAACGATATTGCTCCGCAGGAATATCGTGGCCTCAGCCGCGAACTGGCACGCGACAGAATCGTTGCGGATCTGGAAGCCCTGGGTTTGCTCGAACAGGTCGAAGAGTATCGCCACAACGTGCCGCGTGGCGATCGCAGCGGCGCCATCGTCGAACCGTATCTAACCAACCAGTGGTACGTGAATATCAAGCCGCTGGCGGAACCGGCCATCGAAGCGGTGGAGAGCGGACGTATCCGTTTTGTGCCGGAAAACTGGTCGAAAACCTACTTCGACTGGATGTACAACATCCAGGACTGGTGCATCAGCCGACAACTCTGGTGGGGTCACCGCATTCCCGCCTGGTACGACAACGAGGGCAATATTTACGTCGGTCGTACAGAAGCGGAGGCGAGAGAAAAAAACTCGCTGTCAGCCGACCTGCCGCTTCGCCAGGACGAAGATGTTCTGGATACCTGGTTCTCATCGGCGCTCTGGCCGTTTAGCACGCAGGGCTGGCCGCAGGACACCGATGCTCTGAAAACCTTCTACCCCGGCCAGGTGCTGGTGACCGGTTTTGACATCATTTTCTTCTGGGTTGCCCGCATGATCATGATGGGCCTGAAATTCATGGGAGAGGTGCCCTTTCACGAAGTCTACATTCACGGCCTGATTCGCGATCCGGACGGCCAGAAAATGTCCAAGTCCAAAGGCAACGTCCTGGATCCTCTGGACCTTATCGACGGTGTCGACCTCGATACGCTGCTGGAAAAGCGTACCGGCAGTCTGATGCAGGCACATCTGAAACCAAGAATCGAAGCCGCGACCCGCAAACAGTTTCCCGACGGCATTGCAGCCTACGGAGCCGACGCATTGCGCTTTACGTTTGCCGCGCTGGCCACCACCGGACGCGATATTCGCTTTGAAATTGGCCGCATCGAGGGCTACAGGAACTTCTGCAACAAACTCTGGAATGCATCCCGTTACGTCCTGATGAATACCGAGGATCTCAACGAAGGCGACACTGAATTCAGCGCGGCGGATCGCTGGATTCGCTCACGTTTCAACCGCACGGTCGGCGAAGTCCATGAGCACTTCGGTCGCTATCGGCTCGATCTGGCATCACAGGCAATCTATGAATTTACCTGGCACGAGTTTTGCGACTGGTATCTCGAATTGTCCAAGCCCGTCCTGCAGTCGGACCAGCCCACTGATGCCCAGCGGCGCGGAACACGCCAGACACTGCTTGAGGTACTTGAGAGCCTGCTCCGCTTGCTACACCCGCTCATGCCATTTATCACCGAAGAAATATGGCTCGAAGTCAGTGGACGCTCCAGCACCGCCGACGACACAATCATGCTGCAACCGTTCCCGGAGACGCAGGACGAGTGGCAGGACGACGAAGCCGAGGAGGAGCTGCGATGGGTTATGCAGTTTATTCTCGGCGTTCGACAGATTCGCGGCGAAATGGATATCCCTCCCGGAAAACTGCTGCCGGTATTATTGCAAGGCGCGTCGGCAACCGACCGTGAACGCGCCGTCCGTCACGCGCTGGTGCTGGCACGGGTCGGCCGGGTGGAGTCGGTCACGGCACTGGAAACAGCGGACGAAGCACCGGCGTCGGCTACGGCATTGCTCGGCGATGTACGCCTGCTGGTACCGATGGCGGGACTGATCGATATTGAGGCCGAGAGGGCTCGCTTGCAAAAACAGGTGGGACGCGTCCAAACTGACCTGCAGAAAAGTCGCCACAAACTGGAAAATGCGAGTTTTGTGAACAACGCCCCCACTGCCGTGGTCACACAAGAGCGGGAACGGGTCATCGTATTCGACAAACAGTTGATGCAACTGGCGGAACAGCTCGAAAAACTCGACAGCATGGACTAGCGCTGGCGCAATGTGAGGACTGGTTCACAAACTGCTGCGCAACTGTGTGCATTGCAGCGCCCTATCCTAGACTATAGCCTGGGCAACAACGCTTTGAGGAGTAACGCATGCAGCGCGGAAGTACGCTGGGACAGGTGCCGATAGAAACGACAGGTCACCGTGAAGCAATCGATAACGTCAGGCGAATGCTTGGTACAATTATTCTTGGCAAAGACGACGAAATATCACTCGCGCTTGCCTGCCTGCTCGCACGCGGCCACCTCCTGATCGAGGATTTGCCCGGGCTGGGAAAAACCACGCTCGCCCAGGCACTTGCCAAGGTACTGGGACTGAGCTATCAACGCATTCAATTTACCAGCGACCTGTTGCCTGCCGATATCATCGGCGTATCGATTTTTCAGCAACGCGACGGGCAATTCGAATTCAAGCCGGGGCCGATTTTTGCACAACTGGTGCTGGCCGACGAAGTCAATCGAGCGACGCCGAAAGCGCAAAGCGCACTGCTGGAAGCGATGGAAGAACAACAGGTATCGGTGGATGGCCATACGCATATGTTGCCGAGACCCTTCTTCGTGGTTGCAACGCAGAATCCCTCGGACCAGATCGGCACGTTCCCGTTACCGGAGTCACAACTCGATCGATTCCTCATGCGACTGGAACTCGGCTATCCGAGTGAAGACTGTGAACGTGCACTGATTACCGGGTCCGATCGACGCTCCATGCTCTCGGATATCGATGCCGTCATACAACCGGTACAACTGGAGGCATTGCAAACGGCCGCGACGAATATTCACATCAGCGAACCGCTGATCGACTACGTTCAGGCACTGGTTCGGTTTACACGCGAATCACCGGACATCGAAACCGGATTATCACCGCGTGGCTCGCTGGCCCTCGTCGCGGCCGCCAAAGCACGCGCTTTGGTAGAAGACCATTCCGGCGTCTTTCCCGACGACGTACAAGCCATATTTACCGTCGTCGCGGGACACCGACTAAAACCAGCGAGTATCTCAGCGTACCGCAATCCGAACGAACTGTGCCGGCATGTCCTCAATTCAGTGGCCATTTCCTAGTCTCGTTCCGGCACTCCGCGAACGCGTCAGCGCGCGCGTCGACCGCTGGGCACGCAAGCGTCAGGGCACCGATCGCTCGATAACACAGCTCAAATCGAAGCGCATTTACATATTGCCCACCGGGGTCGGCCTCATTTTCGGGCTGATGACCTTTGCGATGCTTCTCGGCTCGATGAACTACAACAACAACCTGTCCTTTGTGCTGACTTTTTTCCTGATTAGCCTGGGTTTTGTGGGGATGCACCAGTGCCAACGCAACCTGGTCGGGCTGGAAATCAGTTTCGCCGGTATCGAGC
This sequence comes from Gammaproteobacteria bacterium, assembly GCA_013151645.1. Classification (GTDB taxonomy): domain Bacteria; phylum Pseudomonadota; class Gammaproteobacteria; order Steroidobacterales; family Woeseiaceae; genus JAADHU01. Next base: position 10,252 of record JAADHU010000045.1, on the reverse strand, counting down.
CGGTGTATGCGGGACAGCGGGCCGACTTCAAGATTGCGATCACCAATCATTCCAGAAGCCATCGTCACCACCTGCAGCTTTATACCGGCGAGGTCAGCAGTGATATCGAAGATCTGGCACCGGGTGACAGTCGTGTACTGCATCTGGAGATACCGACCCATCGCCGCGGACGCATCGCTTTGCAGCGCTTTGGCATCCGCACCCTGTTTCCTTTCGAACTGTTTCGCGCCTGGGCCTGGTTACACATGGACCTGGAAGGCCTGGTATACCCAAAGCCGGCTGACGATGCGCCGGAGCCCCCCGCCACGGAAACGGCCCGTGGACATCGCCAGCACGATGCGAGAGGCGAGGAAGACTTTGCCGGACTGCGCCGGTTTCACGACGGCGATTCGCCGCGCCATGTCGCGTGGAAAGCGTACGCGCGCAGCCAGGAATTGTTGTCGAAACAGTTTTCCGGCGCGGATACCAGCAGTCAGTGGCTGGACCTGGACCGCATGCCCGGCGGTGACCTGGAGACCCGCCTGTCGATTCTGACCCACTGGATCATCAACGCCGAGCGGGCTCAGCGCGACTACGGTTTGCGTATTCCGGGTCGTGAGTTTCCACCGGCACACGGCGGCGCACATCGTCACCGTTGCCTGGCCGCCCTGGCGCTCTACGGCGAACCGCAGGATTCCGGCAATGGCTAAGCGCAGCGGCACGGACGGCTCCCTACTTCACAGTCTCCCCTGGACACTGGCCGCGCTCACCTTTTCGATGTTGCCGCACATTCCGTTTCTGCCGGTCTGGATCACGGTCGCCTATCTGGGCTGTGCTGCAGGACGCCTGCAAATAGAACGAAAACGCTGGCGATTGCCGGCCGCCTGGATTCGTATGCTGCTGGCGTTGATTTGCTTCATCGGCGTGCTGGTGTCGTACGACGCAATCAGTGGCGTTGGACCCGGTTCCGCCCTGCTTTCCGTCATGGCCGCCCTTAAACTGCTGGAAACACGTCAACGGCGCGACCAGTTTGTGCTGCTGTTCATATCCATTTTCCTCATGATGTCAGCACTATTGCGAGAGCAGTATCTGTGGTCACTGCCTTATCTTCTCATTGCGCTGCTACTGACGCTGACCGCCTGGCTGCAAATGTCGACAAGCCGCGGTGCGGGCGCCCGGCAAGCGATGCGGAACAGCGCTCGACTGTTGCTTTACGCCGTGCCATTGATGTTAACGATGTGGGTTTTCTTCCCGCGCATCTCCAACCCGTTCTGGGCCGTACCGGTGGATACGAGCAGCAGTATCAGTGGCTTGTCCGACCAGATGAGTCCCGGCGATATCAGTTCGCTGTCTTTATCCAATGCGGTCGCGTTCCGCGTCCGCTTTGATGACGTCATACCGGAACCCCGCCAACGCTATTGGCGCGGCTTGATTCTGCATCGTTTCAATGGCCGCACCTGGTCTGGAAGCGAGCCCACAATCATTGCCAGAGACGACAGACCCGTTGAGTATTTCGGCGACCCGGTAAGTTATCAGGTCACCATGGAGCCCACTCGCCAGCATTGGGTTTTCGCACTGGACATTCCGTATCAATGGTCGCTGCCCAAGACCATCATCGGGCAACAACTCGAACTGATGCGTACTCAACCCATCGATCAGCGCACCACCTACTCCGCTGTCTCCTACCCCCGCTTCAAGCTCAACGCCGACCTGCGCGACTATTCGCGCCGATTTCACCTCCGACTTCCGGAAGGTAGTAACCCGCAGACCGTAAAACTCGCCAGAGACATGCGTGCAGCGGCGGCCAGCGACGAAGATTTTGTCGACGCGGTACTGCGAAAATTTCACGAAGAGGAATATTTCTATACGCTCAAACCACCGGCACTTGGACGTAACTCGATCGATGAATTTCTTTTCCGGACGCGCCAGGGCTTTTGCGAACACTATGCGTCCGCATTTGCCGTCATGATGCGCGCAGCAGGTATACCCTCACGCGTAGTACTCGGCTACCAGGGCGGCGAAATCAACCCGATGGGCAACTACATGATCGTGCGCCAGTCCGATGCGCACGCCTGGACCGAGGTCTGGATGCAGGGCAAAGGCTGGAGTCGTGTCGATCCGACCGCTGCAGTGGCACCCGAACGTATTGATGCAGGCATGTCCGCGGCAATGTTTGGTGCCGCGGGCGCCAGCTGGGGCCTGGTTGCGCCGTCTGAATTTTTACACCGAATGAGACTGACCTGGGACGCTATTAACGAAACGTGGAACGACTGGGTTTTAGGGTATGGCCCGGAGAACCAGAACGCGTTCATGGAATGGCTGGGTATGGAGAAGCCCGACTGGCAAAAGATGATGTTAACCGGGCTGGCGTTGCTGGTCGCATTGATCACGGTGATCAGCGTCTTGCTGGTCATGCGCTACGGGCAGCCTGCGAAAGACAAAGCTGCGGTTCTCTATCGCCAGTTTACGGAGGCCGCGGGAATCGATCCCTACCTGGGAGAATCGCCCATCGCGTTCGCCGGTCGGCTGGGTAAACTGGACCGGTCGGTACACGACGCAGCCAGCGAGGTCACCGAGCGATATCTTGCGGCCCGGTACGGCCCGCCATCCGCATCCGGCATGCTCAAACTGCAGCAATCGGTACAGCGGTTTCTTCGCGAAAAACGCTCGTAGCAGCGCTGACCGGCCGCCCCGCCTGGCCGCCTGTTAGAAAACGCCGTTCTTCGACAGACGGCTAATACTCCCGCGTACTGCGGAAGCGAATGTCTGGCCAACGTTCCACAGTAAGCGTCAGATTAACCCGCGTGGGCGCGATATAGACAAGACTGCCACTGTGGTCCATCGCCAGATTATCGTGCGCTTTGCGCTTAAACTCATCAAGAAGTTTCTCATCGTCACTATCGACCCAACGCGCGGTCGCCACGCTAATCGACTCAAACTGGCATTCCACTTTGTATTCGTCACGCAGGCGATGCGCGACGACATCGAACTGCAGCGGGCCAACCGCGCCAAGAATCAAGTCGTTGTTGCGCATAGGTTTGAATAATTGTGTGGCACCCTCTTCGCACAGCTGAGTCAGTCCTTTCTGCAACGCCTTAAGTCGCAGCGGATCCTTGAGGATCGCCCGACGAAAAATTTCCGGAGCAAAACTTGGAATCCCGCCAAAGCGCAACGATTCACCCTGGGTGAAACTGTCACCAATGTTGATGGTCCCGTGGTTATGCAGACCGATAATGTCGCCGGCATATGCCGTTTCGGCGTGCTGCCGATCGGCGGCCATAAACGTAATCGCTTCGGCGATTTTCATTTCTTTGCCCGAACGAACATGCAGTAACCGCATCCCTCTTAGGAATTCGCCGGAACATATTCGCATGAAGGCAATGCGGTCACGGTGGCTGGGATCCATGTTTGCCTGAATTTTAAAAATAAAACCGGAAAACTTTTCTTCCGTCGCGCTCACCCGGCGGCTATCGGACTCCCGTGACTCCGGCGCCGGCGCATAGGTGGCGAAGGCATCCAGCAACTCCTTGACACCGAAATTACTGATCGCCGAACCAAAAAAGACCGGCGACTGCCGCGCCGCGAGATACTCCTCGACGTTCAATTCGGGGCATGCGCCGCGCACCAGCTCCACTTCCTCGCGAAATGCGTCTGCGTCATCGCCAAGAACCCGGTCTGCCTCGGCGGAATGAAGTCCGTCGACGATTTCGATCGCGGACATCTTCTGCCGACCCTCAGCCTTATACAGATAGATTTTGTCCTGCAGCAGATGATAAACGCCCTTTAGTCTGCTCCCCATACCGATCGGCCAGGTGATGGGCGTGCAGGCGATCTTCAATACTTCTTCGATCTCATCGAGCAACTCGATCGGTTCGCGCCCTTCCCGATCGAGTTTGTTGATGAACGTTATGATCGGCGTGTCACGAAGTCGACAGACCTCCATCAATTTGACCGTTCGGGTCTCGACGCCCTTCGCGCAATCGATCACCATTAAGGCAGAATCGACAGCGGTCAGCGTGCGGTACGTATCTTCAGAGAAGTCCTCGTGTCCCGGAGTATCGAGCAGATTGAACACATGATCTCGATAGGGAAATTGCATGACCGACGAGGTCACCGATATGCCGCGCTCCTGTTCCAGCGCCATCCAGTCCGAGGTCGCATGCCGGGTTGCCTTGCGTCCCTTCACCGTGCCGGCAAGCTGGATGGCGCCGCCAAACAAAAGCAGCTTTTCAGTTAACGTGGTCTTACCCGCGTCTGGATGAGAGATAATTGCAAACGTGCGCCGTTTGCCCACCTCTTGTTCGATATTCGCCATAGGAAAAACTGCTGTGGTCAGGATTCTGAATGTCGCAAGACCAGCGACAATACATCGGCGTCTTCACGCCCACCGGTCGCCTGGTAGTAGGCAGGCCGTTTCGCGATTTTGTGAAAGCCCTTTTTACGGTACAACGACAATGCGTTGGCGTTCGTCGGTCGTACTTCGAGGAAGATCGTGCCTACCCCGGCATAGTGTGCCCGTTCAACGATGTCGTCCAGAATACGCTCACCATAGCCAAGGCCCCTGAATTCACTAGCGACGCACAGATTCAGAATATGTGCTTCGCCAGCCGCAATCGACAGGATGCCATAACCCACAACGGCCGAGCCGCGTTCGAGAACCATGCAACCGTACCCGGCCAGCAAACAGTCGCGGAACACACCATGACTCCATGGGAAATCGTAGCTGAGACGCTCGATATCGGATACCGACGCGAGGTCGCCGTGCGTCATGTTGCGCACGTTGACGGGAATTTCCTGGATGCGTGAGATCATGCTGACAACCGCTCAATGACGCCTGGCGATACTGCGTGCCAGGCATAAATCCTGCCACGCTTTGCCTTTCTGCGACGGGCTGCGCAGCAGATACGCCGGATGATACGTAACAACGGCGGGAATTTCCGCTGTGCCGATTTTGTGCGCCTGGCCGCGCAGTCGGCCGAGCGACGTGTCCGTATTCAAAAGCAGCTGCGCCGCAATTCGACCCACGACGAGTATCAGTTTCGGATTGAGGAGTTCGATCTGACGATCGAGGTAAGCCCGGCACTGGCTACTCTCATCAGCCTCGGGGTCCCGATTCTCGGGCGGCCGGCACTTAAGGACATTGGCAATAAACACGGTTCGCCGATCCAGGCCCACTGCACGCAGCATTTCATCGAGCAATTGGCCGGCCCGGCCGACGAACGGTTCGCCGCGACGATCTTCTTCCGCGCCGGGCGCTTCGCCAACGATCATCCACTCCGCCGTCTCACTACCAACACCGAACACGGTCTGCGTCCGGGTCTTGTGCAAAGCGCATTTACGGCACCCCGACACCGCCGCACGGATTTCATCCCAGCCGGCAAGCGAGACATCGGCCTGTTCCGGATCCGACGCGTCCGCAGACCCTCCGCTGCCCCGCAAACGCCACACGTCAATACCGAGCGCATCGAGGTAGCCAAGTCGGTCGGTTTTTTGAGGTGTGCTCGTCATTCCTGCCATTTTGCCATGACTCGCGACGAGTTGCTGCGTTCGACGCGGCGGCCGTTCAATGGTGCGGCAATTTGGCGAGCACGTCGCTACCCGCTGCCACGAGCTGACCTTCCTTGACCAGTATTCTTGCCGCGAGCGGCAATTCGACCTCCGCAAGTCGTGTCAGGCGCAAATAGGCGCAACGCTGTCCCTGGCCGACACGCTCGCCGTATTGCAGGAATGCGCGCGGCGGGAAACCGAATCGATGACCGCTGAATTGCAGAACAACGTCGTCTCCCTCATCCGTACGCACCCAAAGGCCATTGGTGTCCGGCAAGGGACCGTCTTCGTTAGCCGCGCTGCTCAGGTCCATGATCTTGCCTTCCACCGGACAACGCGCGGTATAGGTGCCCAGACTGCTGACACGCAGAATGATCCGGTGAACATCGCCCGCGTGGATACCGTTGTTCGCACGACCGATAGCGACCACGCTCCCGTCGACCGGGCTGACAACGCCCAACGGCACGGCGGGAACCGCTCTGCGCGGATCGCGAAAGATCAGGAACAGGTAACCAAATAGCAGCAGCGGCAAGATCGCGTAGACAACGCCGAAAAAGTGCGCGCAACCAATAACCGCCACAAAGCTGGCCAGCATGTACGGAATACCCTCACTGGCAACAAATGGGTTGCGACGACCTTTCACGCTTTGCCCGTTCCTTAGCTGTGCTTCATAACCAGGCTGGAATGCGTTATTTCCTCACGCCCCGTGCCACCGAGGCGGAATACTGCAAGAAGATCGGTCTGCAAACAAGCAGAGATTGTCGAGTTCACGTAACAAGCACGGTGGCAATATTTGCCGGTCATTTGTGTAGAATACGCCCGCTTAGTCAAAACGGTCATCACACACATGCGATTTACAGATTTCGGGCTCACCACGCTCAAGGAAATACCGGCTGAAGCCGAGATCGTCAGCCATCAGCTGATGCTGCGCGCGGGCTTGATCCGCCGTCTTGCTTCAGGCTTGTTTACGTGGATGCCAATCGGGCTGCGCGTACTGCGAAAGGTCGAAAAGATCGTCCGTGAGGAGATGGACCGGGCCGGCGCGCTGGAGCTGCTCATGCCCGCCGTACAACCGGCTGAGTTGTGGAAGGAATCCGGGCGCTGGGACTTTTATGGCTCGCTGTTGCTGCGCATGCGTGACCGACATGAGCGGGATTTCTGTTTTGGACCCACGCACGAAGAGGTGATTACCGATATCGCGCGGCGCGAGTTACGCAGTTATAAGCAGCTGCCGATCAATTATTACCAGATCCAGACCAAGTTCCGCGACGAAATCAGACCGCGATTCGGTGTCATGCGTGCCCGCGAGTTCATCATGAAAGATGCCTACTCGTTTCACCTCGATCTGGCATCGCTTGATAAGGGCTATATGCGCATGCACGCCGCCTATACGGCGATCTTTGAACGCCTCGGACTAACCTTCCGCGTCGTCGATGCTGACGGTGGTGAAATCGGCGGCAGTCGCTCCCAGGAATTCCACGTCCTGGCAGACTCGGGCGAAGACGCTATTGCCTACTGCGACGACGACCACTACGCATCGAATATTGAAACCGCGGCGACGACACGACCCGTCGGGACCCGCGCTGCACCTGGCGATGCGTCGGAGCGCAAACACACACCGGGTACAAAATCGATCGCGGCCTTGTGCGAATTGCTGCACATCAAGCCGGAGCAAACACTCAAGACCCTGATTGTCGACGGTGATGCAGGACCGGTCGCACTGGTGTTGCGCGGTGACCATGAACTCAACGCGATAAAGGCGGTTAAGCTGGCGGGCGTCAGTGCGCCCTTGCAGATGTCCGACGCGAAAACCATCCAGGAAGCAACCGACTCCGCTGTCGGTTTTGCCGGGCCGGTCGGACTGAGCATCCCTGTCTATTTCGATCACGCCACGCACCTGATGCACGATTTCGTCTGCGGCGCCAACGAGGTCGATACACATCTGACCGGAGTGAATTTCGGTCGCGACCTGGACGATCCCGAAACCGTTGACCTGCGCAACGTTGTTGAAGGCGACCCTACTCCCGGCGGCAACGGCACACTATCGATTGCGAGAGGCATTGAAGTCGGGCATATCTTCCAGCTGGGCGACAAATACTCGGCTTCGATGGCAGCGACCGTGCAGGACCAGGAAGGCAATGATGTCTGCATGCAAATGGGTTGCTATGGCATAGGCGTCACACGAATTGTCGCCGCGGCGATTGAACAGAATCATGACGACAAGGGCATTATCTGGCCACAGCCATTCGCACCGTTCGACGTTGTCTTGATCCCGATCAACATGCAGCGCTCGGATACGTTGCGCGCAGCAGCCGAGGCCCTCTACGCCGAACTCATGGATGCCGGCATTGACGTGCTATTCGATGATCGTGATGCACGACCGGGCGTAAAATTTGCGGATGCCGAGCTCATCGGTGTACCGCATCGACTGGTGATCAGCGAAAAAGGCGTGCAGGCCGGCGAACTCGAATATCGTCATCGTCGCGACAGCGAAGCGCAAATGCTGAAACGTGACGCCGCTCTGGACTTGTTACGTAACTCCTGATTACTCTTGGAGCATAACTCGATGGACCGTTAGCCGCCGAATGCCTGACATGACTTTACCGCGAACCGCCCTGTTGCTCCTGATGTCCCTGTGGGGCACTGCCGCAATAGCCGCCGATGATCCTGACCCGGCGTTGCGTGAACTGCTTCGCGCGGCCGCAAACGATGCCAACAGTTTCGGCGACCGGTACGATGCCCACGTCTGGCTCACCGACATGTCGGCACGACTGGAAAAAACCGTGAAGGACCCTCGCGAACGACTCGATATCCTGCGCAACGTCCACTATGAGGCCACGCGAGCAGACCTGCCGCCGGAACTGGTCCTGGCGGTTATCGATGTCGAAAGCAATTTTGATCGCTTCGCGATTTCGGTGGCCGGTGCACGTGGGCTGATGCAGATAATGCCGTTCTGGCTGGACGAAATCGGCCGACCGGACGACAACCTGTTACATATCAGCACCAATCTCCGCTTCGGCTGTACGATTCTTAAATATTATATCGAGCGGGAGAACGGCAACCTGCCGCGCGCATTGGGACGTTATAACGGCAGTCTGGGCAAACGACGCTACCCCAACAAAGTGCTCGATAAACTCCGGCTAAAGTGGTTCCGAATCTAGCGGCCCGTTATTTTGCTCGCTGAGCCATAGCACGCTCCGCGATGGACAATGCCGCAAGCGCCTTGTTTCGTGCCCGCATCGCATCGCGGCGCGCCAGCGAAAACGACCCCTCGGCCAACTCATGCTGTGCGCTTTCAAGCGACATTTCCGCGTCCTTCAATACAGCACCCGCAAACCTCACCGCGCCGGCTTCCCTTGCAACCGCGATTGCCTGTCGAGCATCACTCATTTCCTGCACAGGCGGAGCGGCCTGGCAGGAGACTACCAACAGCAGCAGCGTCGCAAAAACGCTCGCGAACAGGAACCTGACAGATTTGAATAAATTCAATCGCACAGCAGAACGCTAGCAAGTGGCAGGGCCTGTCGTCAAGCCAGACACTCCGCTGCGGCGCCCCGTCGATTGGCTCGCAGCGACTGCCCTGACGTCCAGAGGCAGGCCTGCTAAAGTCGCTGTTCCAACCCTTTGAACAAGCGTACGTTGCCGACCATGAATATCACCTTGTATCACAACCCGAATTGCTCCAAGTCGCGGAGAACATTGGAATTATTAGAAGAAAATGGCGTCAAACCGAACATCGTCAGCTACCTGACCGAGCCGCCGGCCGCCGAATCCATTGTGCGCCTGGCCGGTCTCCTGAGTCTTAAGGTCGCGGATCTACTCAGAAAAGGCGAAGAAGACGCCAAGAATGCATCCGATCTGCCGCCCGTGGGTGACGAGGCCGCCCTGGCGGATTGGATCGAGAAACATCCCGAAACCCTGCAAAGACCCATCGCTGTCGACGAAGACACCGATCGGGCGATCATCGGTCGCCCTCCCGAAAACGTTCTCCAATTGCTGCAAAAATGAACGAAATCCTGGTTCTCTATTACTCCCGCTACGGCGCGACCGAGGCATTGGCGCGGGAAGTTTGCCGCGGCGTGGACGCGGTAAAAGGAGCGAGTTCACGCCTGCGCACGGTGCCCCCTGTTTCGACCGTCTGCGAGACCACAGCAGACGCAATACCTGCAGACGGCCCTCCGTACGCCAATACCGACGATTTACGAGAATGTGCAGGACTGATCATGGGTAGCCCGACACGCTTTGGCAACATGGCCGCCCCACTCAAATTTTTCCTCGACAGCACCGGCAGCGACTGGCTGAGCGGCTCCCTGTGCGGCAAGCCGGCTGGCGTCTTCACATCGACGTCGTCCCTGCACGGCGGCCAGGAAACCACCCTGCTGACCATGGCAATGCCACTCATTCATCACGGCATGCTATTCACCGGCGTGCCCTACACCGTACCGGAACTATCCACGACCCGATCGGGCGGCACTCCCTACGGCGCCAGCCACATCACCTGGAACGAAAAATTCACGCAACTGACCGAAGAAGAAAAAGTGATCGCGCGCGCGCTGGGTGCACGCATAGCAGAAGTGGCCCTCAAACTCGCCTGACAATACGTGGGCCCTGCCAGGCGCGTGTGGTGAGGTTGGTCTCTGAGACCCGCTGCAAGTACGTCCATGTAAGCTCGGGCCCCGCATCCCTGCGGGGCACGGTCTCAGAGACCAACCTCACCACACGCGCC
>JAADHU010000054.1 GCA_013151645.1 Gammaproteobacteria bacterium | reverse complement strand
GTCTCACCGAAGAACTCTCGAAAACCCGCTTGAAGCTTGGTCCTGTTGATGCCGACGAGGCACGATAATTTTTCGATAGTTGGTGACGACTCGAGGTCGCTACCGAGAATTCTCCTAGCTTCATGCAGCCGCATAATGTCGCTGCGACGAAATCGATTGCCACCGGCCAACGTATCAGTGACCGGCCCCGATCGGAGGACCGCCTCGCACAATAGTTCGTAGGCCTTCCCCCTGACGTAGGTCTGGCGCATCTCGCCCAACAGGTGGTCGCGCGATTCCAGCACTTCACGTGCGATTCGAACCAGTTTCGCGCTAGCTTGCACGTTGAACACGGAATCCGCGGCTTCCGCTAAGCCGAAGACAGAAATCAGCTTTTTTGGCAGAACGTCCGCCGTTAGACCGAGGTTCTGCATAGCTTCCGGCAGCACGTGCAAGACGACCATCTGCAGCGGAGATTCGTTCGCCTCTATTACGTACTCGGCCGGTTTACCCCCGGCAAAATGCTGGATGACAGTGGAACCATCAACGACCCGCAATGCATCGTGTGCCAGATAAATGGAACCGGAACATACGACCCTGATCTTCACCAGGCGCTCCGCCGGAAGCTTCATCCGATGCGACGTGTGATAGATTGCATCCGTGATGCTCAGCATCACGCCTGGACAGACACCGATAAAATCCCAATACCCGCTGCCAACGTCTGCGGAAAGATAATTACGCAATCCGCCGACAGCCGTTCCGTGTCCTGCGCTTAGCGACAGCCTGTACGCAACTGAGACTCCACTCGTCGCGTCGTTTGAGTCCGGCTTGCCGACACCGGCTTGCATTTTGGTCTGAATCTCAGTGGTTTTAAGCCCCAACATGCCATCGTCGATGACGTTCATTAACGGGGAGTTCAGCGATTTCGAGAGGTCTTTTTGATTTTCGGACATTGAAGTGGTGTCAGATTTAGCTGTTAATCGCCAAAAATTACATACTTTTCACCGAAAAAGCAAAATTCGAACACTCAGAACAAAAAAGGTGCTGCTGCATGTGGAAAAAAGCAAATATTTCGTTGAAAAAGCAAATTGTATTTTCGATCATCGCGGTACTTTATGCTCTGTGGCGATTTCGTGTACGAGCACCATCTCGATACGCGGTAAATGAAAAAGAAGGAATGGATGTATTGTGCCGAAGCTCTCGTGTGAAAAAGTAACAAGCATGCTTACGGAGTCCCCGTTTCACCGACTTCTCGGACTCGAACTGGTTTCTATCGACGAAGACGGCGGGGTGCTCGAATTGAAGATGCCGTTTAATGCTGCTGTGGAGCGTGCGCCAGGAACCGGACAGTACCATGGCGGCGTGATCGCGAGTTTCATAGACATTGCCGGAGACTATGCTTTGGTTTGGGCTCTGGGATTCGGTGTCCCGACGATTAATTTTCGTACTGACTACTTGCGACCGGCGTTCAAATGTTCCTTGCTCGCAAGGGCAACGCTCAGGCGTGTCGGTCGCAGTGTCGGTGTTGTAGACGTTGATGTGTTCGACGACCAGGACCGCCTGGTTGCAGTTGGACGCGGTTGTTATGCCACCCGTCAAGGGTAGGCGGTTTAGTTTTGGAGCCGCTCTGCGAAGTAGAGATAATGCGGCGTAAAATTTAGGGGAGGGCAAGATGCGGGCAGTACTTACCACAGAGCACGGCGATCGGTCCGTACTCGTATACGACAAAAATTTCGCTGCTCCCAAGGCCAAAGACAATGAAGTTGTCCTGGATGTTCGTGCGACCGCCGTCAATTTCCACGATATCTTCACACGTCGGGGAATGCCGGGTGTTCCAATTGATTTTCCGCTGATCGTAGGTTCTGATATTGCCGGTGTAGTGCGATCAGTAGGATCCGGTGTTGACAAGTCCTGGATCGACAAACCGGTCCTCGTCGATCCTGTCTTTCGCGGCGGTGATCGATTCGGAATGATTGGGGAGACATGTCACGGCGGTCGCGCTGAGCAGGTTGCCGTGCCGGCTAGTCAGTTGATCGCGTTGCCGGAGGGGGTAGATTTCGAGGCCGCAGCTGCTTTGCCGCTGGCCTACGGAACCGCGTGGCGGATGATGGTGACTCGTGGCAAAGTCGCCGCCGGGGAAAGCGTACTTATTCTCGGTGCCAGTGGGGGTGTTGGTGTCGCGTGCGTTCAGATTGCAAAGCTTCTTGGAGCCAGTGTGATCGCCTGTACAAGTTCAGAGAGCAAGGCTCGCCGTCTCAGGGAATTGGGCGCAGATCACGTCGTCAATTACTCACAAACGTCATTTCGTGACGCCGTTCGGAAAATCGTTGGAAAGCCACGCGTCGTGGGCGGCGGCGGGGTTGACGTTGCAATAAATTTCACCGGTGGTGATACTTTGCTTGATACGCAAAAGAGTGTGAGCCTCGGCGGTCGTATTCTTACCTGCGGCGCTACGGCGGGGTATGAGCTTGAAATAGATGCGCGTTACTGGTGGACCTTCGAACATGAAATGATTGGCTCCAATGGCTGGTCTGTCGATGATCTTACGTCTCTGTTGGACTTGATAGTTGAAGGCAGGTTGGCTCCTGTCATCGACAAGATACTTCCGCTTGAGGACTGCTCCGAGGCGGAAAGAATGCTGGAAGACCGTGAAGTTTTAGGCAAGGTATTAATTCGTCCATGACGAATCAAGGAACGGACTTGCCTGACAACCTTGGCAACCTTCTTGCTCGGGCGGGAGTTGGCGAGCGCACGGTATTCATCGACCTTCGACGGCCGGACGCCATTGTGGAAATATCCGCCAATGACTTTGATCAACGGGTAAAAAGTTTTGCTCGTGGTCTGAAAAGCTTGGGTATTAAGGCGGGTGATCGAGTCGGATTTCTATCGCAGAATCGGTGGGAAATGCTCGTTGGCTACTTCGGCTCGATGTACATCGGTGCTGTTTCAGTACCCATAAATCATAAGTTTCCAGCCAAGACGATAGCCCACATCGTGGCGGATGCGAACGTTGCACTGATGTTTTCAGACGAAATCCGGCGTCCCCTGGTTCCTTCCGGCACAAAGATTGTTGGATTCGACGATGTCGGAGCGGACGGATACGGTGCATTTGTGGACCCCGGCGAGGTGAAAGTATTTTCTCCGAGTGCCGATGACATTGCTGAAATTCTGTACACGTCCGGTTCTACCGGCATGCCAAAGGGTGTGCCTCTAAATCACCAGGGACAACTTTGGGCGTTGAGCAAGTTCCTCGAACCTCTGAATCAAAATAGCGCAAGCCAACGAAGTCTTATCGTAGCGCCCTTTTATCACATGAACGCATTGTTTTATTCTAGCGTCCATCTCTTGAATGGGGTTACGATCATATGTCAGCCGCAGTTCGACGCCGCGAGTTACGTTGACGCCATAGCCCGGTACCAGTGCACTCATCTAAGTGGCGTGCCTTCGATTTTCGCAATGGTTGCTGCTCTGGATAGCGCTTCGAGACCCGCCAACCTGTCATCCGTTAAACGTATAGGAATTGGATCTGCACCGTTGTCGACAGCGCTGCTGCAGCAGGTCTCTTCCATATTTCCTTCTGCTCAGATTTCCAATAGCTACGGTACAACAGAGGCCGGGCCGGCGATTTTCAGCTTTCGCAAGGGTGAGGCACGCGCGCCTTCACTATCGGTTGGATACCCCCTTGACGACGTCCAATGGCGGCTTGCGGGTGGAGCGTCATCTACCCAGGGTGTATTCGACCTGAAAACGAACGCTCTTACTAATGGCTATCTTAACCGGCCCGATGCAGACGCAGAGCGATTCGAGGACGGTTGGTTCAAGACGAATGACATTATGCGACGCGACGCTGATGGATTTTTCTATTTCGTATCCAGGGCGGACGACATGTTTGTCTGCGGCGGAGAGAATATTTTTCCAGGAGAGGTAGAGGGCGTCCTGAATCGGCATCCTGCGGTTCAGCAATCGGTCGTCGTCGGCGCGCCCGATGACATTAAGGGAATGGTGCCCGTAGCCTTTGTCGTCAGAATGTCAGACACGGAAACCAGCGAATCGGAGATCAAGAACTTCTGTATCGAAACTGGCCCGGTCTACGCGCATCCGCGTGCGGTAGTGTTTAAACGTTCCCTGCCTGTCGGCGGTACACACAAGGTCGATCGGCGAGCACTGGAGGATGAGGCCATGGAATTAGTGATCGCGTTGGGTAGAGCGGCGGCGATCGAATTGAGCTGCGTTACGTGACGATGTGATCGGATTGTCCATCGACCATTTGCTGATCGGATCGCCTGATCTGAATCTGGGTTGTGAATTTCTCAGGCAAGCACTGGGTGTGCGACCAGTACCGGGCGGTGTACACCCTGGCAAGGGAACTTGCAACGCGCTGTTGGGATTGTCGAATGATACCTACATTGAAGTGATTGCCCCGGATCCGCTGCAGCCGGCAGATCTGCCGATGAGCGAGTTCTTGCATCGCCTCGAAAGTCCGGGTCTCATGTGGTGGGCTGCCCGGCACGACGACCTCGGCATGCTTGCGCAATGTCTGGATCAGGTAGATACGACGGTCGCGGAAATACAGGACGGTTCGCGAAGAATGCGTGATGGCAGAGAACTGGCTTGGCGATTATTGTTTGTCGATGACGACGAATTGGGTGCAACATTGCCGTTTTTTATTTCGTGGTGCGAAATGGAGATGCATCCTGGCCGTAACCTGCCCATCGTCGGAGTCTTGTCATCGATGCGAATTACGCATCCGAAGGGTGCAAGATTGCGGTCGCTGCTTGGCGATGTTTTTTCGGTTCAAACTGGAGAGCGCCCGCAGATTTGCGTAGAAATCAGGCAAAAGGACAGAGTCGTTTCTCTGTGTACTCCGGAGGATCTCGCGCCTGGATTCGGGGCGGTGATGTCCACAGCATAGTCGGACTAAGCCCGATTCGTGAGTTTGGACGTCGGCGGAACTGCGGCTTGTGGCGAATTCTTATGGCAGACGCGACCGAGTTCATCTTGCCACATGAGATCTCTTTCATGGAGCGATGCGAGCGCGCGATTGACGGCACTGTTTCCGGCCGACCACTCCTGTTTTAATATTTCGGAGTAATACATCGGGTCGCCGTTCAGCAGCTGTTCGCACAAACGATCCGCCAGTGCTGTGATTGCCACCTCGTCGGGTGTGTCTACATTGCCTTCGGTGTCGCCAAGATACGCCTGCGCGTCCACCTCGTCTTCAAAAGCGTAGGCAACTTTATCGAATCGCTCTTTGGGTAGATCCCGAGGGATTGTCGCATCGATTCCCATCTTGGCGGTTGTTGGCATTCGTCCGGTGACCAGTTCAAGGCTCGGGTCCAGAGGCTTGGCTCTTACCCCGGAAATAATCATGACGTCTTTGTCCGCCTGCACCCGGGATGCGATGGCTCGTTCCACTTCGAGCGGGTTAAAAACATCTATGTCGTCATCGACGACGACGATATGTTTGAAATCATCGCTGGCCAGCGCAGCCATTAACGCCAGTTTGCCATCACCAACCCTAGCTTCGATAGAGACTATCGCATGGAAGTAACACGATCCACCCGGCGTGATGTTTACTGCGCTAACGTTGATGTTCGCTTCCTTTAATGAGCGACGCAATGAGGCTTCTTGTATCGGACCGTACATGCAGATGACTTCCCACGGCATGTGAAAGGCCCAGTAGATCGGATTTTTGCGTGTGTAAATCGCGTTGATTTTTACATGTGGATTCCAATGAAGTGCTCCCATGGAGCGGTGGAATTCTCCGAAACGACCCTCGGGTTTTGTCCAACCGGTTGGCAGGATCTCGCCCTCCATGATGATTTCGGAGTCAGCGATACAGGGTACGTCAATCGTTTCGCAGGGCGAGAGTCGCACCGGCTCATCCATCATGCCGCCAGCAATTTCCAGTTCGTCGATGTGCGGTGGCGGCCGATACGCAGTTGCCCAGGTAACGGCCGGATTTGTTCCGATGTTTATGGAGATCGGCGTACTCTTGCCTTCTGCTGTATTGCGCTCCGCTATCCGCCGCAAATCATTCGGTGTGACAATATCAATACAAGTGAGATTTTTTTCTCGAATCATCAGCCGATAGGCGCCGGCATTTAACCCCGACTTGTCATCTCTTGCGATAATCACGCCGGCGGTAATCATCGGTCCGCCATCCAGTGCGGCAAACAAAGGCACCGGTAGCGAGAAAAGATCGACGTCGTCACCCAGCTGATAGGCTATCTGGCGACCCGGGGCCGAATCGGTTCGGACTGATGGGATCGGATTGCTGAGACCGTACTCAAGCCTGGCATGAATCTCGGTGTAATCGCAGCCAAAAGAAATACCAACCCGCCGCTGGCTGCCGAGCAGGCCAGCCACTACCGGCATGTCGTAACCCGCTACGTTTTCGAATAGCAGCGCCGTATCGCTCTCCTCGACTAGTGTTCCGATGTAGCGGATGTCAACGGGCCGCGAAATCACCTTTAGTTCACCTGCCTCCCGGAGTGATTCAATTACATCACGAAAATCTCTAGCCACTTGCTTGTCTCCCAATGCGGATGCTGCTTGATCGGATATCATATCTCTTGTTTACACAGAACTGCCGGCGACTGCCCTAATTAGTAAATAATTCGTTCAATTGACCAATCGTATCTGTTGAATGCGATGTACCTTGAAAGCTGAGTTGCAATTGCGATTCGAGCCTAACGCTTCACTAAGTGTTCAGCTAGGTGCTGCGACAGAATTTGTAATTTCTGATCTTGCAAATCTCTGCTTATGAGGTTATCGGACATGAATAACATTGATTCAAAGGTCAGGCAGAGCAACACCTACTCCTGCATTCAGCAAAAGTTCAAGGCTGATGAATGCGTGACTTTGGATGGTGCCAATGCGACGGCACTGCAACGTCAGGGTGCGGTCGGCTTTCATCTGAGCGATGCCGCTCATCGGGGATTTGATAGTCTGGACCTGGCGCCACGGTCCGTACAAGCGCTGCACAAGAGCTATCTTGATGCCGACAGGGTTGACCGCGCATCTGTTGCCTTCGGAATCGGTGGCGACATAGAGACTGAGGAACAATTGGGCACCGTCGAATTGTTGTTGAAGGTATTCGATGGATACTCCTCCCGATTTGGTGTTGTTCGAAACGCTGTCGCTCGTCGATGAAAACTTTACGATTTCCGCCATCGAGATGCTGATCGAAGCGGGGTGGCCGGTTTGGATGAGTTTCCGTCGCTGTCGATACGGTGTTTGCGGTATACATGGCCAGGTCCGGGGCGGTCCCGAAGGCGATAATTTCGGTCGGCTCGCGAACAAACTGGAGCGCTGTGGAATCGATGCATCGCTAATCAATTGCCAGCCCACGGCGCGAGTTTCAGGCACGATTCCGTGGCTTCGGGATTTTACGAATCTTCCGTTGGGAGTCTACCCAAACCTCGGCCGCCATGTAGATCCGAATTGGCTATGGAAAGACACGACAGGCCGGACCCTCTCTCCGCTGCCGCTGCCCGAAATCGTCGTAAACCCCGGCGTTCTTGTACCGACTCAGGGCAGCTACCTGATCTGGAAGTATCTGCTTAATTCCGGTGTCGGCGGGAACAGCCGTTGCCTTGATGTTGGTTGCGGGGCCGGTATCCTCGCCGTTCAACTGGCGCTGAACGGGGCGACAGAAGTTGTCGCGATCGATTTCGAGAAAGAAGCGGTTGCGAATACGATGACCAACGCTTTTCGCAACGGCGTTGTTGAGAGCGTCAAGGGCGAGGTCGTGGACCCTTACGTGTTCGATCCTGACGAAAAGTTCGACTTTATCGTGACCAGCCTTTACCAGATGCCGACGGACCCAAAGGGAAAATTCAGCGGACATTGTGCCATAGATTTCTGGGGACGAAACCTGATGGAGCACTTTATCGCGAAGCTGCGCGACTTCTTGAGAGATAGCGGTACAGCCTATGTCATGCATCTCTCGTTGCCTGGCCAATACCGTACAGCAAGTTTTCTGGAGCAAGCTGGTTATCAATGCGTTGTCCTTGACTTCGCTTTGTACGATTTCAATTCGGTTTTTGAGGAGAACCTGAAGCAGATAGAGCGAGTAGAGCAGCTGTCGGATGCTTATCACTTCAAGTTCCGCAATGACAACACTATGGTGATGTACCTGCTTGAAATTAGGAAAAAAAGTGCTGCGAAATAAGTCGCACGGTAATGTAGTTGCGATGACATCGCGGGTATATCGCAAGGACCAGCGCCGAGATACACAGGAAACTTTGCCAGGGACGCTTACCAAATGATTAGATCACTAAAAAATTGTCACAATACGATGCAACTTCGCGAGCTGGCGAGAAGACGGCTTCCGGCGCCGATATTTCACTACATCGATGGTGCCGCCGATGACGAAATCACCTACAGAAGAAACACCGCCGCGTATGACGAATGCGATCTGGTCCCCAATGTGCTCGCCGGTGTTGAAAGCATAGACATGTCAACGACCGTCATGGGTCAAAAGCTGGACATGCCGCTGTTCCTCTCGCCTACGGCTTTGCAACGTCTATTTCACCATGATGGCGAAAGAGCCGTTGGTGAGGCGGCGCAAAAATTCGGAACCATGTTTGGAATTTCATCTCTGGGTACGGTCAGCATCGAGGAAATCGGATCTCGCATCAAGACACCCAAGCTTTTCCAACTCTATTTTCACAAGGATAGGGCGCTGACAAGAAACATGATAGACCGCTGCAAAGAGGCGAAGTTCGAGGCCATGGTGCTCACAGTGGATACCATCGTTGGCGGCAATCGAGAGAGAGACCTGGCGACCGGCTTTACGTCACCACCCAGATTGACACTCAAAAGTCTGGCGAGTTTCGCGACACACCCTGCCTGGGCTTTCAACTACTTTACGCACGAGAAATTCGAGCTTTCCCAGATAAAGGACTATGCCAAGGACGGGACGAACATTGCGATGTCGGTTTCGGACTATTTCACGAACATGCTAGATCAGTCGATGGACTGGCAAGCCGCAGAAGAGGTCTGCCGGTATTGGGGCGGGCCATTCGCCTTAAAGGGCATAATGTCGGTAGATGATGCGAAAAGGGCCATCGATATTGGCGCGACGGCAATCATGGTATCGAATCACGGCGGTAGACAACTGGACGGATCACGCGCGCCATTCGATCAGCTGGCCGAAATAGTTAATGCAGTCGGTGACAAGATTGATGTGATCTGCGACGGTGGAATAAGGCGGGGAACGCATGTGCTCAAAGCACTGTCGCTGGGTGCTAAAGCGTGTTCCGGCGGCCGCTTCTATTTGTATGCGCTCGCGGCAGCCGGTCAGGCGGGTGTCGAGAAGGCGCTGCAGAACTTTCGCAACGAAATTGAACGCGATATGAAGTTGATGGGCTGCCGATCGGTCAAGGAACTGGGAAGTCATAACCTTCGGTTCAGATAATCTTGATCGAGGAACAGCGGTTTGAGCACAGCGGATATTTTTTCCGATTCTTATCATGGGGCCCGCGATAAGTTTCGCGAGCCTTGCCACGATGCGGAAATTGACGTCCATAGTATTGTTCTTCCCGACCACAAAGGGCCGGATCAGGTCGAACTGGCAATTGACGTCGCACATGTGGGCGTCGAGTCATCCGCTACCCAGGCGTTGATAATCACCGGCACCCACGGTATCGAGGGCTATTGCGGCTCCGCCATCCTGACGAATTCGCTCAGCAGCGGTGAACATCGACGAATTGCCCAAGACCTCGCGGTACTCTTGATACATGTCCTGAACCCATGGGGAATGGCGTATCAAAGCAGAACCAACGAGAACAACATTGACTTGAACCGATTTTCTTTAGATTTTATTGCCGCACGCCCCAAGAATGATCAATACATGGCGTTACATTCGGACATTTGTCCGCAGCGTTGGGACGATAAAAACCGCCTTCTTCATACGCTCCTTGATCCGGTGATCAAGGAGCCACAGACGTATAACTCCACGCTACCTGCAGCGTGGGACACGACACAGATGATACGCTTATGGTATTAATCGCGAATTACTACGGAATGATATTCTTTGTCGACCACAGCGTGGGCCGCACCAGATCAAGCCTTGAGGACGCCGGCCTTGCAGACCATACAATGGTAATTTTTACCTCCGACCACGGCGAATGGTTAGGCGATCATGGTTTGTTGCTGAAGGGGCCCATGTTGTTCGATGGTTTGTTGAGAGTTGGCATGTTTATGTGCGGTCCGGGAATATCCGGGGGCGTCGTTGTGGATTCGCCAGTGTTGCTCGTGGACGTAGCGGAAACTGTATACGACTATTGCGGTATTGATGATACTCTCGAAAGTCACGGCGTTAGCCTGCTGAATTCGATCCGTGATCGCGGCCCGGTACGGAATTACGTTCTGAATGAGTGGGACGTGCGGGAAACACCCTTTTTCGGTACTGCGCTGAACCTGCGTACCGCGCGCACGAGTCGATATCGCCTAACGGCTGAACTCATCATTGGCGGCGGGGAGCTGTACGACTTGCACGACGATCCGCATGAGGAAATCAACCGATACGATGACGCTGGATATGCAGGGGTTCGCAGGGAATTGGAAGATATGTCCGCTAAGCCCGGTCGGACTCTACTAGCAGATACCAGGAGGTGATTGCGTGCGACTAGTTGTGGGAATTTCCGGCGCGAGCGGTGTGATTTACGGAATCAGGGTACTCGAAATGCTGCGACAGCATGCGGATGTGGAAACCCATCTCGTGATGTCTGCAACCGGGAAAATGAATATTCCGATAGAAACTGATTGGAAAATAAAAGATGTCGAAGGACTGGCTGATCATGTATATCGGGTCGGAGACGTCGCTGCAACTCTTGCCAGTGGATCGTTCAGAACGGACGGAATGATCGTCGCACCGTGCTCGATGAAGTCGCTGTCATCCATCGTGAA
>JAADHU010000075.1 GCA_013151645.1 Gammaproteobacteria bacterium | reverse complement strand
CGTCCTCGATGTGTTTGTCCGAAGTCAGCTGAGCAATGTCAAACCGTATCAGTTCGCGCAGAAATTTATTTTCGACGGTATTTGCACCCAGCGCCGCGAAGTGTCTTTGCTCGCCGCCATTGAGAGGGTTGATCTCAATGGATTGATAGAAAGACGCACCGGGAATGTGGGCCAACTGACCGGTCGAGCCGGACAGCTGGTACAGCCCGTATCGCCTCGATCGGTAACTTCCGCCATCGGCCATGTAGGGGTCTAGCTCAAGATGTTCCCAATCACGCCTGAAGAGCGCACCAGATTCATTTAGGTCTGCTGAAAAAAAGAAATCTTGGGAAGGAACCAGTGCGTAATGAGTTTGCTCAATACTTGAGCCTATATCGGCGTCAACGGTGATCACGTTTTTTTTATTCCTTGTACGGGCAAGCAGTATACAGGGGTTCAACCGTGCAGTCCGATTCGTTATTCCCGGTGCAGCAATATTTCGTTAGCGTTTTCGGCTGACAAAATTGTTGGAGTAAGCCGAAGAAGAGCGAGCTTCGACGATTATGACGTCGTCGAGACGGCCTACGCCTGAAACATGGCGAAGATATAGTGGGTGAGGCCTGCCGCCTGAATGGCCAGAATCGTGGCATGCTCTACAATTTCCACATCGGCCTGCAAACTCAAGTTGGATGTTGGCAGAATGTGGGTAGTGAATCGCCCCGGTTTCTCCGGAGAGTTCTTGGTTTGACTCAGGCGGCCACCGCTTGATCTTGTTCTTGATAGCACATCGCTTCGTACTCGGTCGGTGGTATATCGCCAATAGGCTTGAGCAGACGACGGTTGTTAAACCAATCGACCCACTCGAGAGTTAGGTACTCGACACGGTGTGTGGCGAATCGCAATTCTGTCGCATGGTTTCGAGTGAATTCCAGGGCTTGCCTTGCGGGAACTGGTTGTTACGATGGTGACACAATGCGTGACCTAGCCATCCTTTCATGCCGCATCGTCACTCAAGTCTTGTTAAGTTGTCAGCAGCCTGACGGATTGAGGCTATTAGACCTGGTCCGGTTTCTGTCCAGCATCTCGCATATCCCGAGTGAGACGATAACCGTCAACAGAACACCAAAACAAAACAAAAGTGCGTCCTGCATATCGCCTGTTGTCTCGACAACAAGGCTACTGAAATATGGTGCTCCGGAAGAACCAAGCGCGGACATGAGCAACATATAGGCAATGTTCCTGTGAGTGGGAACAGCGACGAAGCTCAGCGAGAAGGCGACGTAGGCGTTAAAAGTTGCTGAGATTGAAATGCCGTAGACAAATGCCAGTAGGTAGACCGTGTCAATGCTGGATGTATTTATCAGTAGCCAGATCGAAAGGGCGGATGCAATGATAAAAGTATAAAGCAAATACTTAACGTTGATACGCGATACAAGCCAGGTGCCGGCGAGCGAACCCACCAGCGCTGCAGAAAATATGTTCGACATGAACTGCCCCGAGGCGTCTGCTCCCACGCCAAAATTCTGTTCGACATATTGTGGTGCCCAGATAAACATCGAGATTTTTGCCAGCATAAAAAACATCAGGCTGATACCCGTTAAGATGATACCGACATTCCATTCGGTTTTTCCCTGCCCCTCTTCTTCCGTTGAGAAGGCCATATCTTGTTCGGATTCGATGGTCGAGGCGGCTGTTTCCTTCGTAAGCGACTGTTTCGTCTGTTCGGCATATTTATTGGTTCTTGTATCTACTCTGGCAACAATATTTTCCGGACAGGAACTGGCTAGATCCTTCTCAAAATTCGATACCAGAGACAGGATCAGGGCGAAAGTAACAATGGCTGCCACCACGACATAGATACTGCTGAAAGGGTAGTTGTTGGTTATGAACCAGGTGGTCGTGAGAGAGAAAATAACGCCACCGCCATTGAACATGGCATCCTGTGCGACCAGTACAGTTTGCCTGGCCTTACCGGACCAGAGTTGAGTGATGAGCGTACCCGATCCGCAGCTCGCCAGGCTGATAGCAACACCGAAAACAGCCATCCACAATGCAAGAAGTTGGTAATCTGTTGCTACGTGGATCAAAAGGAGTGATGTGATACACACGACATACGTCACGATCAGCACCTTCTTGATCGAGAAATAGTCAAATACCACGAAAGAGAGCAGGAAGCCGCCAAATACACCTCCGGTCAACCAGGTAAATTGAGCGGCCATCGAGGTAACATCCACATCGAAGTGTTCAGCAGCGGATGGTGTGACAAGCCCCATAGTTGTGACGACACCGGAGATAATAAAAGTTGCCAGCAGGCAAAGAACGAGCAGTTGTAGTTTGTTGATATTGATATCGGTGACATCCATGAGTGGCGTCTTTGTATTCTATGGTGCCGCAGTGCTAACCTCAATTTGAATATGAGCCAGCTTATTAATGACAACGCGTAGAGGTAACTTCGATAATGAATCCAGGTATTACAAGTCTCTTTGACTTTTCAGACAAGACCGTTGTGGTAACGGGAGCGAGCCAGGGCATTGGGGAAGGCGTTGTGAGGCGCTTTGCGCAAGCTGGTGCGAACGTCGTCATTCACTATCGCGGCGGTGAGGCGGGAGCAAGAGTGATCGCCGATGAGATTGTCGCCGAAGGCGGCGCAGCTATCAGCTGCAAAGCGGATGTGTCCATCAAAGAGGAAGTTGATCGGCTGGTCAATGCGACCGTTGACGCTTTTGGCCAGTTGGATGTGATGGTGAACAACGCGGGTATTTTTCCGAATGCTGGCTTTCTGGACATGAGTATTGACGACTGGCATGAAATGTATCGCGCTAATCTGGATACAGCATTTTTGTGTACTCAGGCAGCAGCTGTTCAAATGAAAAAGAGCAATGGTGGTGCCATCGTGAATATGGCATCCATCTCAGCACTTAACCCGGGATCAGATCATAGTCACTACAATAGTGCTAAAGCCGCCGTGGTGATGCTGACGCGTTCCGCAGCGCAGGAACTTGGACCATCCAATATTCGTGTGAATGTCGTGTCACCCGGTTTGATTTACCGTGATGGCATAGAAGATCAATGGCCAGATGGTGTCGCCAGGTGGAAGAATAAGGCACCACTCGGGCGAATGGGTACGGTTACCGATGTTGCTGATGCCTGTCTGTTCCTGGCATCTCCAGCGGCGCGGTTTATCACAGGCCAGAATTTGGTTGTGGATGGTGGTGTGATGAACAGCATGATCTACTAGGAAACTGTTCGGTGGGGCTATTCGATTAGGACCATTCAATGGAGATAGGACGCGATGGAGAATGATTTACAAGGTCAGGTAATATTTGTGACCGGCGCTGCTGGCGGTATTGGTCTCGGGATTACTCGCGCAGTTGTAGAAGCTGGTGGCTGTGTGGCAATGGCTGATCTTGATCAAGAAGTCGTAAATGAAGCAAGGGAAAATCTAGTCGCTGGCGCCACCGGCGCTGCCGATAGAAACCTGATTGCATTAACTGTAGATGTTTCAAATCAACAGTCTATAAAAAATGCAATGAATGCGACGATTGACTCCTTCGGCCAACTCAATGGTTTGGTCAACAATGCGGGTGTAATCCGACTGGGTGAAAATCTTAGTGCAAGTATTGAGGATTGGCGGAAGCAGTTTGAAATCAATGTGTTTGCTGTCCATCTTTGTTGCACCGAGTTTGCGAACCTACTGGTGGAGCGAGACCTTGCTGGTGATGACAAGCTAGCTTCAATCGTTAATATTGCGTCGAACGCGGGCAAAGTCGGTTATCCCAATATGGCGGGATACAATGCGTCGAAGGCGGCGGTCATTAGCCTGACGCGAACGCTCTCGGCGGAATGGGCGGATAGAAACATCAACATCAATGCGGTGTGCCCGGGTGGTGTTCTTACACCCATGTTGCATGAGGTCGCTCGTTCAATCGGAGATCGTATCGGTGAAGATGCGGGGGAATTGGTGAAGACAATGGTGCCTGCACAACTGGGACGGCACATCGATCCCGTTGAAGTGGGCCGAATTGTCGCTTTTCTGCTATCCGATGCGGCGACCATTATTCGCGGCCAGTCGATCAATGTGGATGGCGGCGATACGCCGTATTAGTCGATCGTAGAATCGTCTGTTTCAGCAACCTGCTGATCAAGAGGTTTGATTACCGTGCCAGCACAGGTTTCAGGGGTACTGCCTGGCATACGGTGAGCGTGGCCTTACACGTAATAGCTTTCACCCGAGGCGGGATGGTTCACCTCAGTTCTGGAAAACCTTTTTCAGTTGCGGCAACAGTTTCGAAGGGAACTGAGGAGACGGGCAATAAAACGGTGATGAATTCGCCTAAATTTTTGTCTCTGAAATTCCTGTTTGTGTCCTGAATCCGTTGATGGATCCTGATAGGTTTAAAGGGCGTTCGTTGGAGTAGATTATCATGGCATCCGAGACTATATTGAAAGAAGCGTTGCACACGTTGGCGGAGCAACTGCTCGGCAACCTGGAAGGACGTCGCGTACGAGGCGTACGTGCGCCAGGAGATTGAGGCCGGCTTAGCCGAAGCTCGTCGGGGCGAATTCGCCAGTGATGAGGCGGTGTACGACACGTTCGCACAATGGGGCGTGCAGCTTGAAACTGAAGTGGACTAGCCGCACCTTATCCCGATTTGGCGACGCGCTTCACTACATTGCAGAGAACAACCCAGCTGCGGCGCACGCAGTTGCTGAACGCATCGCCGCCACGACCCGCCTGTTGCCTGAGTAACCCCGGGCCGGACGACCCGGTCGCATTTCGGGCACCTACGAATGGGTCGTTAAGCGAACACCGTATCTCATCACTTATACCGTCAACGATGATCAGCTGATAATCCTGCGTGTGATCCACGGCAAGCAATGCTGGCCGGAGACGATCACGTAGTCATCGACGACCTGATCGATGGCATCACGACTTAGCGTGCGTACAAATAATACTTGCAGGATTCTTGCGTGATTGAGTGATGCATCGTTATGCACTGTGGTGCCGGATCAGCAACGGACGCCCCAGCAGTCTCTCTTGGTTAATAACAAGTGACAGCGCAATTATCCAGCTACGAATCGAGCGGTCGGGAGTTCGTACCGAGACCGGCATAGTCGGGCGACAAGCGTAACAATCGCGCCATTTGTTGCCAAGAAAGCCGATCACTTAGCGGTGACCAGCTTCTCTTGCTCTTGATGGGCAGGGCGATAGTGCAACCTGGTTTATTGTCTACAGGAAAACGTGTCAGGTCTATTTTCAGGCATAAATAAACCTGACACATTTGTTGTATTAAATACGAGAAACCTATCAAAAATCAATTATCTACGGATCGCTTTCAACGTGCGTCGGGCGATAACGTAGCGTTTGGGTTGGTGGATATTGTGACGCCGAACCTTAACGTGAAGAAACAATGCTGCCATATTGCGGGGTGCAACTGAGCTAAGGACAGTGAAATGAAAAGTGGAGTTTCTAGAGTTGGCGGGCTGTTGATTGTTTTGGCGCTGGCAGCCTATTTCAAGTTCGCTTATCTGGTCGACACTCAGGGCGATGCAATCGCAAGGGATGCAGCTGCAACTATGCTGCGTGCGGATAATACCGCGGATCGCAGCACGGAATCTATTCATGGAAATCCAGTCGATTACTACAAGATTCCGGAGTCGAGCTGGCTGATGAACGAACGCCGACTTGCCGCAACGTACTTAGGCATATCCGACGTCTCTCTTTTGGTAGTGCCGGTTCAGGGCGACAAGAACGCTTTCGATCCAGTCGAAAGGTCCCTGATCACACGTCTTTTGAGTGACAGCCTGGAACAACTCGGTGTGAACTACGTGGCAGACCCCAGCAAGGTGCTCCAGTACCTCGGTACCAATAGGCCGTCTTTTTCGCCAGCCGATATTCGGAGGCTGGCTACGCTCGTACACGCGGAAAAGATTCTATTACTTCAGGCCGAACATGATCGGATGAACCGGTGGAGTATTAGTGCAACGTTAAAATCGGCAGATGACGGAATTGAGAATGAGATCCGGACTTGGAGCGACCAGACTTTCAGTGATTCAATCACACCATCGGCGTCTTTTGTGGAGATCATTCCGGAAATTGTAGAATTTGCAACGGGTCAGCGAATTGAAACCATGAGAGTGAGCCCGGCATTCGATGAAAAACATTTCGTATTTCCGGATTCATTCGAGGACCTGATCAAGCGGTCGGCTGAGTCACCCCTCCATGCCGCGGGCTACTTGCAGCTACTAGGTATGCTGCATCCACGCGGTGATTTCAATGAGACACGAGATCATTTGTTCGAAAGGTCGCTGGTCGAACTCGAGAAAGTTTCACCTGAAGCTCCCTTCTTTCGATATTTCAAAGCACGCGCTTACGCTTATTTGGACCGGCGCCCGGCCGCGGTCGCTGTGTTGGAAGAACCGCTTAACCAGCACGAAACGGCCTTGCTTGCCGCGCTGAACGGCGATCTTCCGAAACTCCAAACCTATGTCGCAGGCGATGGGGTATCAGTTCTACGCTTCATGGCACTTATAGATTTACAGAAAATCGAGTACAGGTACTCTGCGAAAAGGGAATACGGCTCGCTTGAGAAATTCACGCAAGCCCACGCTGTCTGGGCGCCACTGTTGTACCGTTCCTTACTTGATTACGAGGAATGGGCCGGTTATTCAGCCGCGACTCTAAAATTGTCCCTCGACACTTTGTTGCCCTCAGAATTCGTTTCGCTGGAGAATCACTACGAGAAGCTCGCGGTAATCGGTGACGTGCCCGACGAACTCGACTTAACAAGGTTGCTTTGGAAGCACATTGAAGCGCTTGAGGAAAAAGCAGCCAAGGAATGGGCTTCAGACCCAGGCGCTGATTCGATAGTCTCGATAATCGATATTCTTGAATTGGTTAAAACAATTTCAGTCGCGAACCATCTTCGTGAGGTCGAGGAAGATCTGACGAAGAGAGCAGTTCCCAGCGCGGCGCTTGATGAGCTGAGCCGATTTGAGTCGTTTTATGTCGGTCATCCGGCAGTAACGTTGCTCAAGGGGCGGGTACTGCAAGCGATGTCGAAGAAAAGTACGGGTGTAGAGAGGACGAATTTCCGTACGGCGTCAAAAGAGGCTGAGGCGACCGGGTTCGCGTGGACAGGTCGCCTTACATCAGATGCAGTTGAAATTGCGCGCGGCTACTCTCGGGTCTACGGACAAAGGGGCAGTTTTCGTCCCGGGAAAGACAGCCGCTTTTCGCTGTATTCAAGACGTTACTTTGAATGGCCTAAGAGCTCGGGCTGGTATCGAAATATTTGGCCCGAGGAAGTTAGAGACGGTGCATTTCAAAGGTGCATTGACTACATATGGACAGCATTCGAATGTCTAAAGTGGAAGATTGAATCTGACAGCAAGAATTCTGAAAACCCGGACACTGTCCGCTCAGAATTGCTGGCGCTGTACGATAGTCGTTATTTGGGACATCCGAAACGTGATGAATACGCTGTTGAACTCGCCCGGGCGTCAGGTGACTCCGATGCGGAGATTCGAGAAATAAAGTCGAAGATTGAAGGAGGCAGTAATGATTTGTCTTTGTACTACGCACTGGGCCGAATATATAAACGGCGTGGTGAATACAGAAAAGCGCAGGAGGCGTGGTTGTCGTACCCAAACTTCCAGGCAAACCATGGGGCGGACACTCTTGCGGAGATAACTCACGCCGACAACGCTGCTGCGATGTTGTTCTGGATAGGCCAGTACGAGTTGGCAACTCCATTGCTTGAACTTGCTGCAAATTCTCATTCGGGATCGGCATCCAGCATGACATCGGCCGCCCGAATTGCACTAATTGGTGGTGATCTTGAGTCGGCAGCAGCTTGGTCGGCAAATCGGGTTCGCCGCTACCAAAGTAAGTACGGGTTCAGAGACTTTCTTCAGTTGTTGCACATACTTGGTCAATCGGAATCGGCTTGGAACATGTTCAATCAATTTCAAGCCGTAACCCAGGACTCTCAGATGTGGTCGGGCGCGCTTGTAGGTCATCGAATGGAGTCTGCGACAATCGATGAAATAGCCACGTGGATTCAGTCCTCCAATTCCAGACTAACGGCAGAAGTGCGCGAGCGAAGTAGGAACGAAACGGTTAGCCTAGCGCCCCGTTACCTGTTGCTGGCAGGGACTATGGACCGAGTCCCCAGTGTGGATTTTGCGGCCATAGTATCTGGCGCTTACGCGCGGCCGCGACCGCTCTTCCAACATCGAACCACGCAGCCCACGTCTACAAACGGTCTTCGTGAACCGATCGTCTTCGCCGTTGTCAGGGATGGTCGAAGTGAATTTAGACACGACCTTCTCGTATCGACCCCGCAAGTACTTCAGCGCGCGGAAGACAAACAAGAAGTTGATCATCGATACACGATGCTGGCTGGGGCGATGTCCGCATTCTTAAGAGCAGATTACGCAAAGGCTTACGAACAATTTAACGAGACTGCCTACTACTACTACCTTGACGAATACTTGCCATACTACGCTTTCAGCGCGGCGGCGTTGGGGCAGGGAGAGCATCTACAGGCGGTGCTCGCGGCGCGCGAAACTCAGCTTGAAGAACTCTTTCGAACCGAATCGTTCAATTCCTCGAATTTGGGTTATCGTTTTGATGAAGATCTGACATACGCCGCGTTAGCGGCATTTTCGGGTGACCACGAATCGGCGATGCACAGTTTGCGACAGGCGCTAAATAATCGGCCGTACGTTGAAGATCGATCGGTGTATCCGATGTACCAGATCGCCGACTTGGCTGACCGGCTCTTCGAACGAACTGGCGAGGAAGTGTATCGAGAATTTGCATTGGACATAGGCCGAAGGCACACGGTTGTCTTGCCGATGTACTCGTGGGCTTATTTTATCGTTGCGAAATATAGTCAATCGGAGTTTGAGCGAGTCAATGCTACTGCGTCTGGACTGCACCTCGACCCGTTGTCACATCGAGCGACAAAGTTGGAGAGGAAATTGCTCGATGATGCAACAGAGCTACTGAAGAAAAACGGACCACCATATTTGAAGAGAAATGGTGTTGCCCAGAGTCAAGCAACTTAGTGGTGCGGGGCGCGACTATCTCAATCGGTAACGCCTGCCTGATTCACTAGATCCCGGTTAAGACTTTGATGACGAAATGATCAGTGTTGAAACAAGAGTCTTTTTCGACATCTCCGACACTGTTCCGATATCAGTTGTGCTTTATTGTGCATTGTAGGGCGAAATCGTAACGAACGCCGTCGTTTTGGCGTTATAGATCAATAACTGAC
This sequence comes from Gammaproteobacteria bacterium, assembly GCA_013151645.1. Lineage (GTDB taxonomy): Bacteria > Pseudomonadota > Gammaproteobacteria > Steroidobacterales > Woeseiaceae > JAADHU01. Next base: position 2,386 of record JAADHU010000075.1, on the reverse strand, counting down.
AATGGTTCTCGTGCTACGAACCGAGCGGTCGGGAGTTCGTACCGAGACCGGCATAGCCGGTTGACACGCGTAGCAATCTCTCCGAGCGAGCCATTTTTCGAAGTTAGATTGAGCCGTTTGTGACTCAGCCACTCGCTGCCTTTTTCTTCTATGAGAAGTACGCACTTCTCGAAAGTTGAGAAGGACCCGGAATCCGGTCCCTTCCTCGGGAATCGGCGTATTCTATTCGAGGACATCGTCGGCGAATGCGAGTCTGTCACTGGCTACTGCCGGATTTCACGCCCTGGGAAAAGTCGCCGTCTGGAAGCCTGACCTTCCCCCCGAGCAGCGGTCCATGCGGAGAGTTAGAGTTTCGGCTATTGGCGCGGTGGATGCCGGTTCTGGCCGCCAGCGCCGTCACCGACAAGTCGGTCACTAGGTTGGCCGCGATCCAACTGTGCAGTTGCGCAGAATCCCGATGGCTTCCTTGGAGCGCCAGATGATCGCTGAACTGCGCCTGGCCGCCGTGGCGCCTCAGGAAGACTACCAAGTCCCGAGCGATGGCTAATTCGACAGCGTGGCCTAAATATTCTTCGACCAGTGCAAGCGACAAGTCGATGCCAGCCCTGAGGAAGATACGATCGGCGACGTTTGCGCCGTCGTTCTCACGCGATAGGGCTGGGTCTGTCCTTCCCCGTCAGCGACATCATTGGCGGCAGCGAAGACCTGTAGCGGGCCGGCGACGTCGAGTAATTGCACGTCTGGAAATATCACAATCTCAACGATTCGCGGTTTTGGCGCGTTTTGTGGGTATATTGTCATTTACGCCAAACCTATAATGTGCAAAATAGGCCGTCAACGAAGGCCACCAAACGGAGATCGGTCTATGGCACTGGAACTACGACCGAATTGCGAATATTGCGACAGAGATTTGCTGCCCGCCTCGATTATCGCCCGAATCTGCACCTATGAGTGCACGTTCTGCGCCGATTGCGTCGACAACCACCTACAGAATGTTTGCCCGAATTGCGGCGGCGGGTTTGTGCCGCGGCCGATCCGCCCGGCCACCGAATGGCGGCCAGGGGTGTCGCTTGAGAAGCGCCCGGCGTCGAAAAAACGCCACAGCCTGTCCTACAGCAAAGACGAAATCGGCGTTTTTGTAACGCGGATCAAGGGCATCGAACTGCAGGACCGGTAGGTTAGACGGTGAACCCGGTAACATATCGACCTTGTAATGCTATCGGCAACAAGAGCCCGATGGCGCTCATGAAATCCTTTGGTCAACTCAGCCGCCTGATGACTTAAAAGACGAGAAATTTCGCTGAGGGGTGGCCCGACGTTGTCGGGAAGGCCACCGCCGAGCCAGTCTTCGAATACATTTGAAAGGGAATATCATCCATGTCTATCGACCTCGAACGCATCAGATCCGAGACACCGGCTTGCGCACATGTGCTGTTTCTTAGCACGGCAGGTTCGAGCCTGATGCCGGAACCTGTGCACCAGGCACAAAGGGATTTCTTGCAGTTGGAAGCAAATGTTGGGGGATATCGCGCGCTGGAAATTGAACGCGAGCGAGTCGAGCATAGCTACGAAGCCCTGGCGCGTTTACTCAACTGCCATCCGCATGAGATCGCTATCACAGAAAACGCGACGACATCTTGGAACATGGCGTTCCATGGCTTCAACTTTAAACCCGGTGACCGCATATTGACCGCCGAATCAGAGTATGCAAGCAACTATATATCGTACCTGCGGCTCAGAGAAAAAATCGGCATTGAAATCATCCCCATCGCCAGTACTGAAGCCGGGGAAATGGATACGGTCGCGTTAAGGAACGCAATCGACGATCGCGTAAAACTAATTGCCGTGACCCATGTTCCCACCAATGGTGGCGTGGTGAATCCGGCTCGGGCCATCGGCGAAATCGCGAAAGAGGCGGGCATCCCGTACATGCTTGATGCTTGTCAGTCGGTCGGACAAATCGACCTGGATGTGGAGACTATTGGTTGTGATATTCTGACTGGCTCCGGCCGGAAATTTCTGCGAGGCCCAAGAGGAACCGGATTTCTATATGTCCGACGCTCAATATTGGACAAAATCGACCCGCCTTTTCTGGATATGCACGGGGGCGAATGGATTGGACCCGACCGGTACACGATGCGTCCCAATACGCGGCGTTTTGAAAACTGGGAATTCAACTATGCTGCGGTTGTGGGACTCGGTGTTGCGGTGGACTATGCACTTAAAATTGGTATGAAGCCCATTGAGAAAAGAACGCGAAGGCTTGCCAATCAACTCCGACAAAATTTGCAGTCAATTCCCGGAATAACCATGCGTGATCTGGGCAAAAACCCCTGCGGGATAGTAACGTTTAGTCACGAAAAAAAGCAGGCTGCCGATATTAAAG
>JAADHU010000057.1 GCA_013151645.1 Gammaproteobacteria bacterium | reverse complement strand
TACGCTGTATGTATGAGAAGTGCACACAATATATCTAAGAAAGGTCTGATCAATTCGTGTTTTCAAGGGTCTTGACGTGATTCCGTAATAAGCCGTTCAGATGTTCAGAAAATACTCGGTAATCGAGACGATAGAATCGTTTGTTTTTCCGCTAAGCCCGGATTTCCTGATCGACAGCATATTTCAGACGCACCTGTCTAGTCCGGGCTAGGGTGATGGCAGGTCTCAACGTAAACGGCACAATCGTCGATTCAGGCTAGGGGCGGGTTTGACAACGAAGACTGAGCGACAACGCCATTCTCGACGTTGCGGCTCCCTGGCTCGTCCCATCAAGTTCCAAGATCGGACGCAGAGAAAATTATTCTGCGTTTCTGGCTAAAGCTTGTTAAGGCTAGCAAATATCGGGTGTCCTCAATTCCGGTGTCTTGAGGCTAGCAAATATTGGGTATCCTCCTCAATTCCGTCCTTCTTTAACTGGTTTTTCGATGCCCATGCCCTTCAGGGGTGATTCTGATCCGAGCAGATCATGGTCGTCATCTCCGTTAAACACGATACGGCTGTAAAGAACCTTACCCAGATCTTTGACATGGAATCTAGCACTGCCCAAACGTCGCAAGACGATGCGTTCAAAAACGCCTTCAGGGTGGGATTCCAAAATTACAGCATCAACTGGTATTCCCAGTTCGTCGATTCGATACCGAACTATTACGTAACCCTCAATGCCTTGACTCAAGGCTCTTCTGGGATACCCGATAGCGGGATTTATCACGGGCTTTATCAACTCTGCGTGTTTAGGGGTCGCATCGCTGGATAAAGCCAAGTTAGCTGTCAACAAGCAAGACAATAAACCGATTACTTGGATCCTGGCTTGGATTCTCGGTCCAAGGTTCGTATTCATTTTCTGAATTTTTTCACCATACATGCCGTGAATTTATCCCTTCGTAAGCGTAAGTAGAACTAACCACCTTTTCTCCTGAGCGTCAAGGTATCAGCAATTATCTTGTCTAAGAATCGTATTCTGTCGATGAGGATACGGCGGGCCTGATTCTTAAAGCGTTCAACACCGATCAGATCAACTGGGAGACGGCTGAGTCGTTTTGGTGGGGTGTTGTTGGTAAAACTCAGCGTGCTGAGCTTGTCAACGGTTGACGCTCGGATCGGGAGTTTTTGGAAAGTTCGTGGCCACACGACGAACAGTGAATCGATCCTGGTGGATACGGGTCATGACCCATGCCGATCTCCATGGTGACTTGTTGGTGACTCTATTCGCTAACAAAAAACCCCGCTCGTTGGCGGGGCTCTTTAAATCTGGCTCCCCGACCCGGACTCGAACCAGGGACCAATTGATTAACAGTCAATCGCTCTACCAACTGAGCTATCGGGGAATTGCAGTCAGCGTTATTCGCTAGCGGCGGCATTTTGGGCTAGCCCCCAGCGCAAGTCAAGGGCGTAGCCGTGCCGATTGTCTTACGTCAGAACCTTGCGGATTCTCGTCACCGCTTCCTCAAGTTCCGGGATGGAGCAGGCAAATGAAATTCGCACGTATCCGGGGGAACCAAACGGACTGCCGGGGACCATGACGACAATGGCGTCATTGAGCACCTTTTCGACCAGCTCGAAATCGTCCTTGAACCCCAGCCTCTCGATGGCGCCTGTGACGCGCGGGAAGGCATAAAAAGCGCCTTCGCCCTTGCGGCATTCGAAGCCAGGAATGCTGTTCAGGGCATCCACGATATAGTCGCTGCGTTCTTTGTAGGCGGCCGTCATCTCTGCCACGCAGGTCTGCTCGCCGTCGAGTGCGGCGGTCGCAGCAATCTGCGAGACACTGCAGGGATTCGATGTGCACTGACTCTGAATGGTTTTCATCGCTTTGATGACCGTTGCAGGTCCCCCCGCATAGCCGATGCGCCAGCCAGTCATCGCGTAGCACTTGGAAACGCCATTGATGGTTACGGTCTGTTCTTTCAACTCAGGCACCGCCGTGGCAAGGCTGCAAAACGGCGATTCGCCCCAATGGATGTGTTCGTAGATATCGTCAGCGGCGATAACGATGTTGGGGTGCCTGATGAGTACTTCGCCCAGGGCCTCCAGCTCCGCACGGGTATAACAGCTCCCGCTCGGATTCGACGGGCTGTTGAGAAACAACATCCGGGTCCGGTCAGTGATGGATGCCTCGAGTTGTTCCGGCGTTACTTTGAAATCGCTCTCGATACCGGTGTCCACAATCACTGGCACGCCATCGGCAACGCGAACCATGTCCGGATAGGAGACCCAGAAAGGCACCGGGATGATTGCCTCATCACCGGAACTGAGTACGCCCATGCACAAATTGAACAGGGTGTGCTTTGCGCCACAGGAGACAAGAATTTCCTCAGCGGCATACGCAAGGTCGTTGTCGCGCTCGAACTTGCGTTCAATGGCGGCCTTCAGACTGGCCGTGCCGTCAATGGCTGTGTATTTCGTATGTCCGTCACGAATACCCCGGATCGCGGCTTCCTTGATGTGATCCGGCGTATCGAAATCCGGTTCACCGGCGCCAAGGCTTATAACGTCACGACCTTCTTCGCGCAGTTTGGCCGCAAGACCCAGGACCGCACTGGTCGCAGAGGGCATAACCCGACTCATTCTTTTCGAAACTGATAAACTCACTCGATTGCCTCCCGGAAACGACCGCGTATGGTACGTCAAACAGCCCATCTTCCCAAGAAGTCCAAGCCGGACGAGCGCGACCGTTTGACGCTGACGGCGCCGTTCGGTCCCGCCGGCGATCAGGAAGAAGCGATAGCGGGACTGCTCGAAGGGCTGGACGATGGTCTTGCGCGGCAGACCCTGCTGGGCGTGACCGGGTCGGGCAAGACGTTCACCATCGCAAACGTCATCGCACAGTCACAACGGCCCGCGATTATCCTGGCACCGAACAAGACACTCGCAGCACAACTCTACGGCGAAATGCGCGAATTCTTCCCGAAGAACGCGGTTGAATATTTCGTTTCCTACTACGACTACTATCAGCCCGAAGCGTATATCGCGAGTTCCGATACATTCATCGAAAAAGACGCGTCGATCAATCAACACATTGAACAAATGCGTTTATCGGCCACCAAGGCGCTGATTGAGCGAACCGATGCCATCATTATTGCGACGGTGTCTGCCATTTATGGACTGGGCGACCCGGAAGCGTATTTTGCGATGGTGCTGCACCTCGATCGCGGTGAGCGGATCGATCAGCGGACGATTCTTAAACGCCTCGCAGAGATGCAATACAAACGTAACGAACTGGACCTGTCGCAGGGTAACTACCGGGTACGTGGCGATGTGATCGATGTGTTTCCGGCGGAGTCGGAACGGGATGCCATTCGTATCGAACTGTTCGATGACGAGATCGAGGCTCTGTCCTACTTCGACCCTTTGACGGGTGAAGTTCTGCGTCGCGTGCCGCGCCTGACAGTGTTTCCGAAAACCCACTACGTGACGCCAAGAGAGACGTTGCTGGCGGCGGTTGAGAAGATCAAGGTGGAGTTGAAAGAGCGCCTTATTTATCTCAGAAAGACCGAGAAACTTGTGGAGGCTCAAAGGCTTGAGCAAAGAACATTATTCGATATCGAGATGATTCGCGAACTCGGTTATTGCCAGGGGATTGAGAACTACTCGAAATACCTGTCGGGGCGTGCGGACGGCGAACCGCCGCCGTGCCTGTTCGACTACGTGCCGGATAACGCGATGCTGGTCATCGATGAGAGCCACGTGACCGTGCCGCAACTGGGCGGCATGTACCGGGGTGACCGTTCGCGCAAGGAGACGCTGGTCGCCTACGGTTTTCGCCTGCCATCGGCCCTCGACAACCGGCCATTGCGTTTCGACGAGTTCGATGCGCTGTCACCGCAAACGATTTTCGTCTCCGCGACACCCGGCGATTACGAGAAAGAGCACTCCGATAACGTTGTCGAGCAGTTGGTACGACCGACCGGGCTGATCGATCCCGTCGTCGAGGTTCGACCCGCCCGCTCACAGGTCGACGACGTCCTGTCGGAGATTCGCCACCGCGTTGCCGTCGATGAACGTGTACTGATAACGACGCTGACCAAGCGCATGGCCGAGGATCTTACGGATTACCTGCAGGATCACGATGTTCGGGTACGCTACCTGCATTCGGATATCGGCACCGTCGAGCGAACGGAGATCATTCGCGATTTAAGACTGCATGCGTTCGACGTTCTGGTTGGCATTAATCTGCTCCGCGAAGGCCTCGATATGCCGGAAGTATCGCTGGTCGCCATTCTCGATGCCGATAAGGAAGGTTTCTTGCGCTCCGAGCGCTCGCTGATTCAAACCATGGGACGGGCGGCGCGACATCTGCACGGCAAGGCGCTGCTCTATGCCGATAGAATGACCGGCTCGATGCAAAGGGCGATCGATGAGACCAATCGCCGCCGCGTTATTCAGGTCGCGTTTAACAAGAAACACGGCATCAAACCGGCGTCGATTGTCAAACAGGTCGCCGACATCATGGAAGCGGCTTATCCGGTGCCGGGCAGAGGGCCACGCAAGGCCATGGAGGAGGCGGCCCTGTTTGCCTCGATGACGCAGGAACAATTGCTGCGCAAAGCGCAAAAACTGGAAAAGAAAATGTTAAAACATGCCCGGGATCTGGAGTTCGAGGAGGCGGCCAGACTGCGAGACGAGATCGGCCGTATTCGCGAGGCGGGGCTTGGAATGAGTGATCGGTTGGCGGGCTAGAGATTCAGATGTTTTCACGGTGCTCTTGCGTCATTCGGAGCGCTTCAGTATCTTTGTCGACCGATCAGGAGCCAAACTGAGTTTGAAACTGCGGGATTTCGGTATTTGTCGTCGCCGGTGTCGCGCGTCAGGTCACGCTCCTACAGGTAATCTATTGGCACTTCTGTAGGAGCGTGACCTGACGCGCGACCTTGACCAAAGTCGGACGATTGAAATCTCGCAATTTATCGAAACGAATGTCGCCAGGATCGACGGCACGAACGTAAGAAAGTAACATTTCTATGTAGGGGCGATTAGCTCAGGGGTAGAGCGCCACGTTGACATCGTGGAGGTCGGTGGTTCGAGACCACCATCGCCCACCAATTTTCTCGCATTGGTGGTGGAGAAAGCAGGCGACAAAATCCTTTATTCGGGGGTTTTCGCCCCAAAACGGGCAATCCGTCCAGATATTCTGTGATTTTCTTCTAAATCAGTCATTTCCGGGCTTGTTTCAGTCCAAGCGCAGCTATAGAATTCGCCTCCCCGCGGTTTGTATGGCGCTGCATTCAGGCACATCGGCCGCGGTTCTTGTTTTAGTCAGGAGGATGCAAGCATCGCAGGCCCAAAACGCGTCAAACGCAACGAAGAAATTGAAGCACCGACCATACGGGTAATCGACGCCGAAGGTGAGCAGGCGGGCGTCATGCCTTTTGCGGAGGCGCTTCAGTTAGCTAAGGGTCAGGGGCTGGATTTGGTGGAAGTATCGCCGATGGCGGATCCGCCGGTTTGTCGAATCATGGATTTCGGCAAATACCTGTTTGAGCTGAACAAGAAAGCACAGTTTGCCAAGCGCAAGCAAAAGCAAGTGCATGTTAAGGAAATAAAGTTTCGCCCGGGAACGGACGAAGGTGACTATCAGATCAAGTTGCGCAAACTTCGCGAGTTCCTCGAAGTGGGCGACAAAGCGAAAGTCACGTTGAGATTCAGAGGTCGGGAGATGGCACACCAGGAATTGGGTGCGCAGCTTCTGGCCAGGGTCAGGGATGATCTTGAAGAACTCGGTACCGTTGAGCAAATGCCGCAGATGGAAGGTCGGCAGATGATCATGGTGATTGGTCCGAAGAAAAAGTGAGTAACGGCCGGCTGTCTTAAGAAAGACACGAAAGCCAATACCCGCCTGTAGCGGCAAGCGAATGCTTGTACGTCACACGGCTAGAATATACGGAGAAAGTAATGCCTAAAATGAAGACAAACCGGGGCGCTGCAAAGCGTTTCAGCCGGACGGGTAAGGGCGGCTTCAAGCGAGCCCAATCCCACCTCAATCACATCCTCACGAAGAAGAAATCCAAGCGCAAACGCCAGTTGGGCCTGACCCTGCAGGTAGCGGATTCGGACGTGAAGAGCGTGCGTCGCATGCTTCCCTACAGTTGAGCGGAGATTGAGTCATGGCTAGAGTAAAACGTGGCGTTGTCGCCAAAGCCCGTCATAAGAAAGTCCTGGATAAAGCGAAGGGCTACTACGGCGCGCGCAGTAAACTATTCAAAACCGCCAAACAGGCCGTCATCAAGGCCGGGCAATACGCCTATCGCGATCGACGTCAGCGCAAGCGCCAGTTTCGTGCGCTGTGGATTACGCGAATTAATGCGGCCGCCCGATTGCATGGCCTGTCTTACAGCCGTCTGATTAATGGCCTGAACCTTGCGGAAATCGATATCGATCGCAAAGTGCTGGCCGATATCGCCGTGCATGATCCCGATGCCTTTGGTGCTATCGCGGCTCAGGCGAAAGCGGCATTGCCTGACAGCTGATTTGAGGGGGACTGTGGCCCGCATTGTGTGAGCCGGCAAACAGTTCCTTTCAAGCCATCCGATGCAGGCACTTTCCGAGCTGATTCAACAGGCGGAGTCAGAGATTAACTCTGCCGACGATCTCGCTGCGCTTGACGCAGTTCGGGTCGCTTTCCTTGGTAAGAAAGGTGCGTTGACGGCGCGCATGAAGGAACTTGGCAAGCTGTCGGCGGAAGAACGTCCTGCGGCGGGTCAGGAGATTAATCAGGCCAAACAAGCCGTTCAGGCGCTCCTTGAGACGCGTCGAACCTTGCTTGAGGATGCAGCACTTGCAAAAAAACTGGCCGAGGATGCGGTGGACATCACGCTTCCAGGTCGAGGTGTCTCGCGGGGCGGGCGTCATCCTGTGGCGCTTGCAGGTGCCAGAATTGAACGCATTTTCCGCGATGCGGGTTTCGGGGTTCGTTCGGGGCCGGAAATCGAGGACGATTTTCATAACTTTACCGCGTTGAATATTCCCGAAAATCACCCGGCGCGTGCGATGCACGACACCTTTTATTTTCCAGGCGGCCGCCTGCTGCGTACGCATACCTCTCCCGTGCAGATTCGATCCATGGTGGAAGAGGGCGTTCCCATTCGGATCATCGCGCCTGGGCGCGTGTATCGCTGCGACTCCGATCAGACTCACACGCCGATGTTTCATCAGGTTGAAGGCCTGGTAATCGATCGAGGCGTCAGCTTCGCGAACCTGAAAGCCGTATTGCACCAATTCGTGGAAAACTTTTTTGAACGCGATGCGGAACTGCGTTTTCGCGCTTCGTATTTTCCGTTCACTGAACCGTCGGCTGAAGTGGACGTCTTGTGGTCGGAGGGGAAGTGGCTCGAAATTCTCGGCTGCGGCATGGTGCACCCCAATGTCCTGAGAAATGCGGGCATCGACGCCGATGAATTCACCGGCTATGCCTTTGGCATGGGCATTGAACGTCTGGCGATGCTACGTTACGGCGTTGCCGATCTGCGTACATTCTTCGAAAATGACTTGCGCTTCTTGCGCCAGTTTCACTGATCCGGGGTTGTCGTTGTGAAATTTGCACAATCGTGGCTGCGCGAATGGGTTGAACCGAAGATTTCGACTGAGGACCTGGCTCATCGTCTGACGATGGCGGGACACGAGGTCGAGAGCGTGATCGTCGAGGGCGAGGGACTCGATGGCGTCGTCGTCGCCGAAGTGCTTGCGGTCAGCAAGCATCCCGATGCGGACCGACTGAATGTTTGTTCCGTCTCCACGGGTACTGGCGAACCGGTCGATGTTGTGTGCGGCGCACCCAATGTATTCACCGGCATGAAAAGTCCGCTGGCCGTGCCGGGCGTCAAACTGCCAAACGGCCTTAAGCTTCGCAAATCCAAAATTCGCGGCGTGGTGTCGAACGGCATGCTGTGTTCCGCAATCGAACTGGGTTTGGGTGATGAATCCGATGGCATTGTCGAGTTGGCGGCGGATGCTCCGGTCGGGACACCCTTGTCAGACTATTTGGGCCTGCCGGATGCGATCATCGATCTGGACCTGACACCGAATCGCGGCGACTGCTTCTCCGTTCTCGGCATCGCTCGCGATGTGGCGGCGCTGACGGGACAACCATTGCAAGGACCGGAACGGTCCGCCGTCGCGGCAACCATTGACGACAAGTATCCGGTCGAGTGTCCGGTGCCGGCGGCCTGCCCGCGGTTTGTCGGCCGGGTAATCAAGGATATCGATCTTGCGGCGAAATCGCCCGCCTGGATGACGGAGCGGCTTCGCAAGAGTGGTATCCGCGCCATCCACGTCGTCGTGGACGTGACCAATTACGTCATGATGGAACTGGGTCAGCCACTGCATGCCTACGATCTGGGGCAATTGCAGGGCAGTATTCGTCCGCGATACGCTCGATCGGGCGAGAAGGTGACGCTCCTTGACTCTCGCGAGGTCGGTTTGACTGAAGACACCGTGGTGATTGCCGACGATAGTGGTGCGATCGGCATGGCGGGAATCATGGGCGGGTTGAGTACCGCGGTTACCGAGCGGACGACGGATGTCTTTCTGGAAGCGGCGTTTTGGCCGCCGGAAATAATGGCGGGTCGAGCTCGGTCGTATGCGATGCATACGGATGCTTCGTTGCGCTTCGAACGCGGCGTGGATCCAGCCGGGCAGGGCCGTGCGATTGAACGCGCGAGTGAACTCTTGCTGGCGATTGCCGGTGGCCAGGCCGGTCCGCTGGTTGAACAGGTCAGTGAAGAACATCTGCCGGCACGCAATCCGGTGACCCTGACGCGGGCGCGTCTGGACAAGGTTCTGGGAACTGAAATTCCAGCAGCGACAGTCAGCGATATTCTCTCGGGATTGGGGCTTGATTCGGTGCAAGTCAATGGCGATTGGCAGGTGAGTCCACCCAGTTTCCGATTTGACATAGCCATGGAAGACGACCTCGTGGAGGAAGTTGCGCGTATCTACGGGTACGATCGAATTCCCGAGGCGACCGGTTCTGCGAATTTGCCGCTCGGCTCAGTGACCGAGACACGTATCGATCTGGAACTCGTGGCGGACACGCTGGTTGCACGCGATTATCAAGAGGTCATTACCTACAGTTTTATCGATGCTGATTCAAACGAGACCGTTACCGGCAAGGCGACGGAACTCGTTTTGAGCAACCCGATTTCGTCGGAAATGTCCGTCATGCGCGGATCGTTATTGCCCGGCATGCTCGCGGCCGCGGCGATGAACGTGTCCCGTCAGCAGGAACGCGTACGCCTTTTTGAAATCGGTAAGTCTTTTCACGGCACACTGGAAACGCCCGTTGAAGTTGTGCGTGTCGCCTTTCTCGCCTTGGGTCCGGGCACTCGGGAGCAGTGGGCGACGAAATCGCAAGATACTGAATTTTATGACCTTAAGGGCGATCTTGAGGCGTTGATTCAGATGACCGGCAGCACTTCTGAGTTCGATTTCGTCGTGACTGATCATGCCGCACTGCAGCCCGGTCAGGCGGCGGAAATAAAGCGCAATGGTGAAGTCGTCGGCATCATCGGAAAACTTCATCCACGCGTCGCGAAATCGTTTGAATTAAAAAAGGCTGTGTTCGTTGTTGAAATCGACGCGCATAAAATGTTTGTGTCGAGTGCGCCGGTCGCACAGAGTGTTTCCAGGTTCCCAACAATTCGCCGTGATATTGCGGTTATTGTTGACGAAGATATTGCGGCTGCGCAACTTGTTCGTGCCGTCGAATCCGCAGCGCCGGATCTCGTCCGTGAGGTCACCGTTTTTGACGTGTACCGGGGCCCAGGAATAGAAGCTGGGCGAAAAAGCATCGCTTTAGGCTTGATTTTGCAGGAAACTTCACGCACCCTTACTGACGAAGATGCGGACACAGCAATGAACGCCGCTGTGCAGAAACTCGAACAAGAATTCGCCGCTGTACTGAGAGATTAATCGAATGGCACTGACCAAAGCAGACATGGCGGAATCCCTGTTCAACGAGCTGGGATTGAACAAGCGTGAAGCACGCGAACTGGTCGATTTGTACTTTGAGGAATTGCGGGCGTCGCTCGCGGTTGGGGAGCAGGTCAAACTTTCCGGGTTTGGAAATTTTGACCTCCGGGATAAAAATGAACGTCCGGGCCGGAACCCGAAAACGGGAGAAGAAATCCCGATCACAGCACGTCGTGTGGTGACATTCCGTCCAGGGCAAAAACTAAAAGCCCGAGTAGAGGCCTATGCTGGAACCGGGGAATAACGACGAACTACCTCCAATACCGGGCAAACGCTATTTCACCATCGGTGAAGTAAGCGATTTGTGTGCGGTTAAGCCGCACGTACTGCGCTATTGGGAGCAAGAGTTCCCACAACTGAAACCGGTAAAACGGCGCGGAAATCGTCGTTACTATCAGCGTCAGGATGTGCTCATCATTCGGCAGATTCGCAGCCTTCTCTATGAAGACGGATTTACCATTGGCGGCGCGCGACAACGGCTGATGGGTGAAGGTGCGAAGTCAGACCTGAGCCAAAGCCAACAAATTATCAAACAGTTACGCGTAGAACTTGAACAAGTTCTTAAGATTCTGCGTCGTTAAAAATTGCTTTTCACGGACGAGGGCGGCAAGTATCATTGCCGCCCTCGTTTCGTATCAAGTCCGGTCGGGGCGTAGCGCAGCCTGGTAGCGCACCACAATGGGGTTGTGGGGGTCGGAAGTTCGAATCTTCTCGCCCCGACCATTTCTCAAATGAATCACCTGGCAGGATCAACCTGCTGATCGTCACGAAGGTACTTCGAACTTTGCGGCCCAAAGGCCGCGTTCGACAAAACGCATCGTGTTTTGGACGCCGCAGGCGCCCCGAAGGGGTGAGTCGGCAAAGCCGACGAATCAATCTTCTCGCCCGGGCTAATTGTCTAACGAAGCATTTCGAACCGCGCGACCCCGATGCACTACTGGTGCTTGCCCACCTCCCAATCCGTGGCACCCAGATATTTTTCACCCGCCTCAATCGGCAATTCCTCTAGCGCCGAACCCATGGAATCGTTCCAGCGATTGAGGTAACCGAACAGCGCGATCACCGCCATGATCTCGACGATATCGTCGTCATGCCAGTGTTTGCGTAATTCCTCGCCAATTTCTTCAGTGACAGAATTCGGCACCGTGGCGGCCGCATGGGCGAAGGCCAAGGCCGCTTTTTCCGCTGCCGTGAAATGAGTGCTCTCGGCAAAATTCCAGACATCGTTCAATCGCTCATCGGTGGACCCAAAGCGAGCCGAGGCAAGAACGGTGTGTGCCTGGCAGTAGCGACAACCGGACACGTAGCTCGTTACGTAGCCGATAATACGCTTGAACTCCGGGGTTACTTCTCCTTCGCATTGCATCACGGCCATGTTCAGGTCGGTGAAAGCCTTCGCAACCGCCGGTCGTCTTGCCATGGTGCGTACGCTGTTCGGAATGACGCCGAGCGTTCCTTTGAAAAATTGTACAAATTCCAGCAGAGCAGGATCTATTTCATTTTCTTCGAGCGGTCTGATCAGTGCCATCGGTGTCTCCGTATTTAGCGTTCAGGGTTGATTTTCGCCGCGAGTATTCGGCGTGAGGTGGCCTGTCGCGGTGTCGTTGCAGTTTCTCTGCGAACAGCGTGAATCAGCTCGATTCATGCGGCATGTCAAGTTTCCTGTCTTCGATGCCGAGCAATATGGGCCGTGCCGATTCGCGGTAAATGTTGACCTTGGCATTATACGCGACTCGCGTCAGACCGTGTTTGTCCGTTATGTTGAGGCGGCGAATATTGAACTCACCGTTCGCAAGTCGCTCGCCCGTCAGGTAACACTTGATGGCGGACACTCTTTCGCCAGAGAGAACCAGGCCACTGAGTTTCGCCAGATTGCCCTGCGCACGCTGCAGAAAAGCAGCCGCGTCGAGATGTACCTGCGATTGCAGTTCGTCAGTGTGCTGAGCGGACACGTTGGCGAGGAAATCGCCCACCAGAATCTGACCCGGCATCGCGGCGTCGATCATACGTGCCAGCTCAATCGTCACGTCACCAACAATGAAATCGTGAATTGTCGGGTTCAGTCCTTCGGCCTGGTGAAATTCATAGCAACTGCCCACGTGAAAACAGGCGCGTAAGCGAGGCACCGTTTTCGACGTTGATTTGCTGCGTGCAATGGCGTTGTCCGCCAGAACCAGGTGCATGAAGTGATACAAATTCACATTCGCTTCAAGGCCCTGATCCCGATTCCATATGTAAAAGCCGTCGCCACTGGATGACCGCGCGAAATTAATGCCGACGTCGAGTTCCAGCATCTTGGCGTGGGACGAATTCAGGGAATACGACAAGCTGTTTAACTGCGTCATTTGTTCAAACGGTGTCAGCAGTCCAAAACCGGTGATATCAAAAAGTGTGACCGCCCGGCTCGCGACGTAGTTGATTCCGTAACGACGAATCATTTTCTCGATGATCTGGATTTCGACCGGATGATCGCTCAGCGCCTGGCGTAAGGGAATGAAGTGAGGTTCTACGTTGAGCAGTCTGGCAACTTTTTGTGTTTGCGAGAGCGTCAGTTGGCGATTGCCGGAAATCAGGTCCGTGATAAAACGTGCCGATACTTTTTGCGGTTCGCGAGTGCCGTTGGCAACGCCGGTGGTGTACTCGGCGATGGCGTAATGTGGCACCACAAGAATCAGGATGCCATCATCGAGCGGCGACCAGCTTAAAATGGTGTTTTGTCCGAGTGACCACTCACGGTTCAGGCATTGCTCGAGATGCACCAGGTTGCTGCGTTGTTTCAGCCCCATCTCGTTGGCCAGGCCGGCCAATTGATCGAGGTAGGGCGAATAGTTTGCAATTCGCCGAATGCTCGACTGTGAAAGGTCGTCAAGTTCCATTGAATGGGCCTAAGATGTCGGACATTGTATGTCAGCAAGTGGCCCTGCGAATCCATTGGAAGAGGTTCTCAGCACTTGCTGTCGGTGTTTGAATTTCGGTATCGTCGAATGACGGTAATGAACTCTTGGAAACAGCGCAAGTATTGTTAAGAACACGGCGTAGTCAGTTCAAATCACTAACAATACGGAAATCGAAAAAAGACGATGATTTACATAATGTTGGCCCGGGAATATAGCCGGTATCGCGCTGCAATAGCCGGTCTCGCGGAATGCGCAATGCGTCCGTTCGGAATGCGGGCCGCAGGTGAGTGGCGGGCGCAGTGATAGGAATCGACGCCATTCGAGCCTTGCAAAAGACCTTGCGACCTCGCCTGATCCATACGCCGGTTGTCCGATGCCCGGGACTGGAGGGCCGCTATGGCGGCGATGTCGAAATCTACGCCAAACTTGAGTTCTTGCAGCACACCGGCACATTCAAGGCGCGTGGTGCACTGGCGGCGTTGGGCCGTCTCGGACAAGAACAGCTCCGCGCCGGCGTGACAGCGGTTAGCGCGGGAAATCATGCGATCGCTGTTGCGTTTGCAGCGCGGGAACTGGGTACGAGTGCGAAAGTGGTGATGATCCGGAGCGCAAATCCATTCCGGGTAGAGCGTTGTCAGCATTTCGGTGCAGAGGTCATATTTGCGGACGACGTACACAGCGCGTTCAAGCGTGCAGAATCCATTCAGTCGAAGGAGGGACGTTTCTTTGTGCATCCTTTTGAGGGTTCCGATATCGTGCTGGGAACAGCGACCGTGGGCGCAGAGATATGCGACCAGGTAGGCGGGTGTGACGCCGTTCTTGTGCCCGTCGGGGGCGGTGGGCTGTGTGCCGGCGTTGCGAGTGCTGTGAAGCAGCTCAATCCGTCCTGCGAGGTGTTGGGGGTTGAGCCGGAGGGTGCGGACACCATGCATCGAAGCTTTCGGGCCGGATCCCCGCAGGGAATTCAGCGAGTAACGACGATTGCCGATAGCCTCGGTGCCCCGTTTGCGATGCCACTGTCGTTCGGGCTCTGTCGTGACAATGTTGACGAACTGGTAATGGTTGACGACGAACAGCTGCGCGTGGCGATGGGCACGCTCTATCATGACATGAGAATCGCCGTCGAACCGGCCTGCTCGGCGACTACCGCTGCACTATTGGGTCCGTTACGCAACCGGTTCCGGAAAAAACGCATTGTGCTGTTGCTGTGCGGCAGCAACATCGACTGGCAAACCTTCTCGAAACAGGCACAACTGGGAATGCAAGATGCTGCTTGATCAGCTCAAAACGATTGTCGGCGACAAAGGCTGGGTCACCGATCCGGAGGCTCTCGAACCCTTTCTATCGGAGTGGCGAGATAGTTTTCACGGTCGCGCCGCCATTGTGGTCATGCCGGGTTCGAGCGGGGAAGTGGCCGCCGTCGTCCGGGCCTGTGCGGCGAGCGGTACGTCAATCGTTCCGCAAGGCGGAAACACAGGGTTGTGCGGCGGCGCTATTCCGGATGCGACCGGGACACAGGTGCTGTTGTCGCTGTCGCGCATGAATCGGATCAGGGCGCTGTCTCCTGCGGACTATTCCATGGTGGTTGAGGCCGGCTGCGTACTCGCGGATGTGCAGGCGGCGGCCGCGGAGGTTGATCGATTGTTTCCTTTGAGTCTGGCGGCGGAAGGGAGCTGTCAGATCGGCGGCAATCTGTCGACCAACGCCGGCGGCACCAATGTTGTGCGTTATGGCACGGCGCGCGAACAGGTCCTCGGCCTGGAAGTGGTGCTCGCCAACGGCGATATCTGGGATGGCTTGCGGACATTGCGAAAAGATACCTCCGGTTACGACATCAGGCAGCTGTTTATTGGCGCAGAAGGGACGTTAGGCATCATTACTGCGGCGAGTCTGCGTCTTTTCCCCCGCCCCGGAACTCTGCAGACGGCGCTTGTTGCCGTGCGAGATCCGCAAGCGGCCGTCGACCTTTTTGCCGTGCTGCGCGGTCGCCTGTCCGATCAGGTGCAGGCCTTCGAACTTATTTCCGATCGCGCCATGCGCTATGTGCTGAAACATATTCCGGATACCCGCTGTGTGTTTGCAGAGGCTTCTCCCTGGTATGTCCTGCTGGAGTTTTCGACCAGTGCCGCCGGAGAGGCGGTGGAGCACGAGCTGCTTCAGGTGATCGAAAGCGGTCTGGCACAGGATGTTGTGTTGGCGAAAAACAGCCGTGAGCAGCAGCAAATGTGGCGCATCAGGCATTCAATTTCCGAAGCTCAGAAAAGAGAAGGCGCGAGCCTGAAACATGACGTATCAGTGCCGGTCGGCGCGGTGGGCGAGTTTATAGTGGCCGCGGAAAAAGCGATTCTTCAAACCTTTCCGGGGGCGCGGGTTGTCGCGTTTGGTCACGTTGGCGATGGCAATGTTCATTTCAATGTGAGCCAGGCGAAGTCGGCGGACGCCAGTCATTTTCTGCAACAACGCGATGCCATGGCGTCACTTGTGTATGACATCGTGGCGAAATTCGGCGGAAGTTTCAGTGCTGAACATGGCATCGGAGCCCTGAAACGAGATGCGTTACGCGAGTATCGCAGCGAGACAGAGATTGCGGTGATGCGTGCGGTCAAAAAGGCACTTGATCCGCATAACGTCATGAACCCCGGTAAAGTCCTTTAAGCAGACCGCCAATTATGCTGACCAGTTCCCACCGTGCGTTGCGGATTTAACGCTAAAATGGGCGGCTCAGAGCGCTGTCGCGACTTATCGGTTGGCGTTAACCGGAACTTTGGACACTATTGAACGGATGACTTCCCGGCAGGACAACTCAGAGCCATCGTATTCGGAACAGCTTGCGGATTTCGAGGGACAGCTCAAGCAGACCATGGATGACGCATCCTTGCTGCAGGATGTTCATCGCAC
This sequence comes from Gammaproteobacteria bacterium, assembly GCA_013151645.1. Taxonomy (GTDB): domain Bacteria; phylum Pseudomonadota; class Gammaproteobacteria; order Steroidobacterales; family Woeseiaceae; genus JAADHU01. The sequence continues at coordinate 58,182 of JAADHU010000057.1, read as the reverse complement.
CATCAGGGAATTGCTCAAAGAGCGTCAGGACAGCGAAGCGGATATCCGCAGTATCCTGCTCTCGCGGCTTGAAAGCGGTGAATTGAGGAAAGAGTCTTTTCAACTGGTTCGAACGATGCTTGATCGAATCGTCTCCGATGACATTGATACGCTGCCGGGTCTGGATCAGAGCAATAGCCCGTACGCAGGCGATTTCGGCGAAACGGACGTAATCGATGCTTCGGCAGAGGACTCTGATCAGCCCGAAGATCACCTGCAGGTCGGTTCCGTACTGCGGGATCGGTTCTTGTTAAAAGAGCGCGTGTCAGGTGGCAGCATGGGCGTGGTCTACCGGGCACTGGATCGCCGGCTGGCTGAAGCGGATGCCGCTGAACCCTGGGTGGCCATCAAAGTTCTTTCGCGAAAATTGTCCCGTAATGGCAACGCACTGCGCGCACTGCAACAAGAAGCGGCGAAGGGGCGGTGTCTGTCCCATCCGAACATCGTTCGTTTCCTCGATCTCGATCGGGACGATGAACTTTATTTCATCGTCATGGAGTGGCTCGAAGGGCGCTCGCTGGCGAATATACTCGATGAAGGGAAGAGCAAGAATATTGATCTGGCGACCGCGCTGGATATCGTCAATCAGTTGGGTCGTGCGCTTGACTATGCGCACCGATGCGGTGTCGTGCATGCCGATGTCAAACCGGCCAACGTGATGATATTACCCTCGGGTCAGGTCAAACTGTTCGATTTTGGCGTCGCCCGAATTCGCCAAAAACAGAGTGATACGCTGTCGAAGTTCAACCCTGCGGTCCTCGGTGCCGTGACGCCGGCCTATTCCAGTATGCAGGTGCTCACGGGTGACGAACCGGTGCCCGCCGACGATGTCTTTTCGCTGGCATGTCTCATGTACCGGTTGATTGCCGGCTTTCGTGTGTTCGGCCCGCGCAATGCGGCCGAAGCGGCGGAATCCGGAATGGAACCGCAACGCCCGGACGGGCTGAGTGATTCGCAATGGAAAGCGCTGAAAAAAGGCCTGGCGTATTCGCGCGTCGCGCGCTATTCCTCGCCGCAGGAATTCATCGACGGTCTGCAATCGGTCGATGTCGAGCCGCCGGCTCAGGTCAGTGCCGGCGAACCGCTGGTCGAAAGTCCGGACCCGCGACCGGAAGGTCGATGGTTGCGACGCGTTGTCGTAATCGCGTTGCTGATGGTGCTCGCATACGTTGGCATTAAAACGACGTTCCTGGACGAGTATTTTCCGTGGATACGAGGTGACGCTGTCGGCATCACGGCTCCGGATACAGTGAATAATCCGCTCTCTGACGTCGCAGCGACTGAATTGTCGGCGGTGTCGGAGTCCGGTAAGGAGACTGGCACGAGCGGTGTCAGCGTCGATGATACGCCTGCCGGCGTCAGCGATCCTGCATTGACGGTCCCGGCGAATAACGTCGAGCGCGATGCGGGCGTTGATGGGTTGCGCGATTACGATCCGGGTGCGTTGCGGGTGACATCGACTGACGTAGATGCAGGAGCGACGCCTGTGGTCGTCCTTGAACCGGCAACGCATGAAGTCACGCTAAGCCTGGCCGGGATGCAGCCGGTGGAAGTGGGCGTCATCTTGCGCGAAGATTCGGTGCCCGCAAGAATCAGTTTTCATCGGACAGCGGGTATCGGAGTACCGCTTTCGTTACGCATTGAGGAAGTGAGTTTTTCCGGCAACCGTTCACCGGGAAGTACGGGCAAGTACGTGATCGCTAATAGTGGTGTGGTCGATTTCGCCGCCGGCCAGCCAACGGCGCAGACGACAATCAGCCTGGCATCGGACACCGTCAGTGAAGCGGACCGAAAGGTGACCCTGCTGGTTCACGTTGCAGATAACCCGAATTCGGAGCTGGCCATTATCAATTTCACCATCGAAGACGATGATCGTCGAACGATCGAGGCCGGTCTTTCGCCGAATACCGTTGCGTTCTGGCTGGATCGGATGTCGGTGCGTGAGGGCGATCCGGCCGTGCAGATTGACGTACTTCGCCTGCATCCGGATTCGCAGGCCTTCGAGGTCGACTATATTGTGCGGGACATCAGTGCGACCGAAGGCGAGGACTATTTCGCACCTGCAACGACGACGATCTCGTTCGCCGCCAATCAGCGCAGCGCCCGATTGCTCATACCGCTGGTGCAGGACTCGTTGGACGAAATCGATGAAACCTTCCTGCTCGAAATTGTTTCAGCGACAGCCGACAACGAAGCGAACATAAACCGGCGCATTACGGTTATGATTCGGGATGACGATACCGCTGCTCAATAGGATTCCATTGTCGGGGCCTGTTGCAAAGCGATGGGCCATTCAAGAGCGAACACCATGACGGAAAAAGAGCTGCGACGATATTCACGTGTCGTGACAGACGGCGCCGAGCACGCGCCAAGCCGCGCTATGTTGCGTGCGACAGGTTTTGAGGATGCGGATTTTGCTCGACCACAGGTCGGTATAGCATCAACGTGGAGCATGATCACGCCGTGCAATATGCACCTGGATGAGTTGGCGAGACAGGCGGCGTCCGGAGCGGACAAGGCGGGTGGCAAGGCGATTATCTTCAATACGATTACGGTGTCGGACGGTATTTCGATGGGGACGCCCGGCATGCGCTACTCCCTCGTGTCCCGGGAAATAATTGCGGACTCGATAGAAGCCGTCACGGCGGCGCAGGGATTCGACGGTTTGGTGACCATCGGCGGTTGCGACAAGAACATGCCGGCATGCGTCATGGCAATGGCGCGTCTGAATCGACCGTCCGTGTTCGTATACGGTGGCACGATCCAGCCCGGCGCAAAACGCCGCGACATTGTTTCTGTATTCGAGGCCGTCGGCGCGATATCAAGCAATAAAATCAGTGCCGAGCAACTGACGGAAATAGAACGTACGGCGATACCGGGACCCGGTGCCTGCGGTGGTATGTATACCGCCAACACCATGGCCTCGGCGATTGAAGCGTTAGGGTTAAGTCTCGCGAACAGCTCCGCACAAGAGGCCGTTTCGCAGAGCAAAGTCGACGATTGCGTTCGCGCCGGCGCGGCGGTCGTCGAATTGATCCGCAAGGACATCAAACCCAGGGATATCATGACCCTTGAGGCGTTCGAAAACGCCATCACGGTTGTCATCGCGCTTGGCGGCTCGACGAACGCTGTTTTGCACCTGATTGCGATGGCTAATGAGGCCGAGGTGGCGCTTTCGCTGGATGATTTTTCGCGTGTCGGCAAACGCGTGCCCTTGCTGGCGGATGTCCGGCCAAGTGGTCGTTACCTTATGTCGGAACTGATTGCGATTGGCGGCATTCGGCCGCTGATGAAACGGCTTCTGGATCACGGGCTGTTGCATGGGGATTGTTTGACGGTGACCGGGAAGTCGGTGGCTGAAAATCTCGCGGATGTCGAAGATTATCCGGCCGGGCAGGAAATAGTGCGTCCGTTCGAGGATCCCATCAAGCCGGACAGCCATCTGGTTATCCTCCATGGCGACGTAGCGCCGGATGGTGCGGTGGCCAAAATTACCGGCAAAGAAGGCCTGCGTTTTGAGGGCACGGCGCGGGTCTTTCATTCCGAGGAACTGGCACTCAAGGCCATTTTGAACGATGAAGTAACAAAAGGTGATGTCGTCGTCATTCGTTACGAAGGGCCAAAGGGCGGGCCGGGCATGCGAGAGATGCTGAGTCCGACGGGGGCGATTATCGGCAAGGGCCTGGGTGCTGACGTTGCGCTGATTACGGACGGTCGGTTTTCGGGCGGCAGTCACGGCTTCGTCGTGGGTCACGTTTCCCCCGAGGCGGCCGTCGGCGGACCCATCGCCCTGATTGAGGACGGTGATGGCATTACCATCGATGCGGAAACGAGGCGCATCGATTTGCAGGTCGATGCAACGACGATGGAGGCGCGGCGCAAAGCATGGGTTCGACCGGGCTCCAGCGTTCGGCGCGGAGTCCTTGCAAAATACCGGGCTGAGGTGACGTCAGCGTCGGAGGGCGCGATTACGATTGCTCCACCCTGGGACTAAAAACTTGACCTGGCCCGCCGGGTTCGCTTTACTGCACGGATGTATTTGAAATCCACCTGCGTCGTGTGCCCGGCTATCGAAGACTTCGATGTCGAACAACAGACAAAACAAATGGTGCGCCAGAGGAGCGTGGGTGAGACTGGCGGTGAAACCGGCTAAATAAAAAGAAACCGGCTACTGTCATCGAACCCGCATGAATAACTTCTGCGGGTTTTTTTTTGGGCCGCCTGTTTCGATCTATCGGGAAACGCGAATGACGCGACAAGAACATCATCCCAGCATGCCGCAACCGGCATGGTGGCTTAGACGACGAGATGAAATCCTGAAAATCGCGGACGGACAGCTGAATGCTTACGTCTACGAGCTGGAAACGGTGCGGCAGTCGGTGCAGCGATTGCGAGATCTGCAATCGATCGATCGTGTGCTGTATGCAATGAAGGCAAATTTTAATCCGCATCTGCTGCGTCTGCTGGCTTCCCTCAAGGTGGATTTCGAATGCGTTTCACCGGGCGAAGTTGAACATCTGCTGCGTGTCGTCCCTGATCTGGACAAATCCCGAATATTGTTTACGCCGAATTTCGCGCCACGCGAGGATTATCAATGGAGCCGGGATCTGGGCATTCAGGTGACGCTCGACAACCTCTATCCGCTGCAGGCGTGGCCGGAGATTTTTGCAGGACAAAAAATATTCCTGCGCGTGGACCCGGGTCAGGGGCACGGCCACCATGAGCATGTGAAAACGGCCGGCGATCGTTCCAAGTTTGGCATCCCGCGGTTTGAAGTCGATGAGCTTGTTTCCCTCGTGGAGAAAGCCGGTGCCGACGTCGTGGGTATCCATGCACATAGCGGCAGTGGTATCCCCGAACCCGACAGCTGGGGGCAGGTTGCCACCGAATTGGCACGGATCGCGGCCCGATTCGAGAATGTGTCGGTCCTGGATCTTGGTGGCGGTCTCGGCGTCCCGGGTCGAGCCGATGAGCAGGCGTTCGATCTGCAGGCAATGGACCAGGCGCTTGCGCTGGTTAAAGCCCGATTACCAGGCTATGAGTTCTGGTTGGAACCCGGACGATACCTGGTTGCCGAAGCCGGCATTCTCCTGACGCACGTGACACAGTTGAAGGGCAAAGGAAACCGGCGCTACATCGGCGTTGGCACCGGGATGAATGCGTTGATTCGTCCGGCGCTCTACGACGCGTATCACGAGATCGTCAATTTGACGCGTTACGGCGATCCGCTCGCCGAGACGGCCAACATTGTTGGCCTGATTTGCGAGACGGGCGATACCTTTGGAGTCGATCGTCCAATGCCGGTGAGCCACGAAAATGACGTTATTGTCATCGCCAACGCGGGCGCTTATGGCCGCGTCATGTCATCCCGATATAACTTGCGGGAACCGCCTCAGGAAATCGTTATCTGATCGCGATCAGGCGGGTAACGCGGCGATAATCCGGTCGGTCATCTGCTCCGTATTGAGCGGAGTCATATCTCCGGTGGCGATGTCCGCCGTCCGTGCACCGTCGGCGATGACGGTTTGTATCGCCTTTTCGACGGCATCCGCTTCTTCTTCGAGATTCAAACTGTGCCGCAACAACATCGCGATGCTGGCGATCATGCCGCAGGGGTTCGCAATGCCTTGCCCCGCAATGTCGGGCGCCGATCCGTGAATCGGTTCGTACAGTCCGGCGCCGGAATCGCCGAGCGATGCCGAGGGCAGCATGCCCATGGATCCCGCAAGCATGGAGGCCTCGTCCGTCAGAATATCGCCGAACATGTTTTCAGTCACAATGACGTCGAACGTCGCCGGACGACGAATCAGGTACATCGATGCAGCATCGACCAGCATATGTTCAAGATTGACTCCCGGAAACTCGGCTGACATGAGTCGGGTGGTCACATCTCGCCAGAGTCGCGATGATTCCAGCACATTCGCTTTGTCGACAGAACAGAGATTACCGCGGCGTTCCGCGGCCAGTCGTGCCGCAAAACGTACGATTCGTTCGACCTCGTAATCGTGGTAAATGCACAGATCGCTGGCCGAATGCTCGTCGCGCATTTTTTCACCGAAGTAGATACCGCCCGTCAATTCGCGAATGACCACCAGATCCACACCGTCCAGCAATTCGTTTTTTAGCGGTGAGGCGTCGGCAAGCTCTGGAAATATCTGCACCGGCCGGATATTGGCGAACACCTGCAGCGCGGCGCGGAGGGCCAGTATGCCCTGCTCGGGGCGCACCGCGGCATTCGGGTCCGTCCATTTCGGGCCGCCAACCGCGCCCAGGATCACGGCGTCACTTTCGCTGCAGCTGGCGATCGTGTCCTGTGGTAACGGCTCGCCGGTCGCATCGATCGCCGCACCGCCAATCAGCTGTTCGGAAAAAGTGAAACGGTGGCCCGACAACGCCGCAACGGCGGCCAGCGTTTTTGTACCGGCGACGGCAACTTCAGGGCCAATGCCATCACCGGCCAATACGGTAATCAGGGCGTCCAGGATCGATTCTCCTCAAATTGTCTAATTTCGTTTTGCCGTTTTTGCAAATAACCGAGTTGATCGATACCTTCCAGCAGACAATAACGTGCGAAGCGATCGATGGGGTAGTTGACCGTCGTGCCATCGGCCAGTGTCAGCGTCGAGTCCGCAACATCGATGACAACCTCGGCGTACGGATGGTCGAGCAGCCAGTTGAGCGTGTTTTCGTCGACAACGATGGGTAGTAAACCGTTTTTCAGCGCATTGGATCGAAAAATGTCGGCGATTTCCGAACTGATGACGGCCGCGATGCCGAAATCGATCAATGCCCATGGGGCATGTTCACGCGAAGAACCGCAACCGAAGTTTCGTCCCGCGACGAGAACCTGACAGCCTGCCGAGTCTGGTTTGTTTAGTATGAAATCGTCGTTGAGTGAACCGTCCGCCCGATAACGCCAGTCGTTAAACAGGTGTTTGCCGAGACCCTCACGCGTCGTTGTCGTCAGGTAGCGGGCGGGAATGATCTGGTCCGTATCGATATCCGTGTTCGCCATGACCACGGTACGCGATTGAATGCGGGTGACAGGATTCATTGCCGGCTCACAGGTAAGGTCGTGGGTCGGCAACCCGACCTTCTATCGCCGAAGCTGCCGCGGTTAGCGGACTGGCAAGTATCGTCCGCGACCCTTTGCCTTGCCTGCCTTCGAAATTGCGATTGCTGGTACTGACACTGAGTTTTCCCGTGGGCACCGTGTCACCGTTCATTCCCAGGCACATGGAGCAGCCCGATTCACGCCACTCGGCACCGGCTTGTTCAAAAATCCTGTCCAGTCCCATCGATTCGGCCTCACGCTTGATTTGTTGCGACCCTGGCACCACGAGAGCCCTGACGCCCTCGGCGACTTTTCGTCCCTCGAGAATACTGGCGGCTTGCTGCAGATCGGAAATTCTCGAGTTTGTGCAGCTGCCAATAAACACGACATCGACACGGGCGTCGGAAAGTGGTTTGCCGGGCGTTATTTGCATGTACTCGATGGCCTTTTTAAAACCGGCGTCGCCATCCCGGGGTATCGGCTCATTGATCGGTACGACCATGCCGGGATTGGTGCCGAAGGTCACCATTGGTTCAAGCGCTGTTCCGTTTACTGTCACGACCTTGTCGAATCTTGCGCCGTCATCGCTGCATAATTTTCGCCAACGAGTTACCGCAGCGTCCCACTGCGAATTTTTCGGAGCCCGGGGACGATCGCGCAGATAGTTGATGGTGGTGTCGTCCGGCGCGATCAGCCCGGCGCGTGCACCTGCTTCAATTGACATGTTGCAGATGGTCATGCGCGCGTCCATATCCATGCTCGAAATGGCCTCGCCGCGATATTCGATAACGTGACCGGTACCACCGTTGACGCCAATCTGGCCAATCGTCGCGAGAATGACGTCCTTCGCGGTAACACCTTTTTGCAGGTCGCCTGTTATTTCAATGAGCAATGTTCTGGCTTTGCGCTGCAGCAGGCACTGCGTCGCAAGAACATGCGCAACTTCGGTTGTTCCTATACCAAAGGCCAGTGCGCCAAACGCACCATGTGTGCTGGTATGGCTGTCGCCGCAAACGATGGTTTTGCCGGGTTGTGTCGCGCCGAGTTCCGGGCCGATCACATGCACGATGCCGCGCTGGTCGCTGTCGAAGTCCAGCAGCTTAATACCGAACTGCCGGCAGTTGTCCTGCATTTTCACCACTTGCGCCGCTGCATCCGCGCCAACAATCTGCAGGTCTTTCAACGTCCTTACCGGCGTTGTTGGCGTCGAATGATCCATCGTTGCCAGGGTAAGGTCCGGGCGTCGTACCGGCAGGCCCCGTTGGTCCAGCAATGAAAACGCCTGCGGCGTTGTTACTTCGTGAATCAAGTGCAGGTCGATGTACAGCACGGCAGGTGCATCAGCGGTCTCATCGACAACCAGGTGCTCCGACCAGACTTTTTCGTACAGGGTTCTGGGGTGTATGGCGCTCATTTGCATCCTTGGTGCACGGCCTGTTTCAGGCGTCGGCGTCTGCCGGGACGGGGCTCAAATCCTCCAGCCAGCCATTGCTGTCCTCGGTTTCGCCACTGAACAGGCCGAAAAAAGTACTTTGCAATCTTTCAGTAATGGGGCCGCGTTTGCCATTGCCGATCTGAATCCGATCGACTGATCGAATCGGCGTGATCTCTGCGGCCGTACCGGTAAAAAACAGCTCGTCGGCGAGATACAGTGCTTCCCGGGGAATTGAACATTCTTTCACCGGCATGCCAAGCCGTGTTGCCAGCTTGATAATCGCGTCGCGAGTAAGGCCGGTCAGGATCGAGGAGGTCGCGCTCGGCGTCATAATTTCACCGTCACGAATGACGAACAGGTTTTCGCCAGCCCCTTCGCTGACCGTACCGTCAGTTGACAAGGCGATGCCTTCGGCAAAGCCGAGTCGTTTTGCCTCGGTGCTGATGAGCTGGCTGGAAAGATAATTGCCACCGGCTTTCGCCAGCGCGGGCAGGGTGTTCGGCGCCACGCGTTGCCAGCTGGATATGCAAACGTCGACACCCTCTTCGAGCGCTTCGCTGCCAAGATAGGCGCCCCAGTTCCAGGCGGCCACGGCAACGTCCACCGGGTGATCCGGTTTCGGGGCGAGTCCGATTTCGCCGTAACCGCGCAATGCAATGGGTCGGAGATAGGCTCCGTCTGTGAGCTCGTTGGCGATAATCACTTCCTTACAAACATTGATCAGTTCGTGACGTTTGTAGGGGATGGGCATACGGTAAATTGTCGCGGAATCGTAAAGCCGCTGCATGTGATCCGTCAGACGAAAAATTCTGGGCCCGGCCGGCGTTTTGTACATGCGGATGCCTTCAAATACCGACGATCCGTAGTGGAGGGCATGCGCCATTATGTGAATCGTTGCTTCGTTCCACGCCACCATCCGGCCGTTTAGCCAGATCAATTTTCCACCGTCAAAACTCATGTTCTGTCTCCGCGCTCGGCAGCGCTAATATTGGGACGCGTACTCTAGCAGGGGTCTTGCGACTTCGCACCCGCGTTCTTGCGAATCAAATGGGTGCACGATTTACGTCGGGCTCGATGGCAACCTTGTCCATGCCGCGTGCCTGGCGTCGCAGAATACGATTGATGACCTCAAGGTACGCTCGGCTGCCGGCTTCCACGATGTCGACACACGCTGCGTGACCACGATGAGGCTGCCCGTTATATTCGACCGTCACCGTGACTTCGCCCTGGGCATCGTCACCAATCGTGGCGCTGTGCAACTCGAATTTCTTAAGTATCAGGTTGATGCCGGTGGCGCGTTCCAGCGCCTGAAACGCAGCCTCAACCGGTCCGGATGCCTGTGCGGTCTCTGATATTTCGCGGTTTTTCGCGTCGACCAGCGTAATGTCGGCCGTTGCCGGTTGATCGGTGCCGGTGGAAACCTGCATCGATTTCAAGACCCACGGTCCCAATGAGGCATTGCCTGCATTCATTATGATGGCTTCGATATCACCGTCGTACATATCTTTTTTCTTGTCCGCGAGGCTTTTGAATTCGAGGAACGCACGGTTGGTCTCAAACTCATCCAGGTCGAATCCCAGGTCGCTGACCCGTTCGCGAAAAGCATGGCGGCCACTGTGTTTGCCGAGAACCAGGTTGGTGTCGCTCAACCCGACGTCTTCAGGACGCATGATTTCGTAGGTCGAATGGTGCTGCAACATACCGTGTTGATGGATTCCGGCTTCATGCGCAAAGGCATTTTCGCCAACGATCGCTTTGTTGCGGGGGATTTGCATGCCGATAACTCCCGCCACCAGTCGCGCGGTTGGATAGAGTCGGGTTGAGTCGATACCGGTTTCCAGGTCAAAGTATTCGGCCCGCGTCTTGATGGCCATGATGACTTCTTCCAGGGAGCAGTTGCCTGCACGCTCGCCAATGCCGTTGATCGTACATTCAACCTGTCTCGCGCCGGCCGCAACTGCCGCCAGGCTGTTGGCGACCGCCATGCCCAGGTCGTTGTGGCAATGGACGCTGAGTGTGACTTCGTCAATTCGTGGCACATTTTTCTTCAAATAACGAAACAGGCTGTCAAATTCGGAGGGTACGGTGTAGCCGACAGTATCCGGGATATTCACGGTTTTCGCACCGGCTTCGATGGCGGCCGTGACGACCTCGGCCAGGTACGCCAGTTCGGTCCGGGATGCATCTTCGGGCGAGAACTCGACGTCATCGCACAGTTCTCGTGCGAGCGTGATCGCACCGACGGCGCTCTTGATAATTTCCTCTTTCGCCATCTTGAGCTTGTATTCGCGGTGAATGGCACTTGTTGCCACGAAAACATGAATGCGATGGCGGTCGGCACCCTTGACGGCCGCATGAACTTTCTGGATGTCTTCGGGATTGCAGCGTGCGAGGCCGCAAATTACCGGACCGCGATTCTCGTCGGCAATGGCTTTTACTGCATCGAAATCGCCCGGCGATGCGGCGGGAAAACCCGCCTCGATGACGTCGACGTTGAGATCGGACAGCGCTTTGGCAATGCGGAGTTTTTCGCGCAGCGTCATGCTGCATCCGGGCGCCTGTTCACCGTCTCGCAATGTGGTGTCAAATATTTTTACGTGGTTGTCGCCCATATTGATTTCTCTTAGTCGCCGTAATCGAGACTGGCCATTGGGAAATTAGGTACCGCGTGTGGTGTGTGTACCGGTGCGTCGAGTCGTAGTGCCCTTTGCAACGTCGGTCGGTCAATATTTCCGCCGGAGAGAATGAGACCGACCCGCTGACCGGCGAGTTCGTCCTTCATATTGAGGGCAGCAGCAAGTGGCGCCGCGCCGCCCCCTTCGGACAATTGGTGCAGTGTTTGCGCGTAACATCGAATGGCGGCACAAATATCTTCTTCGCTGACCACGACGAAATCGTCCAGGTCCTGCATCATATTGAGCGTGTATCGAACCGGCACGCGCGTCGCAAGGCCGTCCGCGATGGTCTCGTTGACCACCATGGGGGAGTATTCCTTGCTGTGCCAGGCATGGTGAAACGCGGGCGCGTTTTCAGCCTGAACCGCAACGATCCGAGTGTCTGGCGACAGCGCTTTCACCACGGTGGTTACGCCTGCGGCAAGACTGCCACCACCGACCGGAACGAATAATACGTCCAGCCCGCCGGGCGCTTGTTCAAGCATTTCGAGTGCGACGGTGCCCTGGCCGGCAACCAGCTCCGGCCGTTTGGCCGGGTGAATGGATATGGCGTCGATGCGCCGCGCATGTCGTACGGACGCATCCCAGGCCGCGTCAAAATCATGACCTTTAATGACGATATTGCCGCCCAAAGCGACTACGGCGGCATTTTTTTCAAGGCTGTTGCCCTCGGGGACGAATACCGTGCACTCGACGCCATACATTGCGCAGGCCTCGGCCAGCGCTGCGCCATAGTTTCCTCGCGTCGCCGTAACAATTCCCTGTTGTCGCATTTTCTTGTTCATGCTGGCCAGCAGGTTGATCGCGCCACGAATCTTGAACGCGCCAATTCTCTGCACGTTTTCCAGTTTGACGAACGTCTCTGCGCCGAGCCGCTCCGATAACAGCGGGTGACTGATCAATGGGGTCGGCTGCAGAATTGGTGAAATGACTTCGTGGGCTCGTTTGACATCGGCCAGCGTTATGGGCGAGGGCGGCGAACCGGCATCCGATCCCCAGTCGGTCTCATCCAGATTGTCGATTCGTGCAGGCATAGTATTCAGCCACCTTTGACTATTAGTTTTCGAGCCAGTCCATCTGGGCGCGCAACGCAGCACCGACTTTCTCGATCGGGTTTTGCAGATCCTCGTCCATCATGCGGCGGTATTCTTTCTGGCCGCTCTCCGTTTCCCTGATCCAGTTGTTGGCAAATGTGCCGTCCTGAATGTCGCCCAGGACGTCTTTCATGTTTTGCCGTACATGTGCGTCGATGACTCGTGGACCGCTGACCAGGTCGCCATAGGCGGCTGTATCGCTAATAAACTGGTGCATTTTCTTCAGTCCGCCTTCGTGCAGCAGATCGACGATCAACTTCAGTTCATGCATGCACTCGTAATAGGCGACTTCCGGTTGATAGCCCGCCTCAACCAGCGTTTCGAAGCCGGCCACAACCAGTTCGGTTGTCCCGCCGCAAAGCACGGCCTGTTCGCCGAATAAATCCGTTTCGGTCTCTTCGGCGAAGGTGGTGGCAATGACGCCGGCGCGAGCGCCGCCGATGCCGTGCGCATACGCCAGTGCGAGTGCCAGGGCATTGCCGGAGGCATCTTTTTCAACCGCGACGAGACACGGAACGCCATGACCTTCTTCATACTGCCGGCGCACCAGACCGCCGGGGCCTTTAGGTGCAATGAGCACGACATCCAGATCGGCCCTGGGCTCAATTCGCTTGTAGTGGATGTTAAAGCCGTGGGCAAAGAGTATGGCGGTCCCTTCTGCCAGGTTCGGTTCAATGGCCTCATAAAGCGACGCTTGCACCATATCCGGGGTAAGAAACGCCGTTATGGCCGCGCCTTTTACCGCCTCGGCCGGTTCCTTGACTTCGAGCCCGTCGGCCTGCGCCCTGGGCCAGCTGGCACCATCGCGGCGAAGCCCGACGACCACGTCGAAACCGCTGTCCTTGAGATTTAGCGCATGGGCTCGGCCCTGGCTGCCGTAGCCGAGGATAGCGATACGCTTGGTCGCCAGAATGGCCGTGTCGACGTCTTTTTCTGAATACATTTGCATGCTTGATAGGTCCTTTTACACGGCAATCGGCCGTTTACCTGGATTGACTGACTGACACCGCTTTGAGTGCCAAAAAAAACCCCACGATCCAGTTGGAATGCGGGGTTTGTGTTTTTTGTCGTTAATGCTGCACTACCCGCGACGATTCCCCACAAGGACCACGCTTAGAAGCACCGCTAGAAGCTTCACGGCCGTCTCCGGGAAGAAAAAATCCGCAATAAGGGTTGAATGACGCATGAGCCGACTATGTTTGAAGCTTTTAACGATGTCAACCATTGAAAAATCAGTTGCTTGGGATACTAATTTGCCTTCCCCGACGACGGCTTGCCGGTCACGGCGAGGGCACCGCGCAAGGCGCCGGAATGCTAATCAGAATAGACCTTATAATCATCCGACAACATGATGATAATCATCTAGATTGTGACAACCACTTTTCCCGTCGCCCGGCGTTCTGCGAGCATCGCAATGGCCGCCGCGCCGTCCTCGAGTGCGAATGTCCGGGAAATCTTGGGGCGGATTTTGCCTTCTGCGTACCAGGCGAATAACTGGCGCGTGTTTTGCTGGTGAACGGCGGCTTCTTTTTCAGCGAACCGCCCCCAAAATACACCGACGATCGAGGCGCCTTTCAGCAGTGGCAGATTGGCGGGAATTTTCGGAATCGTACCGCTGGCGAAGCCTATTACTAGCAGGCGCCCATTCCAGGCGATCGAACGCAGGCACTGATCGAAGAGCTCGCCGCCCACCGGATCGTATATGACGTCGGCGCCTTTTCCGCGGGTTAATTCCCGCATCCGGTCTTTCAGGTTCTCCTGCGCGTAGTTAATGCTCATGCTTGCACCGTATTCCTGTGCGATGGCCAGTTTTTCGGCGCTGCTGGCCGCGGCGATGACGTTGGCGCCCAGCCGGTGGCCCAGTTCGACCGCCGCCAGACCAACGCCGCCCGCCGCGCCCAATACCAGCAATGTTTCTCCTGCCTGCAATTCGCCACGTTGTTTCAAGCCGTAGTATGAAGTTCCGTAGGTCAGCAGGAAGCCAGCCGCTGTTTCAAAAGGCATTTCATCGGGAATCGGCATAACGGTTTGTGCCGGCACGCAGATTTGCTCCGCCATGCCACCGAAGGCAGACAAGGCCAATACTCGCTGCCCCACCTGAAACTGTGTGACGTCACTGGCGGTCTGCAGAATCTCACCGGCTAATTCGGCGCCCGGGGAAAATGGCAGCGGCGGTTGCATCTGGTATTTGCCGGCGATCATCAATACATCCGGAAAATTTACGCCGCACGCCTTTACGCCGATGCGCACCTGACCGGTTTCCAGTGCCGGTTCAGTAACGTCTTCGAAGCTGAGCATGTCCGGGCTGCCGTGTTCTTTACACAGTATTGCTTTCACTGAGCGATCTCTCCTGACGATGAGTGAAATGGTTGCGCGGAGTCTAGCCCGCGCTTTTCATGAATGCACTCGCAGCCTTGTTGGGCTGCCAGCCGACGGCGTGTTGAAACCGGACTGGTTCCATCCTTTATATAGCGGTATGCTCCGCCGACCGCGCACGGCGCCTGATCGCGAAATCACACCGCATGGACTTTGACTACACACCGAAAATGCAGGACCTGCGCGCCAGGGTATCCGCCTTCATGGACGAGCATGTCTATCCCGGCGAATCGGTGTATTTCGATGCGGTAAATCAGGGGGATTCACGCTGGACCATTCCGCCAATCATGGCGGAACTGAAGACCCGGGCGCGCGCAGCAGGCCTGTGGAATTTGTTTCTGCCGGATGACCAGTACGGCGCCGGTCTGACGAATCTCGAATATGCGCCGCTTGCGGAGATCATGGGTCGCTCGTTGATCGCCTCCGAGGCATTTAATTGTTCCGCGCCGGACACGGGGAACATGGAAGTTCTGTTTCGCTATGGCAGCGATGAACAAAAAGAGGAGTGGTTATTGCCGCTCTTGAACGGGGAGATTCGCTCCGCATTTGCCATGACTGAGCCGGAGGTGGCGTCCTCGGATGCGACCAACATACAAGCCACGATTCTCAGAGACGGCGACGACTACGTCATTAACGGTCGCAAGTGGTGGACCTCGGGCGCCATGGATCCGCGTTGTGAGATCCTTATCTTTATGGGTAAGACGAACCCGGACGCCGAACGCCACAGTCAGCAGTCAATGATCCTGGTGCCAATGAAAACGCATGGCGTGAAAATCGTCCGGCCGCTTACCGTGTATGGCTATGACGATGCGCCTCACGGTCATGCCGAAATGTCGTTTGAAAACGTACGGGTACCGGCGACGAATATCCTGCTCGGTGAGGGGCGCGGTTTTGAGATTGCACAAGGACGTCTCGGCCCGGGCCGTATTCATCATTGCATGCGGCTCATCGGCATGGCGGAACGTGCTTTGTCGGATATGTGCGCACGCGCGAGCGAACGGGTGGCGTTTGGCAAGCCGCTGGCGGAACAGGGTGTGGTCCGGGAACTCATCGCTGAATCCAGAATCGACATTGAGCAGGCCAGGCTGCTGACGCTTAAGGCGGCGGACATGATGGACAAAATGGGCAATAAAATGGCCCGAGCGGAGATTGCGATGATTAAGGTCGTTGCCCCTGCCATGGCGCTGCGCGTGCTCGATCGCGCGGTGCAGGTGCACGGCGGCGGCGGTGTGTGTGGCGATTTCGGATTGGCGGCCGCCTGGGCAGGTGCGCGAACTTTGCGTCTTGCCGACGGTCCCGACGAAGTGCACAGGGCGGCAATAGCGAAACTTGAACTGGGTCGGCAGCGTGGGTTACAAACGTAACTATATCGGTGATTCACATACCTTTATGTTATGTCACTGTTGGGCTGGCGATATATGAGTCATATGTTATTCTTGCCCACAGGGATGAAGGGTCCGACCGAACAATCGCGGAAAACGGAGTACCGTGACGATGATTTGGTCCATAACTAGAACCAGAGAGAAGGTAGCAATAAATTTTAACCGCCGCGACGTCAGGGGAGAGGGTCGCGAGCGCAGTAGAAGACACGGCGAGAGGCGTGTCTTCGGAAACTATTGTGCTAAGTATTCGTTTGAATACGGCGCATCCCTCTTCCAAATATCCAAATAACCTAAAACCGATGTATTTGAAGGAGTATCCATGAAACGGTACAAAAGTAGCAGTCGGCATATGACAACTGTAGGAATTGCAGCAGTTGTTTTAGTGCTAACCGGCAGCGTCCTCGCCCAGCAGGCGACAGTCGACGATGTGCTTCGCGCAGACGAAAAACGACTGAAGCTCGCTCAGGCGTCACAGGAACGCGTTAATAATACGAACGAGGCTGCACGAACGCTGACTGATCAGTACCGGGCGATTAACAAAGAAGTTGATGGCCTCAGAGTCTATAACCGTTTGATGACAGCCCAGGTACAGGGCCAACAGGCGACCCTGGACGATATCGCCTTGTCCATGGACCAGGTTGACGTCATCAACCGGCAAATCTTCCCGTTGATGGAGCGCATGATCGATGGCATCGCGCAATCCATTGCACTGGATATTCCGTTCTTGCTCGATGAACGTGAAAAACGGGTCGAGACACTGAAAGGCACACTGGCGCGTTCTGATGTCAGCGTTGCGGAGAAATTCCGCAAAGTGATGGAGGCCTACCAGATCGAACTCGACTATGGTTCTTCGGCGGAATGGTACAAACAAACGCTGGAAATCGAAGGTGGTATTCGCGACTACAACATGTTGAGAATCGGCCGCATCGGTTTGTACTTCCAGTCTGACGATTCGCAAATCACCGGAATGTGGGATGTAGACGCGGGCGAATTCGTCGTGCTCGGCAATGAAGACCGTAGTGAAATTCGAAAAGGCCTGCGCATGGCAAGACAGTTGATTGCACCTGAACTTCTGTTATTGCCAATGCCCGCTGCAACCAATGCCGGGGAGACTTCCTAAATGAAACGCATAACAATAATTATCGCTGCCTGCCTGCTTGCCTTCGGTGCAGCACAGGCGCAGGAAGATGCCAGCTCAATGGATCAGCTTTTGAAGCAGATCGAGCAAGGCCAGGCCCGGGATTCGGTGGAAGCCAAACAACGCGAAGCACGTTTTGCAGCGGCGCGCGGCGAACAGCAAAGCCTGTTGAATCAATCACGCGCGGAACGCACTCGCCAGGAAAATAACAGCCAGCGACTGGAAAATCTGTT
Organism: Gammaproteobacteria bacterium; assembly: GCA_013151645.1. GTDB lineage: Bacteria > Pseudomonadota > Gammaproteobacteria > Steroidobacterales > Woeseiaceae > JAADHU01. Next base: position 40,756 of record JAADHU010000057.1, on the reverse strand, counting down.
TGCGTCGAACCAACAGAAAATTGTCGATGCGAGAGCTGCCCTGGACAAGCGTCTTGGCGCACTGAAAGAGTTGTTCGGTGTCTTGCAGACGGTTTCGGGTGATGCGCAGGGGCGATTCGATACTTCCCTGACCAACATTCAATTTCCGAATCGTGCGGATTTCCTGGTCGAGCTGGGCAGCAAAATGGCCAGTGCCAGCAGCCTGGCCTCAATCGCAGACATTGAGCGACTTTGGTTTGAGCTGCAGCGCGAAGTTACGGAGCAGGGCAAGATTGTTCGTTTCCAGACGGAGTATGCGACGGCAGATGGCGACCGTGTCACGGGTGACGTCGTTCGTGTCGGCGTATTCAACCTGGCTTTCGAAGACGGTTATTTGCAATACGATTCGCAGACTAAAAACGTGACGGAATTGCAACGTCAGCCGGAACAGGCGCGTTATACGAATTCTACCGGTGACATGCTGGACTCGACGGATGGGCTGGTTCGATTCGGCCTTGACGTGACGCGCGGTGGCATTCTGGCTTTGTTGGTCGAATCGCCCACTGTGATGGAACGAGTTCATCAGGGTGGCATCGTGGGCTATTGCATTATCGCGCTCGGTTTCATCGGGCTCCTCATCGCATTGTGGCGTTGGGTCGGGCTGTCGGGTGATGGTCGTCGGGTTAAGGCGCAGCTGAAAAGCGATACGGCGAGTACCAACAATCCGCTGGGACGTGTTCTTGCAGCTTACGAGTCAAATCGAAATGCCGATACCGAAACGATCGAGCTGAAACTGAGTGAGGCGGCATTGAAAGAAATGCCCGGATTGACCAAAGGACTGTTGCTGATCAAGGTTATTTCCGCCGTAGCTCCGTTGATGGGGCTGCTCGGAACAGTGACCGGCATGATCAAGACGTTCCAGGTCATTACGTTGTACGGTGCAGGCGATCCTAAAATGATGGCCGGCGGTATCTCGCAAGCGTTGATGACGACGGTACTGGGACTGGTTGTCGCCATTCCGATGATCCTGATTCATACGTTGGTCAGCGGCCAGAGTCGCAAGATCGTCAACATCATCCATTCGCAGAGCGCGGGCATTGTTGCCGTTCACTCTGAGAAGCACGGTTCATAAGCCGGTAAGGAGCGAATATGCTTTGGCTAGCTGATGCTTTAGAGGCCATCCGGGATTTCATGGAACTGGGTGGCCCTGTATTGACGTGGATCGCGGTCGTGATTTTTTCGATGTGGGCGTTAATTATCGAACGTCTGTTGTTTTTCAGAACCAATCTGAAAACCATCGCGAAGGACATACAGGCCGATTGGGAACAGCGGGCAGAGCGCCGGTCGTGGAACGCGCATCAAATCCGGGAAGGAATGATTTCGCGGTTTTCGATGGCGACCAATGGTCCGATATCGATGATCAAGACGCTGGTTGCCTTATGTCCCTTGTTGGGACTGATGGGTACCGTGACCGGCATGATCAAGGTGTTCGGGGCGATGGCCACTTCCGGTTCCGGCAATGTCAGGGCGATGGCGGCCGGTGTATCTCAGGCCACAGTGCCTACGATGGCGGGTATGGTCGGAGCACTCTCCGGAGTGCTCCTGGTCACTCTGTTAACCAGGCGGGCAGCACGTGAGATTGAGTTCCTTGGGGACTCGCTCACCATGGATCACTAAAAGGTAATTGTTATGCGTAGAGGCAATCAGGGAATAGAACAGGAAGAAGAGGCGGAGATCGATCTGACGCCCATGCTCGATGTTGTATTCATCATGCTTATTTTCTTCATTGTTACGGCGTCTTTTATTAAAGAGGCCGGAATCGATGTGAACAGACCCGACGCTCCAACGGCGCAGAAAGTTGAAGATGCGAATATATTGATCGCGATCAGCCCGAACGATGAAATCTGGATCGACAAACGACTGATCGATCCGCGTGCGGTGCGACCGAATATCGAGCGACTTCACGCGGAAAACCCGAAGGGGTCGGTTGTGATTCAGGCGGATAAGAAATCAACCAATGAGATGCTCGTGATTATTATGGATGCGGCCCGACAGGCCGGCGTCTATAACATTTCCATCGCAGCGAATAACGACTAGGCACTGCTGTGAAAGCACAGTATTGGAAAGCCAGCAGGAGAATGAATTTATGTTAGGCCGATACGCTTTTTCTATTGTAGCGGGGTGTGTTGTTACGCTAAGCCTGTTATTCGTCATGCAAATCCTTATCGCATCGGGTAAGGAGGCGCTGGTCAAGCCAAGGGAGCGTGCAGTTCTGGATTTCGTCCGCGTACGACGTAACGAAAACGTCAATACACAGGACATCACCCCGGAGAAGCCGCCAAAGCCGCCTCAGGTTCCGCCTGAGGTACCACCGCAGGATCTGGATAACATTGACCCCAATGCGCCGACGATCAATGTGCCGCCTCCTTCCGTCTCGCAAAATATCGATATTGGCGGGCCCGGCGGAATGAACATTGCCGAGGGTGATTATCTGCCCATCGTTCGTGTGGCACCCATCTATCCGGCGCGTGCTCAGTCACGTGGTCTTGAAGGCTATGTAGACATGAGTTTCACCGTGACTGCGGCGGGCAGTGTTATTGATCCGATTGTACTTTTTTCAACCAGCGGATTATTCGAACGGGCGGCCACGCGGGCGGTGCTTAAGTTCAAGTATAAACCGCGTGTCGTTGACGGTGTGCCGATTAGCGTCGCCGGTGTCAAGACTCGAATTACTTTCAAGATGGAAGATTAAGAGACAAATCATGGAGAGCAATTCCAAGTGCGGGACGACACTGAGGAATCAATGAGAATGAATATTTCAAATAGAATATCCACCCGAATCGTACTGGTCGTTATGGCTGTTTTTCTCGCCATTGGTTCGGTCAGTGCGCAGACGACGAAAAAAGAGGAGCGTGCTGAGCGCGACAAGCAGCAAACCAAGAAGGCCCAGGCGGTCAGTAAGGCCGTCTATGACAAGATCACCAAAGCGCAAGAGCACGTCGATGCCAAGGAATACAATCCCGCGCTGAAGATTCTGAATAACCTGATCAATGGCGGCAAGCTTTCAGAATATGAGCGGCAAAACGTCCTCAACTACTTAGGCTTCGTCTATTACAACATGGACAACATCAGTGCTGCGTTGAAGGCCTACGATCAAATGATCCGGATTCCGAGCATCGAGCCACAAATATTGAAGGGCACCATCTATACAATGGCGCAGCTCAATACGATGGAGGAAGACTACGACGAGGGAATCAGGCTGCTTGAGCGATATTTCGAGCTTGAAACGAATCCGGCGCCAGACCCGTACATTCTATACGCGCAAAATCTCTATCAGGTGAACAAGTTCGCCGAGATGATCAAGCCCATTGAAACAGCCATGGAAGTTGCTACGAAACGCAACAAAGAAGTCAAAGAGGACTGGTATACGCTGTTGAATTTCGCCTATTTCCAGCAGGAAAATTTTGAGAAGGTCCGCGATATTCAAAAGATTCTTCTGGTGAAATGGCCGAAGAAAGGATATTGGTTTTCGTTGGCCGGGGCTTTCACCGAGTTGGGCGAAGACGAGAATCTGATTTATGCCTACGACGCCGCGCACACTCAGAATCTTCTGGAAAAAGAGCCTGAGTTGGTCACAATGGCGCAACTCTACATGCAGGCGGAAGTGCCCTATAAAGCGGCCAGGTTGCTCGACAGCGAAATGGAAACCGGTCGAGTCGGCAAGACAGCGAAAAACTATCGCTTGCTGTCACAGGCCTGGACACTGGCTCAAGAGGACGAATCGGCTATTCCGGCCCTTCAGGAAGCGGCCAGATTGAGTGACGAGGGCGAGCTGGATTTGCGCCTGGGGAATGCCTATCTGAATCTGGGTAAATACAGTGAATGCGTATCGGCCGTGCGCACGGGTATACGCAAGGGTGGCATCAAGAGCGATGACAATGCACAGATTTCGCTGGGCATGTGTCTTTACAACCTGCAGAAATATCAGGAGTCTATTAAGGCGTTCAACGAAGCGGGTAAGACCAAACGCTCTGCGCGTATCGCCAGGCAATGGATTAACGTCATTAACAGTGATCTGGAACGAAATCGACAAATTCGACTGGCCGAAAATGCGGCACGTAAGCAGGCAGCGGAACTTGCCAAGCGACGTAAACAGGTCAATCGTATCTGATCTAAATAGTCAGTGAGTGACTCTGCAACAGCCCGGCAATAGTCGGGCTGTTTTTATTGTGGTCCATGAACGAACGCACGAAATAGAAACGAGAGGAAGTCCCGAGAATGCCGAAAATTTGTTACATCACATCCGACGGTGAACGCCACGAGGTCGAAGTGGAGGTTGGATACTCCGTCATGGAAGGAGCAATCAACAATAACATTGAGGGCATTGTGGCCGAGTGCGGTGGCGCGTGCGCCTGTGCAACCTGCCACAGCTACATCGACGAAGCCTGGATCTCCAAAATGCCTGAAATGGACGACATGGAAGACAGCATGCTCGATGCGGCGTATGAACGTAAAGACACGAGCCGCTTGACCTGCCAGATTGAAGTCACCGAAGAGCTCGATGGGTTAATCGTGCATGTTGCTGAAAACGAGTACTAGCTCATAAAGCCTGCTGCCGGCAACTAGCGCAGACCCGTCTCCAGACGACCAATGACCATGCGCTGTATTTCGCTGGTGCCTTCGTAAATCTCAGTGATTCTTGCGTCGCGAAAATAGCGTTCGAGCGGCAGTTCTTTGCTGTACCCCATGCCGCCGTGAATCTGCATCGCCTGGTGTGTCACGAACATGGCCGTTTCGGAGGCGAACAATTTTGCGATACTGCTGTTGAGCGTATTGCGGGTGCCGTTTTTCCTGCTTTCCATTTTTTGCCACGCCGCTTGCATCACCAGTAGCCGGGAGGCCTCGATGCGGACTTTCATGTCGGCGATTTTCGACTGTATCGCTGAAAAGCTGCCTATTTTGGCTCCAAAAGCCTGCCGTTCGCGTGAATACTCAATGGCCGCTTGATAAGCGGCCTGGGAAATCCCGAGCGCTTGCGCGGCAATGCCGATTCGACCGGCATCCAGTACGGTCATCGCAATGCGAAATCCCTGGCCTTCTTCGCCAATACGGTTCTCAACGGGACATCGATAGTCGTTTAGCTCTATCTCGCAGGTCGCCGATGCCCGGATACCCATCTTCGGTTCCGTTTTGCCGCATTCGAAACCGGCTTCCTCGGTGTCAATCAGGAAAACACTGATACCCGAAGAAGCGTCCACATCGGTATCGGTCTTGGCGAACAAGACGATGTACTTTGCGACGGGTCCCGAGGATATCCAGGCCTTCCTGGCATTGATCGTATAGTAGGTGCCATCCGGCGAAAGCCGGGCGCGGCCGCGCATCATGGATACGTCAGAGCCGGATTGCGGCTCGGTTAGCGCGTAGGCGCCAATGACTTTGCCCGAAGCGACAGGCTCCAGGAATCGCTGTTTTTGCTCGTCCGTACCGAAGTCCATAAGGGAATTGCCATACAGAGAATTATTTACCGATACGATCGTGCCGTGCGCTGCATCGGCGGCGGAGATCTCTGCCACTACCAGGGCATAGCCAATGGTATCGAACGCCGCACCACCGTACTCCTCAGGAACTTCAACGCCCATGAAGCCCAATTCGCCGGCCTTGCGTATCGTGGCCAGCGGAAATGTTCCGCTGGCGTCAAATTCCGCGGCAATCGGGACGATTTCATTTTGTGCGAATTCGCGGGCGGCGGCCTGAATCATCTGCTGCTCTTCATTTAATTCGAAAATCATACTGCCTCCTGTGGTTGAGACGATTATACTTGCGCGGTGCTGCGATGACAGCACGCCGTAAAATACTGAGGAGAAGACAAATGCCAATACAAGCAGGCGAAAAAATGCCCTCCGGCGTGTTCGGAGTGATGACCGAGTCGGGACCCGGGGGAATGTCTGCTGACGAGTTATTTGCCGGCAAAAAGGTTGTGCTCGTTTCGGTTCCCGGTGCCTTTACACCGACCTGCTCAAAGGGGCATTTACCCGGATACGTCGGTCAGGCCGACAGCCTGTTTGAGAAGGGTGTCGACACAATAGCGTGTATGGCCGTGAATGATGTCTTTGTCATGGACGCCTGGGGAAAAGATCGCGATGTTGGCGACAAAGTCGTTATGCTGGCGGACGGCAATGGAGAATACACACGCGCGCTCGATCTCGAGCTCGATGCAACGGGAGCTGGCCTGGGCATGCGCGGCAAGCGATTTGCGATCATTGTTGACGATGGCACTGCGACCCACGTCGCAGTAGAAGCACCCGGCGAATTCGACGTCAGCAAGGCTGAGGCTATTCTGGCTAATTTATAAATTTCGATTGCAGGAACCCTCATGCCGTCCAAACTGACGAATAGTGCACAGATTTTCATCCAGTACGTGCTGGTGCTTTCAGTAGCACTTGCGAGTCCGTTCCAGGTAGTGCTCGCCCAGGAAGAAACGGGGAACGCTGCTGAAAGCGTCGAAGAAGTTGTCGTCTACGGCGAAAGGTCGTTGACCAACTTGCGCAGTGAAATGTACAGCGCTCAGGAAGACTTCTTTAACGTTTTTAATTCGCTGAACAGTCGCGACGAATTCGATATAAATTGCGACTTTCAAACGATTCTTGGTGAGCGCAGGCGGTATCACGTATGTACTCCGAAATTCGCGACGAAACTCGAAGCGGCCGCATCCGCACGATACATTCAAAGCCTCCAACTGGCCGCTGCGCAACTGGAAGTGCCGGATTTCGAAGCCGCTCGATCGGGCACCTTTTCGCAGGATTCAAGAACGCGAAAAAAAGAGGAGATGATGTGGCGCGAGATGAAAACGTTGTTGTCGGAACATGCGGAGCTGCGCGAGGCTTTGAACGAAGTTGCCAGAGCAAGACACAGCTACGAAAGCGCAAGAGGAAAGGACTAGCAGGGCGGAATGTCACGATGTGGTCACAGGTTTAGAGTGATTTCGTGGCGGAAGTGACATGGAAAGAATAATCTCGCTGGCGCTCCTGACGCCAGGCTTCTTCTGACGGCGTCGATGCACAGGTTGCTCTTTGGCACGACCACTTTGCGGGGTGGCCGTGTCTTGGCTGGGCGCCAACTGGCAAAGCCAGTGTGGGTGCCTGGGTCGAGCCATTGGTTTACTAACGGCTCGATACCGGAACGCGGACTCTGTGAGCGTAAATCCTAAAAATGGTGGCGATACATCAGAAAGATCAGCAAGCCGTTTTTTATTGGCACTGGACCGGGACGCATTCGGGCCCGGGCGGCGCGGGAACCCCGATCAACTTAATAGGGTTTGAGGAGTGGACCTTTGACGGAGACGGCCTGATCCTTGAGTCACGTGGGCACTACGACCATGCGGAGTATGAGCGGCAATTGAACGCGGAAATAGAAGGAACTTAAGACCAATACCGCTTCAATATGAACTCCTTTACGGCTTATGTGATTTTCGCGTGAGGCGCGAGACCTTGAATCCGTTCGACACAAAAATCCTTAAACAATCGTACAAGCCGGGACAGATTACGGTTACTGGGATAGACGGCAGACAATGTTACCGGCGAAAATTTCCATTCGGGCATGACCTCTACCAATCGACCATCCTGAAGGCCCGGACCGCATAAGATTTGCGGGATTTCTGAAATGCCCAGTCCTTTGATGACCGCGCTCTGTACACCTGCGTAGTCATTGATAGCAATGCGCGGTTGCACGTTGACCTTATACGTTTCGCCATTGTTTTCCAGTATCCACGTTACGGCCGGCTGCCAGCGTGAGAACGCAACCAAGCCGTGCAAGGAAAGCTCATTCGGATGAGCGGGTGCGCCAGCCCGCTGTAAGTAACCCGGCGAAGCAACCAGCACCGATCGATAGTTCAGTAACCGCCGTGCTACCAGGCTGCTGTCGATTAAATCGCCGACCCGAAAGGAAATGTCTATGCCGTCTTCGATGTGATTGACATGACGGTCTGTAACCAGGCAATTGACGGTTGCATTGGGGTAGAGCGCCTGGAAGGCTTCGATGAGCGGCATAACGACTGCATCGGAAAGGCTGGGCGGTACCGACAGGCGCAGGCGTCCTGACACATTAGCTTGCTGATCACTCACCATCAGATTGGCGGTTTCAAACTCATCCAGTCCGCGTCGGCAGCGCTGGTAGTAATCCTGGCCGATTTCGGTCATTCGAAGTCGTCGTGTCGAGCGTTCAAGCAGCCGCACGCCCAACGCTTTCTCAAGTTCGCTGATCTTTCGACTCACGGTCGAGACGGGGACGTCCTCTCGCTGAGCTGTTCTCGAAAAACTATTGTTTTCAACGACTTTTACGTACAGCGCCATCGCATTCTTGTCGATCATCTAATTTGATAATTCCAGGTATGGAAAAGAGCTTTGCATATTATGCGCTTATTCTTATGTATGGAAAAGTCTACCGTATCTTCCGTAGCACCCCAACCCATTGCCAAGGAGATAAATTGTGAAAAGCCGACTGACTCAAACACTGGCGGCTGCCAGCCTGGTTTTAGGCTTGTTGTCGTGCGTGCAGGCCGCTGATTCGGACCGAGAGGACGTCCACGCGCTGCTCAGGGCGTACCAACAGGTGCTCAATGCCAGCGACGTCGGCGGCGTTCTGAAGCTCTACACCAAAGACGGAGTTTTCATGGCACAGCACAAGCCGTCGGCCGTTGGCGCTCATCAGCTGGAAGCGGCCTACACCGCGGTGTTTCAAGCCATCGACCTGAACGTCGAGTTCGACATCGTCGAGGTTGAGACGATTGCCGATGACTGGGCATTTGCACGCACCAACTCAACCGGGACGACGACAATCAATGCCACGGGCGACAAAATCCGCGAAGGCAACCAGGAGTTGTTCATCCTGCAAAAGGTCGACGGCAACTGGAAGATTGCGCGTTATGCCTTTTCCACCACCAACCCGCGGCGCTAGTCCGTCGGCCTCACTGAGTCTTTTAGGGAGAACACTGTGAATAAATTCGATCCGCTATTTAGCGTGGCCGGTGGCCTCCATGCGCTGAGGATAGCGCGATGAATGCGCTGACCATGAAAGCCGCCGTGATTCGTGAGCCAGGCGCTGCCGAGGTGTTGGTGATTGAAGAACGGCCGATTCCCCGGCCGGCGCCCGGGTGGATCCTGATCCGAGTGAAGGCCTTTGGTCTGAACCGCTCTGAGCTGTTCACGCGCCGGGGCCTCTCGCCCGGGGTTCGCTTTCCCCGCGTGCTCGGTATCGAGGCCGTCGGCATCGTGGAACATGCGCCAGGTCGTGAATTCAACCGGGGCCAGATCGTGGCAACCGCCATGGGCGGGATGGGGCGGGCATTCGACGGCAGCTACGCTGAATACACGTCGGTGCCAGCTGAACAAGTGCAGGCCATAAACACATCGTTAGATTGGCACGTACTCGGTGCTCTTCCTGAAATGATGCAGACGGCCTGGGGTTCTCTGACCAGGTCATTGGATCTGCAGGCCGGCCAATCCTTGCTGATCCGCGGGGGCACCACTTCAGTCGGTCTGGCCGCCGCGATTCTGGCGAAACGAAAAGGTGCCACCGTCGCCGCAACGACCCGAATAACGGATCGCGAATCGATGTTGAAAAATAACGGCGCCGATCTCGTGTTCATCGACGACGGCAATATCGCAGGCGATATCCGTCAGGTATTTCCGGACGGAGTGAACAAAGTTCTCGAGCTCATCGGCACAACAACGCTGCTCGACTCCCTGCAAAGCGTTGCCCATCGCGGGTCGGTGTGCATGACCGGTATGGTCGGCAATGCCTGGGAGTTAGAACAATTCAGTCCAATGGCTGCGATCCCGTCTACGGTGAACCTCACCACCTACTCAGGTAGCGCGCAGGACTTTATCGATACACCGCTTGAAACGATCGCGAACGAAGTTGAGGCTGGCCGGATAGAGCCCGGAATCGGCCGTGTGTTTCAACTGGACAACATTGCTGAAGCACACCGCTGCATGGAAGACAATGCGGCCGGTGGAAAGATCGTCGTCCTTACCTGAATAAATCAATCAAGACTGTAATGATGTAAGAACTGAATAAGAAGAGCCACCACGATGAGCCCTGGACGGTTTTTTTCGAGAGAGGTCCTTGCGTACAAGAATGCCCCGGTTCATGTTCAGCAATTGTCTTAATTTCAAACTAAAACCATCGACCATAAGCTCCGCGCATCATCGTCAAAGCGCATCTTTTAGTTCAGGAATGATCTTGAACAAATCACCTACCAGACCGATGTCGGCGACTTCAAAGATCGGTGCGTCTTCGTCTTTGTTAATGGCAACGATCGTACCCGCATCTTTTATGCCGGTGAGATGTTGTATCGCACCGGAAATACCGATCGCGACGTAAAGTTCCGGGGCGATGATCTTGCCGGTTTGTCCGACCTGCAGCTCGTTTGCAACATAGCCTGCATCTACGGCGGCTCGGGAAGCACCAACGGCCGCACCCAGTTTGTCGGCCAGGCCGTAAATCAAGTCAAAGTTTTCAGCGCTGCCCAAAGCCCGTCCACCGGATACCACCAGGGCAGCCGTTTGCAGGTCCGGACGATCTGAACTTCCGGCACTGAGTTCGACGAAGCGAGTGTGTTGTGGCAATTCGGTGTTGTCGGTGAGCGTTTCCACCGCGGCATTGTTCGTTGTCGCAACGCTCTTGTAGGACGCTGTGCGGATCGTGGCAACCACGGGAAGGTCGGCGGGCGCTTCAACCGTCAGCACAACATTACCCGCGTAAATGGGTCGCTTGAATGTGTGGCTGCCGGTAACGCTCATGATGTCGCTGACCTGATTGACGCCCAGCAATGCGGCGACGCGTGGCATCAGGTCCTTGCCGAAGGTGGTGGACGGACCGAAAACGTGAGAGTACTCACTGGCGAGCGTAACAATCTGCGGTGCCAGGATTGCAGCGAGCGCGTGTTCGTTCGCGTCATTTTCGATGAGCAGGACTTTCGCGACAGAGTCCAGTGCGGCCGCTTGCTGTGCAATCCCGCTACCGTCCTTTGCGAGGACCAGGATTTCAATTTCCGCGTCCGGCAGTTCATTGGCACAGGCAACGCATTTCGAGGTGCTCTCGTTCAGCGTCGAAGCATCGTGCTCGGCAATAACCAGTACTTTTGACATCAGATCAGCCCCTTGTCTTTCAGTGCATCCACGAGTCCCGCAACATCCTGAACCATGACACCCTTGGTGCGTTGTTCCGGAGGATCAAATGCGACGTTGGTGTAGGCGCTGGCCATTTCGACGCCAAGGTCGGCAATCGGTGTGATATCGAGTGGCTTCTTTTTGGCCTTCATGATGTCGGGCAGTTTGACGTAACGGGGTTCATTGAGTCTCAAGTCGGTGGTAATAACGGCGGGTAGCTCGATTTCGATGGTCTCGAGCCCGATATCGACCTCACGCGTGACGGTTGCTGTCGATCCCTGAATATCAATTTTGGACGCAAACGTCGCCTGCGGGCAGCCCCAGATAGCAGCCAGCATCTGGCCGGCCTGGTTGTTGTCGTTATCAATAGCTTGTTTACCCAGCAAAACCAGTCCAGGTTGCTCGCGATTGACCAATTCGAGAAATACGCGCGCCCCGCTCAGTGGATCGACAGGCTCCGCGCTCTCAATCAAAATGGCGCGGTCTGCGCCCATTGCCAGCCCGGTACGAAGCTGCTGTTGCGCCTCGGATGGGCCGATGGAGACGACGATGACTTCGCTGGCCTCACCGCGTTCCTTGATCCGCAAAGCCTCTTCGAGGGCAATTTCATCAAACGGGTTGATGCTCATCTTGACGCCATCGGTCTCAATACCGTTGCCGTCGGAGCGCACTCTGACGCGGACGTTGTAGTCGACGACACGTTTCAGGCCTACCAGAATTTTTTCCACCGAAGGGTCTCCCGTACCGGATAAAGCGAGGTTTTCGCCACTTTGCTGCGGCGCAAAAAACGCGTATTGTCTACGACCCAAGCGCCCGGTACAAGTGAAATGCGGGCGATGTCTTGTTCCTTGCGGAAAAATTAACGACGGTGTATCCCTGCCTATGAGACGTTATCAGTCACTCATCTCCGTGAACACACTCGCTGGAAACCTGAACAATCCGGCGTTCCGGGTTGTGGATTGCCGCTTCTCGCTGGCCCAGCCCGAACAGGGACTGAAGGATTACAGGAGCGGACATATACCGGGCGCGAGTTACGCGAATCTGGATACCGATCTGGCCGCACCCATTACGGCCGGTTCCGGCCGGCATCCGTTGCCTGAGGTTGAGACGTTCGTTGACTGCCTGCGTCGATGGGGCCTATCGAACGATTCACAGCTTGTTGTTTACGACGATGCCGGTGGTGGTGTCGCCGCACGCCTGTGGTGGATGTTGCGCTGGCTCGGTCACCAGGATGTCGCATTGCTCGATGGTGGTTTCGCCGCGTGGACGCGAGCGAATCAACCGGTGAGTCAGGATGAAACGGCACCACCGGCGGGCTCGTTCAGCGGTAGTGCGGCTGTGGATCGGATCTGGAGCAGCGCTCAGATTGAATCATGGCTGGTCGCCGATAGTGCCTTCACGCTTGTTGATGCTCGCGCCGGAGCACGCTTCAGGGGGGAACAGGAGCCCATCGATCCGGTGGCAGGGCACGTGCCTGGCGCCCTTAATCTGCCGTTTACGGATACCTTGAACGCCGACGGGACGTGGCGAGAAAAGGCTGAAATCAAGGCTTGCTGGGCCAATATTGGCGTCAGGCCGGGCGAGAAGGAATGGGGTGTGATGTGTGGCTCCGGAGTGACCGCGTGTCATCTGGCGCTCTCAGCTTCAATGGCCGGATTACCCGAACCGTGTCTCTACGTGGGTTCGTGGAGCGAGTGGTTACAGGATCCGGCACGGCCGATTGTTGCCGAGCACCGTGCTGAGCGTGAAATATGAGGACAGACATCGTAGCCGGGCGCGGATTTGTGCTGAACTTAATATCAAATTGGAATGTCCAAACGATTAATTATGGTTGCCTGGATTGGCCGGAAACGAGGAGAAAGTGTTGACTGGAAAAATAACACAACTCTTTATATTTCAATTACTAATAGCACTAACTTTAAGTGGATGCGCAACTGTTTCCGGCGGCACTGGCGATGAATCCGAGGTTCGCGCGGATGCCAATTTTCAAGGCACGGATTGCATCCTGATCCGGACTATCCGAGACTATAGACCACTGGACAAGAGTCACCTGCTGATTAGCAGTTCCAGCAAGCGATCGTATTTCGTGACCCTGTTTTGGCCCGCCTATGAGCTGCGCCATTCCACGAGTCTCAGGTTCGAATCGCGGGACAGTCAGCTCTGCCCTTACGGCGGCGACGCGATCATTTTCGGTACTTTTTCGCAAGAGTCCGTGAGTATCAGGGCCATCAGCCGGGTGACGGAGGAAGAGAAACTGGAATTACTGGTTCAGTATGGAATTATTGAAAGGGCCGAACAAAAGCCCCCGGAGCCCGCAATTGTCAAGGGTGCCGAGGTCGAAGAGCAAGACTGAATCGGATAGCAGTTAGGTCATATGACCGGCTGCGGCGTTTCAGTCGCGCAATCCGCAATCTCCGTGCGGACCCGCCCGGCCAACCGTCACGGTTGGCCGGGTTTTTTATGCCGAGATGGATGCCGGGCGACTTCGGGATGAAGCGGGTTATCGCAGGAAAAAATTGACTCACTTCGAGCGGCGGGTGCTATATGATCTTCCACATCCATCACAATCTCGTCTCAGGACAGCATGACTGAAACGCGCGACCGTAGCGCTCTTTATACCTGGCTTGCGGATGCTGTTGAAGCAGATGCGACGATTATAACGTCCAGCCGACGGCTTGCCCGTGAACTGCGCGCCGAGCACGACAGACAGCAGCTTGCGGCAGGACGTCTGGCCTGGTCGACACCCCGAATTCAGTCTTGTCAGGACTGGTTAAGTACGTTGCTGCAATTATCCGCAGGGAATAATCTGCCGCGTTTGATCGACCCCTATCCCAGTAAGATTTTCTGGGAACGGAGCGTCGCTCGATATCTGGGTGACGCACTTACGCCGCCGCACAACATACTCCGGCAGGCTCGTGCAGCCTGGCAACGCATCGTCGAGTGGCGGGTACCGGTCTCCGAGCTTGCTCGGCAAGCACGAAGTCGTGATGAGCTCGCTTTTGCGAAGGCAGCCCGAAGCTATAAAGACGCATTGCTCGAACGTCACTGGATCGATGCGGAGCAGGTTGCGGCGACCGTGATTGCGGCGCTGCCCACCGGTGAGCTTCCGCTCCCTCAGCACATTGTGTATGCCGGCTTTGACCGAACCACGCCCGTTATCGAGGCGCTTTTTGCTGCATTGAGAGACGTCGGTTGTAAGGTTGCGGCGGCAACGCGCGGGGTGCCTGCGGCCGCCCTGAGTTGTTCTTCCTATGCGAACGCAGAAGCCGAGATGCGGGCCGCCGGTGCCTGGGCAAGAGTAAAGCTGGCGCAGAATCCAGCGGCACGGGTGGCCATCGTCGCCACGGACCTTGAGACTGAATCGGCACGATTCGCACGTCTGATCCGGGAGGGGCTTGCGCCCGGCTGGCAAAGTGGCGGCCAGCCGTACGATCGGTCGGTCAACGTTTCCTATGGTCGCAGGCTGTCCGCTTACCCGGCTATCCACGTTGCCTTGCTGTGCCTGCGCTGGACACAGCGGGGGCTGGTATCGCGCGATGTGAGTATCCTGTTGCGCAGCCCGTTTCTCGGCACTGGCGGGACGGACGGGCGATCGAAACTGGAACTGCGATTGCGGAGTCTGCCGGATCGCAAATGGACAGCCGCCGCACTGGCGGACGCGCTTGCCGAGTATGCCGACAGTACGGATGCGCTTGGCTGGCTTGATGGTGTACGGGGTATTGCCTCATTGCAGACTTTGGCCGGTGAAAACGATACGCCCGCCAACTGGGCGGCACGTCTCGATGAGATATTGACGAATCTTGGCTGGCCCGGCGAGGCAGTACTCAACAGTAGTGATTTTCAGCTGCTTAACCGCTGGCGAAATCTGTTGAATGAGTTTGCAGCGCTGGATGTGCTCGTTGCCGAAATGACGTTTTCCGATACGGTTCATTACGTGGAAAGTCTTGCACGCGACATCGTTTATCAACCCGATACGGGACCCGGACTGGTCAGTCTTCTGGGTAGCCTGGAGGCGGCCGGCATGGAGTTCGACCATCTTTGGGTAGCCGGCACGGATGCGAGTCGCTGGCCTGCATCCGGTCAGCCGATGGCACTTGTTTCACGAAATCTGCAACGTGCGCATGCCATGCCGGATGCCAGCCCGGAGGACTCACTGGAGTATTCGCGCCGGGTTCTAACGCGCCTGGTTGCATCAGCCCCGGCGGTGCACCTGAGCTGGGCCTGTACGGAGCAAGATAGCGCACAATTGCCAAGCCCGTTGCTCGAAGAACTATCGGCGCAACCCTCGGCCGATCACAACGACCCCTGTTGGTATGCCGCTACGCTGCTTGACCGTGCCGGCGCGCACACGATCAGCGATGATCCCGTCCCTGCAGTCGATGGTGTCGAGCGAGTCGCGGGCGGTGCGTATACCGTTCACCGGCAAACGGTCGAGCCCTTTGCGGCCTTTGCATTCGGTCGCCTGGGATTACAGGAGCTGCGTCGCTTTGAGGAAGGCCTGTCCGCGAGTTTGCGCGGCAGTTTGTTGCACGAAACGCTGTATCAACTGATGCGTCAAAAGCCGTCCCGTATCGATATAGCGGCATGGTCCGAACAGGACATTGCCCGGCGGATCGACGCGGCGATTACGGCCGGGTTTTCGGAGTCATTGCGGCACGCAGACGCAATCTTACGGCGACTGTTTGCGCTCGAGCGAGTACGCCTGCATGCGGTAATTTCACAATTCCTGGCGATGGAGAAGACGCGCCCGGAATTTAGTATTGAGCATGTCGAGGAGCGCATTGAGTTCGAATTCGCCGGAGTCCAACTGAGCCTGAGGGCGGATCGTATAGATCGACTGTCGGATGGTGCGCTGCTGATTATCGACTACAAGACCGGCCTGGTGAAGCATTTGCTGGGCCGTGACGGAAATCCGGTCGACCTGCAAGTCGTGGTCTATGCCGCGGCGCTGGAAGAGGAGGTCGGCGCGCTGGCCTTGTTCAATATCGGCAGTCGCGCAATCTTGTACAAGGGCGTGGGCGGTAGTGTCGCCTGGAACGACATTGTCCAGAGTGACTGGCATGACATGTTGCGGAACTGGAAGCAGCTGGTGTACTCCGCCATGGAACAAATAGGTGCCGGCGATGTACGCCTCAACCTGCGACTTAGTACGGAACAGAGCAGGCTGTTGAATGTGCTGAGTCGGGCCGAGGAGCATAAACGTGCTGTCTGAGCCGGCGCTGATTGAGGCGGATTCCCGCGCCCGTGCGCAAGCGCTCGATGTCACGCGCTCCTTCATCGTTCAGGCACCGGCCGGCTCAGGAAAAACCGAGTTACTGATCCAGCGTTATTTGCGGCTTCTTGCGACCGTCGACAATCCGGAGGAAGTGCTCGCGATTACGTTTACGCGCAAGGCCGCGCGCGAGATGCAACAGCGAGTGGCGAAGTCGCTGCAACAGGCAAAGGCGGGCGCTGTTGCACAATTCGCTCATGAGCAGATAACACTCGATGCCGCGATCGCGGTAATGGCAAGGGATGCGGCGCTTGGCTGGCATTTGATCGAAACACCGCGGCGTATGCGTATCCAGACGCTCGACTCCCTGTGTGCAGGAATCGCTCGCCTGTTGCCGCTGAGCTCCGGAATCGGTGGCATTTCCACTACGGTCGTCGATGCGGAAGCGAAGTCCATTTACCGGTCGGCCGCTGTTGCGACACTTGACTGGTTACTGGGCAACGACGCGCGGAATGCCGCCGTTGAAAATGTGCTGAGTCATCTGGATAACAATACCGGCGTCTATGTAACCTACGTTTCTCGCATGCTCGAGACCCGCGATCAATGGTTGATGATTACCGGGAGCGGTCAGGTGGAAGATGCCGCAGCAGTGCGCAAGCTGCTGGAACAGAACATCGCGGATGTGGTTCAACAGCACTTGAGCAAAACTCGACAAAGGCTTCTACGAAACGACGTTGACGGATTGCCGGCGTTGGTCAGCTATGCCGCTTCAACACTCCGCGATTGCGGTAAGAACGAACATGTCGCGGCGATACTTTCTGGTCTGGAAAAGATCCCCGGCAACGCGGCGGAGGATTTGGCGAAATGGCGAGGCATTGCCTCATTGCTGCTGACCAAACCCGGCACCTGGCGCAAAACGATCACCAAAGCGGACGGTTTCCCGACCGGCGATGATGGCCAGAAAAAGGCCTGGATGCAGCTCATTGGCGATCTGTCGTCGGATCACGTCTTGCTCAGTGCGCTGCACCGTGTGCGTCTCTTGCCTGAGCCACGATACGACGATCAGCAATGGGATGTTCTGCTCTCACTACTCACTTTGCTGCCGCTGGCCGTCACGGAACTAAAACGCATGTTCAGCGAGCAGGGCGTTATTGATCATGTTGAGGTTGCGCAGGCGGCCGAGGTCGCCTTGGGAGACCCTGACGAGCCCGGTGAAATCGCGTTGATGCTTGACTATCGCATCCGCCACCTCTTGCTGGATGAAATGCAGGACACCTCCATTGGCCAGTACCGATTACTCGAAAGGCTGACGGCAGGCTGGCAAGCCACAGACGGCCGTACGCTTTTTTGTGTGGGCGATCCGATGCAGTCAATTTATCGATTCCGCAATGCCGAGGTCGGGCAATTCGTGCTTGCACGGGAGGCCGGGGTCAGTGGCTTACCGCTCGAGTCGCTGACCTTGCGACAAAATTTTCGTTCGGCCGAGCGACTGGTGCATTGGTTCAACACAGTATTCGCACAAATATTCCCCGAGCGCGACGATATCGGTTCGGGAGCGGTTCGATATTCGGAATCCGTACCCGTCCCGAGCTTGCACGCAAGCGGCGATTGCAAGGTTCATGCCCTGTTTAACGCGAGTGCTGCGGTGGAGGCGCTGACGACCGTAGAGGTAATCAGAGAATGCCTGACGACACCCGTGGAGCAGGACGTTGTTGTGCTGGTACGCAGCCGCACGCAGTTGAAACTGCTTCTCGCGGAGCTGCGCCGAAACGCGATCGACTATCATGCGCGCGAGATCGACCGGCTGACGGACCTGCCGGAAATCATTGATTTACTGGCACTAACGCGCGCATTTTGTCACCTGGGCGACAGGACTGCCTGGCTTGGCCTGTTACGCGGTCCCTTGGTGGGATTGACCTGGACGGACCTGCATCGACTGGTATTCAACGCAAAAGGTGACACGGTCTGGAGCCTGCTTCAGGACGAATCTCGCCTGGCCTCGTTGTCGCAGGATGCGCAAACGTTGCTGGCCGCTTTCATACCGGTCTTGCAGCGCTGTTTCGCCCCGAATCGAGTGCAGTCACTGCGACTTCGTATTGAATCGAGTTGGCATCTCCTGGGTGGGCCCGGCCATATCCAGACGCGTGAACACCTGGACAATGTTTATCGATTCTTCGATGTGCTGGAAAAACTGGAAACCGCCGGAACGCTGGCAGACCCTGCGGAGCTTGAGCAACGCCTCGATGATGAGCGCGTGTCCAGCCAGGTGAACGAGCTTTGTCGCCTTCAGGTCATGACGATTCACAAGGCGAAAGGACTCGAGTTCGATCACGTGATCCTGCCGTCGCTCGGACGTGCAACGAGTACCAACAAGAAGGCGGTCCTGAGTTGGCTGAATGTTCCTGGCGACAGTGGTGCGAGTGACATGATCATCAGCCCGGTTGGACCATCCGCCGAACTCGAGAACGATCCGCTGCATCAATACATTGAGGCACGTTTACAGGACAGCGATCGCCTGGAGATGGATCGATTGCTCTATGTAGCCTGCACACGCGCGAAGAAGTCGCTGCATCTGATCGGTCATGTGAATACGTCGCCTGACGGTGCCGACATGCGATTGCCGAATGCCGGCAGCCTTTTGTACCGGCTTTGGCCTGCGCTCGAAGCGACTTTTGCGAAAGCATTCGCTCAATACGACGACGAGGGAGCGGCTACCGAGATTGACGATTCAGAAGGCTATTTGATTGCGCCACTGCAACGCAGCGCACAGGACTGGGCGATGCCGCGGCCGCCTGAATTGCCGGCCTCATATACGGATCATCGGGACAGGCCTGACATCCAGGACAAGCCGGTTGAGTTCTACTGGGTCGGCACGGCCGCACGCCATGCGGGAACGATCGTCCATCGGTGGCTGCATGCCTTCGTTGAAGCGCGCCGCCTCCCGGATGCCGCACAACTCAGTGCGACTGATTCGACGACACGTCTGTGGGCTCAAGACTTGCACGTCGCGAGCGACGACCTTGGTTTTGTCTGTGAGCGCGTACGAGAGGCCCTGTCGGGTATCTTGCAGGACCCTCAGGGTCGCTGGATCCTGGAGGGAGAGGGTCGCGCAGAACTGGCATTGACGGGCCTTTGGCAAAACCATGTCGAGTCGATCATTATTGACCGCGTACGCGTCGACGACCATGGCGTCCACTGGATTATCGACTACAAGACCTCGACCCACGAAGGGGGAGGTCTTGACGAGTTCCTGTCTCACGAAACGGAACGGTACCGACAACAGTTGCAAAAGTACGTGGCCATTTATCGCCACTACGAAGATGTGTCGGTAAAGGCGGCCTTGTATTTTCCGTTACTGCAGCAATTTCGCGAGGTTTCGGTTAGCGGTGAGCCGGCTTCTTCGTCCGGTCATTCCAAAGGCTAACGAAGCTCACCTTCGAGGCGAAACTCGCGTTGCCCACGCGCATTCGGCGATCCAAGAAAACGCAATTGCTCGATAACCTGAGGTGTTGTAGTCGTTGTCGGTGCGATCAAGCCGATCAGCGAGTAAACACCATCCGGGGAAACCCGGAGTGTCCCGGCCAGGTCAAACATGCCAGCCGTGTCTTCGATGCTCGCGAGAATGCCGTCACTTGTCGAGCTGAATTCCGCTCGAAAGTCGCCAATCGGGGCCGATGACAGTCCGGCAACAAACAGGTTGGTGATTTCAGCGACGCCGTTCGCAGTTGCGGGGAGATTGTCAATAATTTCCAGTGCCGAAAACTGCAGACTGATCCGTCCGTCCAGTCCGGGTATTTGAATCAGATCCCGCAGTGCTCCGATGGAAACAGCCCCTTCGAGATTCTCGAACAGGATGTCGCCGTTCATGCCGGTAAACAGATCGGTTTGCATAAAGCCGCCGGCCGGATCCATGCGCGTATTGAAGGCCAGTTTTCCCGTCAGCAATGACAGCGGCTTGAACGTCCAGTAGAGGTTGCGAATATAGAGACCCGCGGCCTGGCCCTCCGTGGCGCTGCCGCGCCAGACGGTGCCGTCAATGCCGGCAAGTTGCAGTGTAGCCGGCGCAAACCAGTGGTAGGCAATGCGGGCCGGAAAAGTGGCCAGCAATCCGAGCAGCAGCGTTGCGACACCAACAACGATCAGTCTTTTCGGGGAATAGGTCACTGCTTCTCCAGCGTCAGGCTCACATTGACCCGACCCTGGGAATCTTGCGCGGGCGCGGAAAAACTGCCGGAGATAACCTGCAAGCCGTATCGATTGCCGAGATCGCCCAACCAGAGAACCAAATCGTCAAAAGGCGCATCTTCGAGTTCAACGCGAATACCGTTGTCACGTGTCGGCTGACTGCGTTGCAGGGTGCTGTACAAACCGTGCTCGCGCAATGTCGTATCGACGGTGACGACCAGTGATTGATTGCCTCCCGCGATCGTCGTCGATGAAACACCCGCGCTACTCAAGGCGGCTTTGAGCGGTTTTAACTCCGCGAGCGAACGTTCCAGTGCGCTGACATTCGCTGACAAGGTCGCTTGCCCGCGCGCCAGCGGCGACCAAATCGCGTAATAGAAAATAGCACCGGCAACAAAGAGTGCGCCGACCACGAGAAACAATCGCTCGCGAACTTCGAGTTCCTCAAACCAGTCTTTCATAGGCCATTCGCCTGTATCTGAATCCGACTGTTGACAATGTCGCCTTCCTGATCGGTTGAGAGAATTCTGGCGGTAAACGTACCACTCTCGTCGACAATCTGCCGTATGCTGTCCAGCACGGCAACACTGGGCGCGGACAGGCGAACATCAACAACGCCCGCGCGATAGCTGATCGCTTCAATCTTCGCTTTAGCATTGCGCTGCATTGCGCGGCTCAGTTGCTGCAGGGACTGCAACAGCAATTCCGGGGAATCGGAACCTGAGCCACCCGCACGCGATCGCAACGACGATACGGCGGCGACCGGATCGCGAACATCGGTGGCACCGGGCACAATCTGGCGATATTCAGCGAGAAATCGTTCCTGCAATTGGGCTTCGAGACTGCGCAGTTTGTAGTAGTCGACGGATTTTGACGCAAGCATCGTTACGGCCAACGCCACTAGCAGGATGGCCGCTGCCTTCCACGGCTGAAACAGGTTGGCGTACTCCGTCCTGGAACCGAATTCGCCTTGCAACAAGTTTATACCGACGCCCGTCGCGACCGTCACGGCGAGTCGCGGCAGAATTCCATCCGGCAGTATCTTGATATCGAGGCTGTCGAATTCGTGCCGAATGCCAATCCAGTCAGTCGAGTATTTTTCGTCGATGCCAGCCTCGCAGTACACCAGAACGTGCCGCGGCGTATCCGCAACGCCAGCTTCTTTTTCTTCGCTGTCATCGTCCTGACCATTATCGAGTGCGCCTATCGCCGCGAGTGCATCCCCCGGGGCAAGGTCCTGCAAGACCAGTTCCATGTCGGTGCCGTTGTTGATGAAAATCTGTGTGCCGGTCAGAAGCAGGCTGATGGTGCCCGGGATTCGCGCCAGCCCCAGGTTGTCGGCGATGATTGAAGACGGTGTAATTCCCGCATCGTCGAGCAAACCAAGCCACTCTCGAAGCCTGTCTTCGCGCACGACTGACACCGGAATTTGTCCGTTTTCGTAACGCGGTCCCGCCGCGAAGTGCAAATCGTCCACGTCGTCGGCGAGAAATTCTTCGAGTGCGAAGGGCAATGCCGCCTGAATTCGTGCGGCGGATTTTACGGGAATATCGACGCTGGTACTTAACACTTCGACACCCGGTACAAGGACGATAACCTTGCGATCGCCGAGGGCCGCGGCGGCCTCGCTCAGAGGGCCGCTGGCTGGCGGGCCATGGCGTGCGCCGGTGCTATCGACCGCAATCCAGTGCGCCGTCGTGTCCGTTGTGTCGCCAAGACGAATGACAAGGTATTCAGCGAGCATGTAGCAATTCCAACATCAGAGGGTTCCAAAGCTGCGCACGAGGGGCGTCACGCTGCCACGTGGTCCACGATACAGCACGCTGTACATAGTGATACGAACGGTATCAATACGGACGATGACCTTCAATTGAAAATAATTCGTGGAGTCGGTGAGCGTATTCAATACCAGCGGTGAGACAAGCGATGTAAAAGCATTATCTACGTTGGCAAATCCATCGGACTCGCGCATGGCAACGAGTCCGTCGACATCTGCCAGCGTCATATTCTCACCCAGCGACAGCAATACGGCGGGCGTTGCCGTGTTGACGTTGATGCCGGTGGGCTCGCTTTGCTTCGGCAGCGCCGCAATGTGCGGTGCCAGGCGGTCAAAGGTTTGCTTGTCCATGCCCTCGAGCGCCGCGAGCTCACTGACACTGCTTAACGGCTGGTTGGCCGCGCGATAGGGCGGTTGCATGCCCGTATAGACACTGTCTTCCGCGCCGTCCGGGAAACTGGCGTTAACGTCCGCATCCAGCCAATCGACGGTGATGCCGACAAATCGTGGATCCAGACCGAGGGCTTTGAGCAAGCGCTCATACTGCTCCAGCGATTGTTGGTCCACTTGCCCGTTTTGATCGACGAGGTTGTTGATATTGAACCGGCCCTGCAGATCTTCGATGACGCCAAAAACCTCGCCGCCGTCGATGGGTAAGCCGGGCAGGTTACTGGCCCAGATTTCACCAAGATGGTCTGTTGGAGTCTCCGCGAGATCCTGGCTGAGAATCGTCGCCACCCAGCTTTCCGCACCCAGCGCCACCTGTATTGCCTGGTCGCGATTCAACAACATCATGGTGCGGCGGACATCCAGTGCGTTGTCCCAGGCAAGGTTGACCGCGACGATGGTTGCAAGCGCCATGATCATCATCGCCGTGATCAGCGCGACGCCGCGTGACCGCTTTCGATGGCCGCCCGCCATGTTCATGGCGCAACCTCGATCAGTCGTGTGATCTCGCCTTCGTCAACCAGTGTCAGAATCAATTGCACCGCGCGCGGCCGGTAGCGCAGCCCCAGCGGACCGGCTCGCTGACTGGGTGGCCATTGCTCCGTCCATTCTCCATTTTCCTGCATAAACCGGAAAACGATATTTTCGACGCCGTCGAGCAAGGTGACATCGATCACCGGGTTGCTCAGCGTGCGATCGAGCACGGTCCAGTGAGAGCGAATGAGTTCGTCATCTTCAAGGCGGTAAGCGGCTCGTTGCAACGTACCGCGTGGCAAGCCGATCGAGTTGGTCCAGCCGCCGCGCGTGAGTTCGATTGCAAACCCGGTGCGAATATCCGTTTGCAGTGCCGCTTTAAAGCTGCTGCCGAGTTCATCGCGGATCGGGCGCGGCGCGAGTTGCATGAAATCCTGACTGACGCGTCGCACTGTGCGCTGGATTGCCTGCAGCCGATCCATGCGTGCCGAGAGGATTTCCGCGCTGATCATCGTTTGGCTCAGTGCCCCGTAGGCCAGTCCCGACATGATGGCAAATACGGTCAGCGCGACCAGAACTTCGATCAGGGTAAAGCCACCTCGATGTTTGCGAAAGGCACTCATATTGTGTTGCCAATGGCCTGGGACATGGAACCCCAGGTGGCGTTGCTGCTACCCAGGGCGACCGGCTCGCCGATAAATCCGCTAACGGATCCCGCCGGTGTTTCGGAGGTGACGAGACTCACGACAACGTCCACTCGATACAGCTTGTCGATGCCGGTTTCCGAGACGGTCGCGCGCCAGGACCATTCAAGGTTCGCATAGACGATTTCACCGCGGCTTGTACTGACGTCCGGCACGGTGTTGGCGAGGCGCATTTCAGCAATTTTGTTTTGCGCAATCCAGCTCGCGTACGTTCGTTCCTGCATGGACGATCCGGCATCGATCATCTGGCTGACCGACGCGGTCACGGCGGCGAGACTGATGGCGGCGACCGCAAGCGCAATGACGACTTCAATCAGTGTGAAGCCGCCGCTCGCAGCAAGTTGATTGCGTTTGCATTGACGCTTATTCAAAATCAGCTTCTTCCGTGCCAATGCGAACTTCGCCATTTGGCATGATGCGCAATTGCAACTCAGCATCGTCAGTCAGTCGCCGCAGGGTCAGCTTAATCGGAGAAAGGTCTCCGCTGGAAAGCAGCAGTGCATGCGGCGCATAGACGTCGCCGTTAACCCGGTCCTTTTCGTCGTCATCGTCATCGTCTTGAATCTCGGCTGCCTGGTCGGCGAGCGTTATGCGCCGGTCCTCAACGAACAATTCGAAGTCGAAATCCTCGGGCAACGTCCGTTGGCGAAGCACTTCATCACCGACAATATTGACCCAGCGATCGGTAAACGGGTCGTATTCGACGAAGCGATAGCCGCGCCGCAGTATTTCGATGCCGAAATCGCGGCCCTGCAGTTCGGCCTCGTCGGCGGCAAGTTCGATCAAAGAGGCCATTCGGTAGGCCTCTTGTTGCAGATCCCGATCGTCCCGAAGGGTGCCCATCGACAGCAGTACGATTGAACTGACGATGCCCACAATAACGACGACCACAAGAATCTCTATCAGCGTAAAACCACTCGACAGGTTTTCGGGCTGACTCCAGGAGCGACGGCGGTCCCTCATCGGACTGTGCTATTCGGCGTCCCAATTACCGATGTCAGCATCTTCACCATCACCGCCGGGGCGTCCGTCGCGACCGAGCGTGTAAATGTCAATTTCACCGTTGTTGCCGGGATTCAGGTAGAGATAGGCATTTCCCCACGGGTCTTTCGGCTGGCGTTCCAGGTAACTGCCTTTCCAGTTGCGGATGCTGGGATCGGCGGGCTTGGTCACCAATGCGCTGAGTCCCTGCTCGGTGGTCGGATAGCCGAAGTTGTCGAGCCGGTACAGTTTCAGCGCACTTTCGATGCCGCGCAAATCCTGCCGGGCCGCGGAAACCTGCGCGTCGCCGACGCGGCCGATGACGTTGGGTGCGACGATGGCGGCCAGAATACCAAGAATAATCACAACGACCATGATTTCGATTAGCGTAAAGCCCTGCTGGCAGCGCGCTGCGTAGCGAGGCGAATTGGGTATGCTCACGGTAATGCTCCGAATGTCTGCCATACGGCCCCACGGCCGTGTATTGACTCTGTATTTGGACAAACGTCAGTATAGCAAACATGGGGTTAAGCAATGATCTGAAAAGTGTGATGGTGAGACGTTTCGCTATGGCCGGAACCTGGCGAATCGCGGCGGTTCTCGGCGGCTTTTCTCTGCTGGCGGCCCTTGCCGGCGATGCAGGACGTCAATGGTTACGCTGGGATCGCGGCGCTATCGCGGACGGTGAAATCTGGCGCCTGGTGAGCGGCCACCTCGTGCACATGAATTGGTCGCATTTCGGGCTCAATGCCGCCGGACTGATTTTGGTCTGGCTGCTGGTCGGTGAGCGCTTTTCGTCGCGAAACTGGGTATGGATCGTTGTGGTCACCATCGCCGGCACCGATCTGGGTTTTTGGTTTCTCGATCCGCAACTCCAGTGGTACGTCGGCATGTCCGGCCTGTTACACGGACTGCTGATGGCGGGGCTCGTGATGGGTGTGTTATCGGAGCCACGGGAATCTCTGCTTATCGGAGCGTTCGTCGTTGCAAAACTGGCATTTGAGCAATTGTCGGGTTCGCTGCCCGGTTCCGAGATGGCATCCGGCGGACCGGTCATCGTCAACGCACACCTTTATGGGTCGATTTCCGCGACAGTCGTCGCGATCATCTATTTGATTAGAGTCCGGGCGGCGAGGACTATATAATGCGCGGCCATTCTTACCTGTTTGGTACTGGAGACTCGCTTTGACGCTCGCCATGGTTTTCCCCGGTCAGGGATCGCAATCCGTCGGTATGCAAGCTGAACTCGCGCTGCAGTTTGATGTGGTCAGGGCGACTTATGACGAGGCCAGCGAGGTGCTTGGCTACGATTTGTGGAAGCGGGTCCAGGATGGCCCTAAAGAAGCGCTCGACAACACGGTGGTGACGCAACCCGCGATGCTGACGGCGGGCGTCGCCACGTGGAGAGTCTGGCGAGGGGCTGGCGGGGACTTGCCGGTCCACATGGCCGGCCACAGCCTGGGCGAATACACGGCGCTGGTTTGTGCGGGCGCGTTGTCGTTCTCCGACGCCGTTTTGTTGGTGCGTCGGCGTGCGGAACTGATGCAAAAAGCCGTTCCGGTCGGGGTGGGTGCGATGGCCGCATTGCTGGGACTGGACACAAACAGCGTACTGGATATTTGTGAGACGGCGTCCGCAATTGGTGTTGCAGAGGCGGTCAATTTCAATTCGCCGGGTCAGGTCGTCGTGGCCGGGCACAAGTCTGCGGTAGCGACGCTGGTGGATCTTGCCAGGGAGCAGGGCGCAAGAAGGGCAATCTTGCTGGATGTCAGCGTACCCTCGCATTCTTCCCTGATGCGTCCGGCGGGTGACGCACTCGCTGAATATCTGGCCGATACCGATTTTTCGGTGGCCAGGATCACCGTGCTCAATAGTGTCGATGCACAACCGTATGGCAATCCTGATGATATTCGTGAACGACTGCAGCGTCAGATTTCCAGCCCGGTCCAGTGGGTGGAAACCGTGCAGGCGTTGATCGCGGCCGGCGCCGATTCGCTCGTGGAATGCGGTCCCGGCAAGGTGCTGGCCGGACTCTGCCGGCGAATCGATAAATCGGTGCCGGTGATCTGTCTTGATACCCCCGATAATTTACAAAAGGCGCTGGCATGATTGTGGCGCCTCGTATTGTCCCGAGGAAGTGCTACTGATGAATAAGCTGTTTGGTTCTGAGATTCTTGACGGGCGCGTTGCGCTGGTGACCGGTGCGACACGTGGTATTGGCGCGGCCATCGCACAGATACTTGCCGCCGCGGGTGCGCAGGTGATCGGTACTGCCACGAGCGATAGTGGCGCAGAGACGATATCGGCTGCTTTGGGCCAACGCGGTCGAGGACTGGTGATGAATGTCGCCAACCCGGAGTCTGTCGATGCGGCGCTGGCCAGCATCAAAGACGACGAGGGAGCACCCGGAATCGTGATCAACAATGCCGGCATCACGCGGGACAATCTGTTGATGCGTATGAACGCAGAACAGTGGGATGAGGTTATTTCCACCAACCTCAGTGGTGTTTACCGTGTGTGCAAAGCCAGTCTGCGTGGCATGATGAAAGCGCGCTTCGGCCGTATCGTCAATATCGCCTCGGTGATCGGAGTGACGGGGAACGCGGGCCAGGCCAATTACGCGGCCGCCAAAGCCGGTATTATCGGTTTTTCTAAATCGATGGCACGCGAAGTGGGTTCCCGAAATATCACGGTGAACGTGGTAGCACCGGGCTTTATCGATACCGATATGACCAGGGTCCTGCCCGAGGCGCAACGCGACTCGATGTTGACGCAAATACCGCTGGGCCGGCTGGGTGATGCGGAGGATATTGCGGCCGCGGTCGCTTTCCTGGTATCGCCGGGTGGTGCTTATATCACTGGCGAAACGTTGCACGTTAATGGTGGGATGTTGATGGACTGATTTCGCGCTAGAATGCAGCATCACTTTGCCCTACAATACCCGGCCACGACTTGGTCCGGCTTGAAATATCAATGACTTACGTGGGGAAAGCAGCCATTGAGGCGGGTATGCCAGCGCTGCAGCAAGCACGATAACGGGGCTTCGAAGGGCCACCCCGCGGTTCGCGAGAGCCGGAATTATTAACTTTAGAGTCTCTTCTTAAGGAGAAGCGATCAAATGAGCAGTATCGAAGAACAAGTAAAGGCTATCGTTGCGGAACAACTCGGCGTTAAGGCGGAGGAAGTCACCAACGATGCATCTTTCGTTGATGACCTGGGTGCCGATTCACTGGATACCGTGGAACTGGTTATGGCGCTCGAAGAGGAGTTTGAGACTGAAATTCCGGATGAGGACGCTGAAAAAATTACTACCGTCCAACAAGCCATTGATTTCGTTACGGCTCGTCGCAGCGACTCCTGAGAATAATGGGCGGTGCGGCAGACCTGCCGCGCCGCTTTCCCTTTCACGCCGGCATTTCGGCCGCGGTCAATCGGATGAGTCTTGAGTAAACGTCGCGTTGTCGTCACCGGCATGGGCATTATTTCCCCGGTCGGTAGCCAGATAGAAAAAGCCTGGAACAACATCCGCGAGGGTCAATCCGGCATTGGCCCTATCGAGGATTTTGACACCACCGGGTTTAGTACGCGTATTGGCGGCGTCGTACGCGATTTTGACGTTACCGACTATATGTCGCCCAAGAATGCTCGCAAAATGGATCCGTTCATGCATTACGGTGTCGGCGCCTGTGTGGATGCACTCAAGGACTGCGGACTGGAAGTTACGGAACAAAACGGACACCGCATCGGCATTGCGATGGGCGCTGGAATCGGCGGTCTCAAGACCATTGAGGAGAATCACAGCAAGCTCCTGCAGGGCGGTCCGCGGCGGGTTTCACCGTTTTTCATACCGGGCAGCATTATCAATATGACCTCCGGCAATGTCAGCATCATGTACGGCATTACCGGGCCCAATCTATCGGTAGTGACCGCTTGTACCACTGCGACTCACTGTATCGGACTCGCCGCGCGTACGATTGCGTACGGCGATGCGGAAGTCATGCTGGCCGGTGGATCCGAACATGCGACGACCCCCCTGGCCGTGGCGGGATTTTGTTCGGCACGGGCGATGTCCACGCGAAACGACGATCCGCAGCGGGCCAGTCGCCCGTTTGATCTGGATCGTGACGGCTTCGTGCTTAGCAACGGCGCGGGATGCCTGGTGATCGAAGAGCTGGAACACGCCAAATCCCGCGGCGCACATATTTACGCGGAGTTGATTGGCTTTGGCATGAGCAGCGACGCCTTCCACATTACATCGCCGCCGGCCGATGGCGAGGGCGCCCGCAAATGCATGGTTGCGGCTATGAATGATGCCGGCATTTGCGCGGCGGACGTCGACTACCTGAATGCGCACGGAACGTCGACGCCAGCGGGGGACCTGGGTGAAACGGTGGCGATCAAACGCGCTTTCGGCGATGCAGCGAAAACGCTGGCGGTGAGTTCCACCAAATCGAGCACCGGACACCTGCTGGGTGCCGCCGGCGTCGTGGAAGCCATTTTTTCCATTCTGGCGATTCGCGATCAGGTGTTGCCACCGACGATCAACCTGGAGACGCCGGACCCGGAATGTGATCTGGACTACGTGCCAAATGTCGCGCGCGACGCCAGGCTTGCCACCGTTATTTCCAACTCTTTTGGGTTTGGCGGGACGAACGGCAGTCTGGTATTTCGCTCTTTTGACGACTAAACGGTTTGACGCCTTTGTTAGTGACCGGCCGTCATATACTCTGGCGCGGTGAACGTCATCAATTCTGATTCATCCGCCACGATCCCCGTTGTTCGCAACCGAGCGCCTGCGTGAACTTGTTAAAGCGTTATATGGCGTGGCTCGCCGGGTTGTTGGCGATCGGTGCGATGGTCACGATGGCGGGCCTTTGGCAACTGAATCAGTACCTGGAGACGCCGCTCAATGTACCGGAAGACGGCATTTCCTTCGAAATTGCGCCGGGTACGCCGTTCGCGAGGGTGAGCAGTCGCCTCGCGGCGCTGGGCTTGCTCGAGCATCCACGCGTCTTGACCGGCTATGGTCGCTGGAGTGGTAAGGCCCAGAAAATACGTGCGGGCGAGTACCGGATTGAGACGGGTTCTACGGCGATCGGTTTGCTGGACAAGTTCGTTTCGGGCGATGTGCAATTGCACTCGTTTACGATCATTGAGGGTTGGACCTACCGTGAGCTCTTCAGCGCGCTCGCGGCGAACGCTGCGATCGAAAACACCGCGGTCTTTGAGGATTGGCCGGCAATTCTGACGTCGTTGTCGACGGAATACGTGGACCCCGAGGGCTTGTTCCTGCCGGAAACCTATCTTTTCCCCCGCAAGACGCCGGATATCGAGGTGTTACGTCAGGCCTTCGGCGCCATGCAGGAGGTCCTGCAGGACGAATGGCAGCGGCGCGATGTGAATCTGCCCCTGCAGACGCCCTACGAGGCATTGATTCTTGCATCGATTATCGAAAAGGAAACTGCGCTACCCGCGGAGCGCGCGCGCATATCCGGTGTCTTCATTCGGCGTTTGCAGCAGGGCATGCGTCTGCAGACCGATCCGACGGTGATCTACGGGATCGGTGAGGACTTCGATGGCAACCTGACGCGCAAGCATTTGCGCGCTGATACCGCGTATAACACCTATACTCGCCACGGACTTCCGCCGACACCCATCGCGTTGCCCGGCAAAGCCGCGATCGTCGCGGCTTTGCACCCACAAGCCGGTAATGAAGTCTATTTCGTCGCCAGTGGCCTGGGAGATGGCAGTCATCAATTTTCGGCCACCAAACAAGAGCACGATGCCGCTGTACGGGAATACCTGGCGCGGCAACGTGCCGCAAGGAACCAGGAGCGAAAGCCGTGAAGTTCGGTAAATTCATCACCGTCGAGGGAGGTGAGGGCGTGGGAAAATCCACGAATATCGATTTCCTCTCCGGATTGATTGAAAAGCAGGGTATCGAGGTCATTCGTACGCGCGAGCCGGGCGGTACGCCAATGGCGGAACGTATTCGTGGCTTACTCCTGGAACATGGCGATGAATCACTACCGGATACGGCGGAACTGTTGCTGTTCTTCGCCGCACGGTCATTGCACGTGACCAATACCATTCGGCCGGCGCTTGCGGCCGGGAAATGGGTGGTTTGCGATCGATTTACGGACGCGAGCCGGGCTTACCAGGGAAATGGTCGGGGCCTCGATATGCAGCGTATCAACACTCTCGCTCAATGGGTTCAAGAGGGACTGGAGCCCGATGTTACGCTACTGCTGGACGCGCCCGCCGCAATTGGCATGGGGCGCGCCGAACAACGCGGCGCGACCGATCGACTCGAGTCGGAACAGATTTCTTTCTATGAGCGGGTGCGTGATGGTTATCTGAGTCTTGCTCGCGCCGAGCCCGCTCGTTTCGAGGTCATTGATGCCAGTCAGTCGCTGGCCGCGGTAAAAGCCGATATTGGCCAGGTGCTAGCGCGTCTCCTGGATGATTATTTGCTTTAAATAATTAGCAGATCTAGTTGAAATATAATGAATATACCGTGGCTTAAGTCAATCGAGGATGGCTGGATAAAACAGCTGGAGCACGCTCGTTTGCCACACGCCGTGTTGCTATTCGGTGCCGCCGGGCTGGGCAAACGGGCGCTGGCCGCCTGGCTTGCGTGCACACGACTGGGACTCCCAGGCGCTGACTCCGGGGTCTGCTATCCGCTGGTCGTCGCGGAACATGCGGACCTTCACTGGCTCTCGCCGCTCGACGACAAGCAGACTATCGGTATCGAGCAAATCCGTGCTCTGGTGGCCGATATGAGCCTGACGAGTTACGAAGGCGGTGGGAAGGTTGCCGTGATCGAACCGGCCAATGCAATGACGGCCAACGCGGCCAACGGTCTGCTGAAAACACTGGAAGAGCCGCCCGGAGACGCGCTGCTGATTCTCGTGGCGGATCGAATGGGGTCGCTACCGGCGACGATTTTGAGCCGCTGCCAGCGCGTTAACGTGTCGGTGCCCGCGGAAGCGCTCAGCCTGCCGTGGCTGGACCGTTTGCAACCATCGAACGCCTGGCCCGAGGCACTGCAGCTCGCCGGCGGAGCCCCGCTTGCGGCGATTACGGCCATGACCCAACTGGATCAGGCTGCCAGCATGCTGGAGGAGCTTGCCGCTTTGCCCGATGGCAAGCTATCGCCGATCGATATCGCTGCGCGATGGGCGAAATATGACACCGGGTTTTGGCTCGAATGGCTTTCTCGCACCGTATTGCAAGTCGCTAAACAGGCGTCCTGCGGTGCTTCGGGCGAGATTGTCAGCGGCTTGCCGGAATCTGTGCTCCGCCGCATAGACAGACGAAATTTGTTCTGCTATTTAGACATAATAAATGGACTAAGAGGACAGGCGGCGGGTTCATTTAATGTCCAGCTAACGCTGGAAAGCCTGCTGATCCATTGGGCCGCGGGCCTCAAGGATTGCCACCGCTCGTTTCATCCCGGCGAAATGCTGCCGGTCGCTAAATCAAGGTAGACGCTGTAATGACAAAACCAGGGCTTTTGACGCTGACAATCAAAGACAAGAGTGCACTGTACCTGGCGTATATGCCGCAGGTGATTAACGGCGGACTATTCATTCCGACCAACAGCTCTTATCGCCTGGGCGACGAAGTTTTCATGCTGCTTAACCTGATGGGCGAAGACGAAAAAATACCGATCGCCGGAACGGTAATCTGGATGACGCCGAAAGGCGCGCAAGGGAAGCGAACCGCGGGAATCGGCGTGCAATTCAGCGATCAGGATCAGGGCAACACGCAAAAGAAGATCGAAACGTATCTCGCTGGCGCACTGGGCGGTGATAAACCCACACACACCATGTAATGGCGGCGGTTTTACTGTTCCGCGATGCTGATTCCGCCGCGCAAGACACTGGTTTGATAACCGCGTTCGCTCAGAATGTAGGCACCCGCCGAACTGCGTCGACCGGTATCGCAGCAAAGCACGTACTTTTTCGACTTGTCCAGCGTATTAATCTTTAGGCGGATGAAATACAACGGTACGTTGATGGCACCCTCAAGATGCTGATTTTCAAATTCACTCGGCAACCGAACGTCGAGCCACTGGCCACCGCTGTTGATAATTTGCTCGCCTTCCTTGAAATCGACCCACTCGAGCATCGGTTCGTTCAGTAATGTCTTGAAGTCATCCTTGCCGAGTCGCATCACAGAACCGTCCTGCAGCATTGTGACGGTTGCGTTTCGCTTTGCATTCGATATCAACGCTTCTTCACCAAACGTATCGCCGACTTCGAGTTCGGCCAGTCGGATACCTTCCTTATTCAACGGTGTTTCACGCGTCACCAGGCACTTGCCCCGCGTGAGCACGTAAAAATAATCACCTTCCGTGCCTTGCTTCAAAATGACGTCGCCCGACTTGTAGTTGATCTGCTGCATACGCATGAAGATCGCCTGGATGTTGGCGGGTGGAATCTTGTGGAATGCCTTGGCCTGTAACAAGGTGGTCATCCAGTCGTCAGCACCCTGATCCTGGCCACCGCTTAATTCCGAAACCTCGTAGGAACCCGTCTGGTCCCAGGTCAGCATCACGTCGAGGAGATCACTGTCGATCGCAATATACTGAACACGATCCCGTGCGCGTCCGGAGACACGACGCGGAAAAGCGGCGGCGACCGGGTTCCTGGCGCCGTCGGTGCCACCTTCGATAATTTCCGTGACTTCCCCCTGGTCCACCAGTTCCAGAGTGCCCGATAAAATATAGACCGTGCGCTTCTCGGTATCGCCTTCCTTAAACAGAAATTGTTGCGGCGACAGCTCGCGGATCTGAATCTTGCCCACTAAGGCAGCCAGATTGTCTCGTTTCAAACCGTCGAGAGGGGAAAATCTCTTGAGTAGTTCAGCGTTTAGCTGATCAGCCGTCATTCTTCATCCTGTGGTCGCTCGTTTTATCATTATTCGTGTGGGAGCCGGCGGCGGCTTTAACTTCCTAAGTCGTTATTCTAACTTGATTTTGTGGTGTTCTGGTACTGTCCTGTGCTTGCAGCGTGAAGCGCCGCACAGTTTATCATCGTATTGCCGGAATTCGGCGATGATCTGACTCGATTTAATCTTTTGTGTCAGCGAGGCCGGTCCAGCCCGCGTGAGCAGCAAATCGCTCTCCGTATTTGCTTTCCAGTTCGGCAAGTCGCGCCAAAACATCCTCAATGCCGCGATCCCGGGCGTATTGCAGCGGACCGCCCCGAAAGGGCGCAAACCCGGTGCCGAAAATAACGCCTGCATCGAGCAGGTCCGCATCGTTGACCACGTTTTCATGCAGGCAGGCGACCGCTTCGTTGATCATGGGAAGCATGAGTCGGTCAACCAGGTCTTCCTTTACAGGCCGGGTGCCGATCGCTGTCTTGATCGCTTTGCCATTCTCCCAGCGATAAAACCCCTGTCCGGATTTTCGCCCCAGGTGCTTTTGCTCGACCATGTCGGACAGACGGGACGGGATCGGTTTGTTGAATGCACTTCCCAGTACGCGGGATACGTGCAGCGCGACATCAATGCCGACACTGTCCATCAATTCCACGGGGCCCATCGGCATGCCAAAGGACTCTGCGGCCGCGTCGATTTCGGCGCATGCGACACCTTCTTCCACGAGATGCATTGCTTCTGCCATGTACGGAGCCAGGACCCGATTGACGACGAAGCCCGGTGAGCTGGCACACAGTAGCGGTATTTTTCCGATTCCTTTGACAAACGCAAGCGCGACATCCAGAACTTCCTGTTCCGTATCGTCGCAATGAATGATTTCTACTAGCGGAAGTTGCGCGACCGGATTGAAAAAATGCAGACCGATAAACTGTTGTGGCTTGTCGAGGTTCGTACGCAGTTCCTGCAGACGAATGCTGGAGGTGTTCGTCGCCAGAATTGCTTGTTTCGGCATGCTCTCCTGAACCGTCGCGTAAAGTGTCTGCTTGGCGTCAAGATCCTCGTAAATCGCTTCTATGATCAGATCGGCCGCCGCAATTCCGGCGCCCTCAACATCGGCCCGAAGTCTCGATGACGTTGCCTGACGTTGATCGTCATCGCGGACCTTCTTCGCAAAAAGTTTTGCCGCCCGCGCGAGCGCAGGCTCAATGTATTTCATTTCGCGGTCCTGGAGCGTCACGTTCAGGCCGCGCAATGCGCACCAGGCCGCTATATCCCCACCCATAACTCCGGCACCAATGACGTGCACCGTGGAGATACGATGGGCGGGCTTTTGTCCCTGGGACTTCAAGCGGTTTTGCAGAAAAAAGACGCGAATCAGGTTGCGGGCTGTGCGGCCACACATTAGCTCTGCGATGGATCGCGCCTCGGCTTCGTAACCGGTCTTTGGCGACGCGCCGTATTTCGCCCACAGATCGATAATGGCGTAGGGCGCGGGATAATGCTCCGGACGCGCTTTGGCAGCGACCTGCTTCCTGAGCATGCGCACGATGAACGGCCGCATGATGGCCAGATTGAGGATCCGATCGACCCATGATGCACGGGACTTTGGCGGCGCTGATGCGATGATTTCCGCGGCCGCCGGCCGCCAGTCGTTTGCATCGCAAATGCGATCAACAAGACCCTGTTGCCGTGCCTTGTCCACTGTTATCGACTTGCCAGTCAGCATTAGCTGCATAGCCGCCCGTACACCGGCGATTTGGACAGCGCGAATGGTACCGCCAAATCCAGGGTGAATACCCAGCTGGACTTCAGGTAACCCCAATACCGGTTTGCTTTGTCGATGCGCCAGCCGATAGTCGCATGCCAGTGCCAACTCAAGTCCGCCGCCTAAGGCAAAGCCGTTGATGACGGCGACGGTGGGACAATTCAGCGCTGCCAATCGGTCGAGCACCTGCTGTCCCAGGCGAATCAGTGTGTAGGCCTGCTCGGGATTTTCGATGGTCGTGAATTCATTGATGTCGGCTCCCATGATGAAGCCGTTGCGCTTGCCGGAATAAATCACGAGCCCATTGGGCCGATCTTTCTCAAAACGCTTGATATGGTCGGCAAGCTCTTGCAGAACCGGCCCGGACAATACGTTGGCGCTGCCATCGGATTTGTCGATACACAGCCAGGCGATGCCCCCGCTGTCTTTTTCCAGTGTCCAGTGCGTGGAACTCTGTGGCGTTGAATCGTTCATCAATGTCCTCGTTGCATATTCGGTCTGGATTGAGTCGGCCCAAGCTAGCGTTTGTGCCGGGCGACGTCAAAGTCACAAACGAGTGGCAGGTGATCGGAAAAACGAACCTGCGGTATCTCGAAATGACGCATCTTGATTCCTTCCTGATAGAGAATGAAATCCAGTTCCTTGCGCGGCGACCGACTCGGGTAAGAGGGCAGGCTCTGAATGTTGGCGCTCTTGAGGCCCGCTGCTTTCATGAACAGGTAGATCTCGTTTTCACCCCAAAAGGTATTGAAATCGCCCGCGACAATCACCGGTTTTTCAGTATCGCAAATAAGGTCGTACAGTCGCCGCAGTTGCAAGTGCCGGTGTCGGTATTTTAGCGACAAATGCACCAGAAAAATTGCAAAATCTTCCATCTCCAACTCGATAATCAGCCGTTTTACGCCTGTGTCGAAATAATGGAAGGTTTCTCCATGGACTCTTGCTGCCGCCAGAAACGCGTTCCCTTGCTTGCGGACGATCGGCAACAACTGGTTCAACGATGACTCACCGTATTTGATCTCGTAAGACGAATTCATACCGAGTTCCGCACCGATACTTTCTGCCTGGTTGACCATACGGCTTCTTATTGAACCGGTATCGACTTCGATCAGGCCGACAATATCCGGGTCGCAAGAGCGAATGAACTGGGTAATGTCGGGCAGGACATTCTGATTGCCGAGCAAATAGCCGGCACCGGGTAATGGCATGTGCATGGACGCCCCGGCGCCAACGGCATATCGGATGTTATATAAGAGCAATCGCATGTGGGGCCAGCGGGATTCCTTCGTACTTTGACCGCGAGGAACGCATTAATTCCTGCCATGTTCGGCGTAGTACCATACAGTAAAGGCCGATTCATTGGACACCCGTTTCAGCGGCATTCGGTTGATTGTGATGGACTGCTGGCCACAGTGGTACGCAATTGGATAAACTGGCCTCGGACTCATGGTGCATTGGAGGCGTGCGTGTCAGAGAAAAACCCGATTCGGTTATTTATCAGCCACCTGTTTGCGGAAGACGTGGACTACCTCAGGGTGTTCGAATTCCTTGAAGGTGTCGATCGATTTTTTTACGTCAATCTCAGCAAGCCCGAGGCGATTCCGCAAACTGGCGGACTTGAGGCCATTAAGGATGCGTACATCGCACAAATTAAAGAGGCGGAAGCCGTGGTTGTGTTAGCGACTCACTTTGATGAAAACAGGGATCTGGTGCGCTTTCAGATGGATGTCGCAGAGGCCAACGAAAGGCCGATTATTGTCATACGTCCTTTTGGCGGCGTGAAAGAAACGGCCGACGAACTGGTTGACCGAGTCAAGGAGCACGTTGTGTGGAATGATCGCGAGATGGCTGACGCGATACGGCGTCAGGCTCGACTCGAAGATACCGCTCGCTGGGATGTTATCGACTTTCCTTGATAATCAGTTATTTATAAAACAAAGTTAAAGGGAACTATGAAGACGAATCCCGCTGCGAAACGCCCATTGGTCATCGCCCATCGAGGGGCCAGCGGCTATCTTCCCGAGCACACTTTGCCGGCCAAGGCGCTGGCCTACGGTATGGGCGCCGACTACCTGGAACAGGACATCGTCGCGTCCAGGGACGATGAACTGATCGTTCTGCACGACATACATCTGGAAAGCGTTTCCGATGTCCGGGAACGATTTCCGCACCGCGCCCGCGATGACGGGCGTTGGTATGCTCGGGATTTCGACCTGGCGGAACTCAAATCACTACGTGTATTTGAACGCATGAATGACGCTGGCAGCGCGACTGTTTTTCCGAATCGCTTTCCCTACCGGAGCGGTTATTTTCAGCTTTCGACGCTGCGAGAGGAGATCGAGCTTACACAGGGAATGAACCGATCCAGTCGCAGGAACGTGGGGTTATACCCGGAGATCAAGAGTCCCGCGTGGCATCACGAAGAGGGCGTCGATTTAGCCCGGCTGTTGCTCGACATGCTGGGCGACTACGGTTATTCGGAACACGATGATGCGGTTTTCGTACAGTGTTTCGACGCGCGTGAACTGCGCCGGGTGCGAGAGGAACTGGGCTGTAAATTGCAGCTGGTTCAGTTACTGGCCGAAAATAGCTGGGGCGAGTCGGATACAGACTATGATCACCTCAAAACGGCAGCCGGCCTTGCGGAGGTGGCTGAATACGCCGACGGACTCGGTCCGTGGATAGGGCAGCTATACACGCTGGCTGAAATCGATGGCCATCCTGTTTCAACCGGACTGGTGCGGATGGCGCACCAGGAAGGCCTGACGGTGCACCCGTTTACGTTCAGGGCGGATGCACTGGGCGCGGGCTTTGAGTCCTATGCCGACATGGTGCACTGGTTCGTCGAAACGATTCGCATTGACGGTTTATTTACCGATTTTCCCGATCTGGCGGTGGCAGAGTTGAGTAAAAAATAGTATAACTCATTGAATGTACGAAGATAAAATAGGAAGCCGCGCAAGGGAAGGGTCCCTAAGCCGTTTCTTCGTCGTCCGTTGGCAATACCGGAGTGAGAACCGAGTCCTTTTCTCCGGTCGAAAAGCGCATATTCTACTAAGTTGCCACTAGAATCAGGAAACGGCAATGTTCATGGAGACCCCACAAACGCTACTTTTTGTGACCGGAGGTGCTTTCCTTCTGGGCTGGCTTGTGGGGAAAATCGGCGCCTATTTTGGCAACAAGATTGCCGACAAACAGCGAGATCCGCGCGACGACCGTATTCGCTCCCTGGACGCCGAGCTGCGAATTGCGCACAGCGCCAACGAAAAACTCAAGGCTGAACTGGACGAAAAAACCAAAGAGATCGGCGAGTTTGAAAAGAAGAGTGTCGATCTCGACAAGACCATCAATGAACAGTTGGATCTGACGAAGACCCTGCGTCGGGATTTGAAAGAGTCAGTGCGCAAAACCCGCGAATTGCGTGCGGATCTGAGTGACCGGGCAACGGAGAACATAAAATCCGAGGTCAAACTCAGGGAAGTTGAAACGGAACTGTCAATTGCACAAGCAGCCACGGACATGATCGCGACGGGCGTTCTGGATTATTCGGTGGCACCCGGGTCGGACGAAGAAGATGAGTCAAAAGCCAAGATCACCAAGGCATGCACCTAGCGTTCGGACGGCGATTTCCACTTTTCAGGTTGGCATAATACCGAATAATATCAATCAGGTACGCTCGACCGGCCCAAAATCCGTACAATCGAGGAATGCCTGCCCATTCGAGGTAGTGACCCGGTTGCTGCAATATGCCGCCATTTGATCGTCATGTTTTGATGTCGATTCGGAGCCCATAGACCGTCTGTGCGATACGGCCCTGCTCTCGTATCGTTAGCCTTCGCTCGTCAGATCCTGAGCCAACATGAGTGCATTCCTATCAGGGTCGTAGAATGAAGCTGTGCTGACCATGCCCTCGATCACCTCGGTTTCACCGTCAAACTCAACGCCAGCCGATTCAAGGTCTTTCCGAGCGGTGACAATGTCCGAGATGCCAAACACCGGGACGGCATTTCCCGGAGTTGGTTTGGTCTGTTCACCCAGGCCCAACGTGACGCCCTCAGTTTTTGTCTGAAGTTCGCTCCAGCCTGCTTCATCTGCGTGGTAAACGAGCTCAAAACCAAGCTTGTCGTAGTACCACTGGGCGCTGGCATGGCGATCACTTACAGATATGGCGATGGTAATTGTGTTGTCCAACGAAACGATTGGCATGGGCCTTTTCCTTAGGTTGAATAGTATATAAACTATATTTTATGGACATTACGACACTTGTCAAGTTGACGTCGCGGGCCTGGTCTCTGGACATCCTCGCGTTATTGCATTCGGGAACACCAGGGCGACAGGCTGCCTTGGTATCTGCATCGGGCGCAGGACGAACAGCACTCGTTCAAAGTCTGGGTCATCTTGTTGATCTTCGATTGCTGGAAAGAAATCCGGGCCATGGTCATCCGCTTAGGCCCGAGTATCGTCTGACATCAAAAGGCACGGAGGCCGCGGTTATCGCTGACAAGATCAAGAGAGCAGCTCCCGAACCAGCCGGTCGAAACTTGCTTAGGCGGGTGTGGACCGTCCCTGTTTTGGTGGTAAGCCGAACACCTCGGCATTTCACGCAAATTAAGACCGACCTAAATTCGATCACCGATCGCGCCTTGTCGCAATCGCTCAAACAATTGCTGGAACAGCGTTGGCTTCAACGCACCGTAGATAGTGCGATCATCCCTTCGCGACCACTGTATAAAGCAGCCGATGTTGGAGCCCGGATCAGTAGAGCGGCCGAAATTGAACGCGTTTGAACCGACCATGATCCGAGTCTCCGTGATCCGGTCGAAAGCGCGAGACGTCTTGAATGTCGCTTCGCGCCGTCCGCAATTTTACCCGGGACGGTCCGTTTGCAGGCGAAAGGCGCCCGTCAAACTGTGTTTGGTAGTTCGAAGTAGTGCATATTGCAGCTACCGGGTCACTACCCCAATTGGCTGCGCACGGTACGCGGATGTGCCGTCGCTTTCGATGACTGCGAGCCCTTGAAAACGTGAACCATTCGAGAATGACGTGTTCTGAATTGCGATGTCGAAAACATCACGGACGGATTTTTCGACAGGTTGCGTACGGTACAGGGATGTACCGTCATTTTCGATGGCTGCAAGCCTTAGAAAATGTGAGCAATTCGAAAACCACGTT
>JAADHU010000003.1 GCA_013151645.1 Gammaproteobacteria bacterium | reverse complement strand
CAGGAGGGGTGCCGATAGAAAGACTGTAGGAGCATCTCCCGAGGCGCGACCCGATTCGCGTTCAGCGAATAGGTTATCCACTCCCGGAGCAACACCCGCAACAATCAGCACGTTTCCTGATTGTGACCTGACGCCAGTCACCCGACAGCCCTTCGTACAAGGTCAACCTGCCGGGTGGATTCTCTATGCCGCCCAGGAACTTCAACGCCTCAACCGCCATCATCGTACCGACGACACCAGGAACAGGTGCCAATACGCCGTTGCCCGTGCAGTTTTCCAGCGACTCGTCGGCTTCCGTATAAAGACATCGGTAACAGGGAGACGTTTCATAGTCGGGACCGAAGGTGGCAAGTTGCGCTTCGAAGCGAATCGCCGAACCCGAAACCAGTCGGCGCCTGTTTGCGACGCAGGCGTCGCTGACGTTGAAGCGGGTCGCGAAGTTATCGCAGCCGTCCAGGACGATATCAGCTTCGGCAACGGCCTTAGCCAGCGCTGCACCGTTCAATCGATCCACGATCGGCGTCAGCTCGATTTCGGGATTAACCTTGCTGAGCCGCGATACGGCGCATTGTGCCTTTAGCTCGCCAACATCCGCCGGCCCGTACAAAATCTGGCGGCCGAGATTGGTGGCATCGACGGTATCGAAATCGCACAAAAGCAATCGCCCTACGCCGCTGCTCGCGAGGTAGCTTGCGGCCGCGCAACCAATCCCGCCCACACCGATCAATAGCGCCGTGGACGCCGCAATGCGTTCCTGGCCCTCAGCACCGATCTGCGGCAGCGCCAGATGGCGTGCGGCCCTGCCTGCAGAAAGTTCCGGTTCGGGCATCGGGTCTACTCCGAGATACGAATTTCCTGGATGACGACGGGGTCCGTTGGTACGTCCTGTTGCCCGCCGCTCGTGCCCGTGGCCACGGCGCCGATGGTGTCGACCACGTCCATGCCATCAGTGACTTTGGCAAATACAGCATAACCAAAATCGCGATTACTGTGGTTCAGGAAGTCATTATCGCGGAGATTGATGAAGAACTGCGACGTTGCACTGTCGACGACGCCGGTGCGTGCCATGGCAAGCGTGCCACGCAGGTTTTGCTCACCATTGTCGGCTTCATTCTTGATGGGCTCGCGCGTCGATTTGCTTTGCATGTCGGCCGTCATGCCACCGCCCTGAATCATGAAATTCGGAATGACACGATGAAATATGGTTTCGGTGAAATGGCCTTCCTCTAGGTACTGTTTGAAGTTCGCACAGGAGATCGGGGCGGTTTCCTCGAAAAGTTCAACGACGATATCGCCGTGATTGGTCACGATAGTAATCATAGAAACTCGGTAATTGTTTAAACGGGATGTCTGTGTATCACAGATCGCGGTACGG
This sequence comes from Gammaproteobacteria bacterium, assembly GCA_013151645.1. GTDB lineage: Bacteria > Pseudomonadota > Gammaproteobacteria > Steroidobacterales > Woeseiaceae > JAADHU01. Next base: position 28,211 of record JAADHU010000003.1, on the reverse strand, counting down.
TGTCCCCGGCATGTCATCGCGCCGCATTTCTTTTCGCCGCGCAACTGGTGTACCTTGCAGCCACTACCCGTCTCCAGGAGCGTGATATGCAAGCCGGCGCCGAGTTCTTGCCGCTCATTGGTCCGCATCAGGACTTCGCGCTCTGGGCCGTACTTATCGGTATCGCAGCATTCGGTTTCTGGTGTGAGCGCTTCCCTTTTGGTCGCAAGTATTCAGGTGTGATGTTGCTGATTACGCTGGCCGTCGTACTATCCAATCTGCGCATTATTCCTTCGGCTGCGCCGGTCTACGATGTTGTCTGGGAGTACCTGGTGCCGATCGCCATACCCCTGTTGCTGTTTCAGGCAGACCTGCGGCGTGTATTTCGCGAGGCCGGTGCGACTTTGGTCGCTTTTGTCATCGGCAGCGCAACGGTCGTCGCCGGTGTTTTTATCGCCATGTCTCTTGTTGATCTGGGGCCGACGGAACCGGCCCTGGCGGGCATATTCACAGGTACCTATATCGGCGGCTCGCTGAATTTTGCCGCCGTGGCCGAAGCGACGCAGTTTGCGGACAAGACCTATCTTGCGGCGATGTTTGCGGCGGACAATGTCATCACGAATCTGCATTTGATCCTGATTATTACGCTGCCCGGCATTGCAGCATTCGCCCGATGGTTTCCCGGTCGGCGGGAGCCGGTGATTGATTCGCCTGCAAACGCCCCGGACAAACCCGTTCACCAGGTCGCGAACCTCGATATCGCCGGTCTGACCGCCGCGCTGTCGCTCGCGTTCGCGCTGGCCGCGGCCGGACACCTCATTGCGAACTGGTTCGAGAGGCCGCAATACGGGATTCTGATCATTACCTTTCTTGCGCTCATGGTGGCCACGCTGGCACCACGACTGGTGGCAAGAATGTCGGCATTCACCGAAGCCGGCAATGTCCTGATGTTCATTTTCCTGGCAACGATTGGCGCCAGTGCCGATGTCTGGAAACTGGTCGAGATCGCGCCGATCCTGTTTGTGGTTGCATTGATCATTGTCAGCGTACATCTGCTGCTTCTGCTGCCGCTCGGTCGCCTGTTCAAGCTGGACCTGGGCGAGATACTCATGGGTTCAGCCGTCTGTATCGGCGGACCGGCCATGGCGCCGGCAATCGCATCGGCCAAGGGCTGGGGCCACCTGACGGTTCCAGGCATTCTTGCCGGTTCCTTTGGTTACGCCATCGGCAGTTTCGTCGGTATGAGCGTCGTCGAATGGTTGAGCTAGGGAACCTCTGATTAATTCTGAACTCGCATCCTGCCTTTGAAAATATCCAGCTTCGGCGTTGCGAATCTTCGCAACAGCCGGACCCGGTGAAATAATCGACTGATCGTCAGGGTCTCCTGCTAAGAGCCGATCAACAGTTGCGCGATTGATCGGCGGAATTCTTTTCAGTAAATTTGCAGGAGTAACTCAATGTCCGCTCCGTTTTATTCGCGCCGGCTGTTTCCGGTTTGCTTCCTTTTGCTGGCAGGCCTGGTATTGGCGCAGAACAGTCGGGCGACCGATATTCTCGCCGATACCTTCGGTTTCGATGATTCGACCCGGAAATCGGTTGCACTGGATCAGTTGCGGCAGGGTTGTTCGGCGCGAGACTGCATTCCGTCGATCGATAAACCGAGATTCGTCAGCGCGTCCGCAGCAAGCCATCTGACTGACAATGACATTGTGCTGGCGTTATCCTGGCAGGGCGAGTATCGCGCCTATCCTTCGAGGATTCTGGATCAGCACGAAATCGTCAATGATGTCGTCGGCGGCACGCCCATCGCGGTGACGTATTGTCCACTCTGCGGTTCCGCTGTTGGTGTGCTGCGCAAGATCAACGGCCAGGTCACGGAGTTCGGTGTATCGGGTTTGTTGTACAACAGCGCGCTGGTTTTTTATGACCGGACGACGGAAACGCTGTGGGACCAGATCGCCGCGGAAGGTATTGTCGGCCCGCTGACCGGCGAGAAGCTGGAGCTGGTACCGATTACTGTGACACGTTGGGGGCGCTGGAAAGCAGCCCATCCGGAAACGCTGGTCCTGTCAGCCGATCAGGGTGCCGGCCGAGATTACACGCAGGACTACTACGCAAAGTATCGGCAGGACGAGCGCCTGATGTTTCCCGTCAGCCGAACGAACGACGTCATTCGACCGAAGGAAGTCGTGTTCGGCTTTGATCTTGGTCAGGAGACCATCGCCTTTACCGAAGCACTGTTGCAGCGATCGAGCAAGGTCAGTCACACGCTGAACGGTCGCGAGTTGACCGTCATCGTGGCTGAGGACGGGGCGGTCACGCTCGTCGATGGCGCTTCAGCCGAACGCTTTGCCCCAACCCGTGTGTTCTGGTTTGCCTGGTTCACTTTCCATCCGCAAACCGAGTTGGTGCGTTAGGGAACCTCTGATTCTCCGGGCGATTGCCACATAGCACGCGTTACGCGCGGCAGGCCGCACAGATCGGACAGGCATTGAATATTCCGCCAATTCTGCCCCGCCAGAATTCGTGCGACCGATTCTTGCTGGTCGGCGCCATGTTCGAGGAGCAGGGTGCCGCCGCTGACGAGGTGACGGCCTGAGTCAGCAGCGATACGGCGAATGGCGTCCAGGCCGTGTTTGCCGGAGGCTAGCGCGCTTCGTGGTTCGCAGGGCAGTTGTGCGAGTGCCGTGTCGTCGCTGGCAATGTAAGGGGGGTTGGAAACGATAATATCGAAGGTTTCGCCGGCCACCGCTTCCAGCCAGTCGCCTTGTTGAAACGATATGTTGGTCAGTTCGTGCCGTACGGCGTTAGCGGTCGCAACGCTCAATGCCGACGCACTACGATCCGTGGCTACGATGTGGCATTGCGGACGCTCGCTCGAAATGGCAATCGCGATGGCGCCGCTGCCGGTGCCCAGGTCAAGAACAGCTACGTTCGCATTCGGCTGAATGAGCGTCAGCGCCGCTTCCACCAGCCGTTCGGTTTCAGGGCGAGGAACGAGCGTCGCCGGGGTGACCTGCAGCGACAACGACCAGAATTCTTTTTCGCCGGTCAGATACGCGACCGGTTCGTGTTTGAGCCGGCGTTCAAGCAATGACCGTAGTCGGGCATCATCCCTCCTGTCCAGTTCCCTGTCCGGGTGCGCAAACAGGTGGCTTCTCGGTACTTCCAGCACGAACATCAACAACAACTCGGCATCGAGACGCGGCGAGTCGCTCACGCCCTGTAACGCCCGGGTCGCACTTACCAATGCGGATTCTATGTTAATCGCCATAGCGGTTTTCTGGCCGTAGACTGTGTCGTTCGCGTAGTATTGCAGCCCCTTCGAAAAGAAGCAGTACCTTCAATGAACGTATTCTCGAATATTCTCGATATGGTCGGTCAGACCCCGATGCTCGAAGTGACCCATATCGACACCGGACCGTGCCGCCTGTTTCTCAAACTCGAACTCCTCAACCCGGCTGGCTCAATCAAGGACCGAATCGGCGTATCCATGATTGAGCAGGCGGAAAAACGGGGGGATATCAAACGCGGCGATACGATCGTTGAGGCGACCGCCGGAAATACCGGACTGGGCCTCGCGTTGGTGGCGGCGCAAAAAGGGTACAACCTGATTCTTGTTCTTCCCGACAAGATGAGCCAGGAAAAGATTTTCAATCTGCGGGCGATGGGTGCCGAGGTCGTCTTGACCCGCTCCGATGTAGCGAAAGGACATCCCGAGTACTACCAGGATCTGGGCCTAAGTATTGCCGAAGAGAAAGGGGCGTACTTCATCAATCAGTTCGGCAACCCGGACAACCCTTTGGCACATGAATTGACCACGGGACCGGAGATTCTGCAGCAGATGGACGGCGATCTTGACGCTATCGTGCTCGGCGTGGGTTCGAGCGGGACGGTTTCCGGCCTGAGCAAATTCCTGGCGAAAAACGCACCCGATGTCGATTTGATTCTTGCGGACCCGGTGGGATCAATCCTCGCGGATTACATCAACGAAGGTGAATTGCACGAAAAAAACGGCAGTTGGCTGGTCGAGGGAATTGGTGAAGATTTTATACCGTCTATCGCCGATTTTAGCCAGGTTAAAAAGGCTTACAGCATTTCCGATGCGGAGTCGTTCGGCACAGCCCGTGAATTGTTGAAAAAAGAGGGTTTGCTGGCGGGTTCGTCCAGCGGCACTTTGATCTGTGCGGCGCTTAAGTATTGTCGTGAGCAGACGGAAGCCCGGCGCGTCGTCAGTTTTGTCTGCGACACGGGCAACAAATACCTGTCGAAACTGTACAACGACTTCTGGCTGGAAGATCAGGGGTTTATCGAGCGCGAGCAATACGGCGATTTACGTGACCTGATAGGACGATTGCACGGACAAAGGGCCACCATTACCGTCAGCCCGAGGGATGCGCTGACGACGGCACACAATCGTCTGAGAAACGCCGGTTTTTCACAGCTACCAGTCATGGAAGACGGCAAGCTGGTCGGTGTGCTGACGGAAGACGCCATTATTCGTCTCGTTTTTGGCAAACCCGAACTGATGAATTCCTGTGTCAGTGAAGGTATGCAAACCGCGTTCATTCAGCTCGACAAGAACACGAGTGTTAATAACCTCGTGGCGATGTTGCACGTGCAGCCGTACGCCGCCGTAATGGACGGTGAGCAGTTTCTGGGATTGATTACCCGCTCCGACGTACTCAATTACCTGCGCAAGCAGATGTAAGCAAGCCGGTAACGATCGTAAGCGTCACCTGAGAGGCGATCCTCTTGAGCCTGGTCGCGCGTCAGGTCACGCTCCTACAGGAGTGGCAATGGGACAAACTGTAGGGGCGTCACCTGAGAGGCGACCTCTTGAGCCTGGTCGCGCGTCAGGTCACGCTCCTACAGGAGTGCCAGTAGAATAATTGTAGGAGCGTCACCTGAGAGGCTATCCTCTTGAGCCCGGTCGTGTGTCAGGTCACGCTCCTGCAGGAGTGGCAATGGGACAAACTGTAGGAGCGTCACCTGAGAGGCGACCTCTTGAGCTTGGTCGCGCGTCAGGTCACGCTCCTGCAGGAGTGGCAATGGGACAAACTGTAGGAGCGTCACCTGAGACGCGATCCTCTTGAGCCCGGTCGTGCGTCGGGACCCGCTTGCGCGGGTAAGACGGCTTACTCGCCCAGCGCCGCCAGCTGGTCGGCCTGGTATTCATTGAACAGCGGCTCGATGACCTGGTCGAGGTCGCCTTCCAGTATTTCAGCGAGCTTATACAGAGTGAGGTTGATGCGGTGATCGGTGACCCGTCCTTGCGGATAGTTGTACGTTCGGATGCGCTCCGAGCGATCGCCGGTCCCCACCTGCAGTTTGCGACGCTCGGCCTGTTCGCTGGCACGCGCCGATAATTCGGCGTCCAGCAACTTCGCTTGCAGTAAAGACAGGGCGCGGGCTTTGTTCTTGTGCTGTGAACGTTCGTCCTGGCACTCGACCACGATACCGCTTGGCAGGTGCGTCAGGCGCACGGCGGAATCCGTCTTGTTAACGTGCTGCCCGCCCGCACCCGAGGCCCGGTAAGTATCCACGCGTAAATCGGCGGGATTGATGTCGGTTTCCTCTACTGCGTCCGGTTCGGGTAAAACGGCAACCGTGCAGGCCGATGTGTGTATGCGTCCCTGGGACTCGGTTGTCGGCACGCGCTGTACGCGGTGCGCGCCCGATTCGAATTTTAGCCGTGCGAAAATTCCGTCACCGGAAATGCGGCAGATGATTTCCTTGTAGCCGCCGTGATCGCCTTCGCGCGCACTGATGATTTCCAGCGACCATTTTCGCGTTTCTGCGTATTTGGCGTACATACGGAACAAGTCGCCTGCGAAGATGGCTGCTTCGTCGCCTCCCGTGCCCGCGCGGACCTCGAGGAAGACGTTGCTGTCATCGTGCGGGTCCGGAGGAATCAGCGATTTCTGCAGCTCGACCAGGATCGCGTCTCGTTCTTCGCTGAGGGACGCAAGTTCCTCTTCGCCCATTTGGCGGACGTCGGCATCGGCATCGTTTGCCATTTCTCCGGCCGCGACGAGATCCGCGCTTAATGCTTCGAATCGGCCGAATCGGGCGACAATCGGGTCAAGGCGTGCGTATTCCCGCGAAAGCTCGCGAAACTGATTCTGGTCGGCGATCACGCCGGGGTCCGCCATCAGGCCAGCCACTTCCTCATGCCGGTCACGCGTGTTTTCCAGTTTGTTGCGTACGGAGTCTTTCACGCGATTATTCTCGCTCGTCTTTGAGATTAAATAGTTCGCGAGCCATGGCGATAAACGCTTTGTCGGCGTCTTCGCCCGCTTCGCGAAGGCGAACACTGGGTTGGTGCAGCAGTTTTTTCAGCAAAGCCGCCGTCACGTATTCCAGTACTTCTTCACTGTCAGAGCCCTTGCGCAGTCGCCGCAGGCCCTTTTGCAGGACTTCATCCCTTAGCGCATCGCCGTAGTCACGAATCGCCGTAATGACGGGTGCGACGTCCTTGCTTCGTTCGATTTCCAGGTAGCGTTCGGTTTCATCCTGCAGAATCCTTTTCGCGTCCACTACCGCTGCTTCGCGATTGCCCTGACCTTCGAGGATGACCTTGTCGAGATCGTCGATCGTGTAAAGGTACACATCGTTCAGTTCATTGATTTCGGGGTCCAGATCCCGGGGTACGGCGATATCGACCGCAAATACCGGCTTGCGTTTCCTTGCCTTGATCGCCTTGACCATTTGCTCCCGCGTGACGATGTAGTTGGGGCTGGCCGTGGAGCTGATGAGGATGTCTGCGTCTTCCAGCGTACCGTCGATTTCCGACAGGGGCAGGGCGTAACCGCCGAATTCGTTGGCGAGTTCCTGTGCTCGGCCAATGTCACGGTTGGCGACGAACAGGCGCCCAATGCCTTTTCCGACAAGATGCTTCGCGACCAGCTGCATGGTCATGCCAGCGCCAATTAGCAATGCCGTATGCTGACTGAAGCCGGCGAAAAACTGGTTAGCGAGATTGACGGCGGCATAGGCGACCGAAACCGGGCTGGCACCGATCTCGGTGTCCGTACGGACCTTCTTGGCCACTGAAAACGTATGATGAAACAGGCGTGTCAGGGCAGGACCGACGGTACCTTGTTTTTCCGCGTGACGGAAAGCGTCTTTTAGCTGACCGAGAACCTGTGGTTCGCCAAGCACCATCGATTCCAGTCCACACGCCACTCGAAACAGATGTTGAATAGCGTCGTCACCCTCCAGCGTAAATAGCGCTGCTTCGGCGGTGGAACCCAGGTCCTGGTCCGACTTGAGCCAGTCAGCCAGTTCGTCGGTACCGTTGTTGCCAGCGGCAATGTAAAATTCGGTCCGATTGCAAGTGGAAAGCACGACCGCCTCGCGCACATCATCAAGCGTCACGAGCGCCGCCAGCGCACGCGGAATGTCATCGCCGGCATAGACCACCTGCTCGCGTATTTCGACAGGTGCCGTGCTATGGTTCAGGCCTAAAATTTTGAGTGACATCAGGTTATTCGGGTGTACGGATCGAAAAGAGTGCGTATCATAAGCGAACTGATGATCCAGTTCCCTGTCTGTGTTCGCCTCGACGAAGAAAATTCCTTACAAGTATGACTCATAAGCTGCCTTTTACTGCCCGTATTGGACGTGATTACGGTGCCCGCCTGTTGCCTGCGATACTGATGGCCTGTTTTCTGTACACGCCCATTGCGGCCCAGGGGCTGGAGAATGAGCGTGTCCGCGCCCACATCGAGGCAGGCGAACTGGCCCTCAAGCAACACGAATTTGATCGTGCGGCGGCCGAATTTCGCCTTGCCGCCCAATACAGCTCTGAGGCGAAAACAGCGATGCAGGCGACCCGGGTGGCCTACAGCTATGGTTTTTCCGAGGATGCGCTCGCATCCGCCAGGCGCTGGGTCGAGTTGGACGAAGACAGCGATGAGGCGCTTCTCTATGTCGCGCAACTTGAGCTCAGGCTTGGCAAGCTGCGCGACGCCAAACGCAGTTTCCGCACATTGTTAAACAGAGGCGGTGGCGAGGCAGACAAGAAACTCATGACGTTCATCCCTTTCCTCGCGCAGGAAGATGCGGATGATGCCCTTAAACTCATGCGAGATCTGGCCAGACCGTACCGGAACTCAGCCCAGGCTCACTACGCGGTTGCGGTTATGGCGCTGCAGGCCGAGGAAGCTGACCGAGCGGGCAGCGAAGCGAAGAGGGCGATCGAAATCGATCCGGAGTGGTTGAAACCGCGCCTTGTGTACGCTCGCTCGCTATTGCTTGCTGGCGATGCGGACGCGGCCATTGCCTACGTTGCGCGGTTAGTCGGTGACGACGCGGACCCGGATCCGGCAGCGCGTCTTGAACTTGCGATCATGTACCTCTCCGCCGGGCGTGACGATGACGCTCTGAGCCAGGTCAATCAGATCTTGCTGGAGCAGCCGGCACGTTCAGACGCACTGCGCCTGATGGCGATCATCAATTTTCGGCTGGGTTTTCTGGATGCCGCGACAGACGATTTCCAGGACCTGCTAAGCAGTGGCCGTTTTACGATGGACGCACTCTATTACCTCGCGCGTATCGCGGATCAGCGTCAGCAGACGAGGCGTGCGATCGAGTTTTATTCGCAGATTTCCAGTGGGCCGAATGCGGTGGTATCGCAACGGCGGGCAAGCAGCCTTATCGCCGCTCAGGGAGATGTGGATGCTGCGCTGGAGCATTTGCGAGAATTCGGCGAGATGCATCCCAATCATATGGTTGCGATGATCCAGGCTCAGGCACAATTGCTGGCATCGCTGAAACGCTACCCGGAAGCGTTGCTGATATACGATCGAGTCGTCTCGTATCGGCCGGAGCAGGAAAACGTATTGCTGGGAAGAGCAGAGTTGCTGGTCAGAATGGATCGAATCGACGACGCCGTGGCCGACTATCGCAAAGCAATCAAACTCTTTCCCGGTAGCGCTGCAACGTTAAACGCACTCGGTTATACGCTGGCGGACCGGACGACGCGCTATTCAGAGGCTTCGCGGTTGATTCGAAAAGCGCTGAAAATTGAACCCGACAGCCCGGCGATCATCGATAGCTACGGCTGGGTCCTGTACAAACAGGGCAAATACGAGCGTGCGTTGTCGGAGCTGCAGCGCGCATACAGTTTGCTTCGCGACGGAGAGGTCGCGGCACACATTGTCGAGACGCTGATAAAGCTTGAACGCATGGATGAAGCGCGGCAAGTATTGGCGGCTGCCGAGGTTGATAGTCCCGACAATCTGCTCCTGAAGAATCTTCGTGAACGAGAATTTTCGTCAAATCCCGATTGAGTCAGTGTGCGATGCGTTGTTGACGCGCTTCGCAACGATTGCGCTTGGGATAATTCTGCTCTCGTCCTGCGCTGTAAACAGCGGCGCGGTATTGCCACCGTTGACCGACTGGGACACACGGCGGGACATTCTCTCAAACACCGATGAATGGGCATTTACAGGCCGCATTGGCGTGAGCGCAGGCACCGAGGGCTTCAACGGAAAACTGCGCTGGAACCAGGTCAGGAACGGTTTTTCGGCGACGCTCAGTGGCCCGCTGGGCGCAGGTGTGGTCAAGATCAACGGCGATAGCGGGCATGTGACTGTCGTTGACAGGGAGGGTCGGGAGGTCGAGCTCACCCGACCGGAAGAAGATCTTCGCAGGATGTATGGCTGGACAATCCCGGTGACCAGCCTGCGATACTGGGCCCTCGGCATTCCCGACCCGGCGGGTCCCGCGGTGACCGAATTCGGTGACAGCGGCCAGCTTGTTCGTCTCGAGCAAGGAAACTGGCGGGTTAGTATCAGCCAATATCGAGAGGGCGGCGGGCAGTTGATGCCGCGACGCATAACTGCAGTCAATGGTGATGCAAAAGTACGCCTGGTGATCGATCGCTGGACGTTTTTCTAGCCCGGACCGGGTTCCCGTCCGAATTGAAATCCGATTGACACGTCCGTTGTCGAACCGCACAATTGCGCGCGACACAGGAGCTCATTTTCTCGCCATTGGTGACGCGGAGCAGACGATTGGGGTGTAGCCAAGTGGTAAGGCAGCGGGTTTTGATCCCGTCATTCGCAGGTTCGATCCCTGCCACCCCAGCCAGTTCCTCATCAATCATGCCCGGGATACGAACTCCGTAACAAAGCAATAAGGGAGGCACCGCAGTGGATCCGGCAGCGATGGCGTTATTTTCGGGGAATGCGCACCCCAAACTGGCCAAGGATATCGCCCGGGTTCTTCATGTACCCCTGGCAAAAGCCCAGGTTGGCCGATTCAGCGACGGCGAGATCAACGTCGAGATTCTCGAGAACATTCGTGGTCGCGAGGCCTTTATCGTGCAATCGACGTGCCCGCCAACGTCTGAAAACCTGATGGAGCTGCTGGTGATGGTCGACGCATGCCGCCGCGCTTCGGCGTCGCGCATTACGGCGGTCATCCCGTACTTCGGTTTTGCACGGCAGGATCGCCGGCCACGTGCTTCTCGCGTGCCAATCACCGCGAAACTGGTGGCGAAACTGATTGGTGTCGCCGGTGTCGATCGCGTCCTGACGGTTGATTTGCACGCGGATCAAATTCAGGGTTTCTTCGATATCGTGGTGGACAATGTTTACGCATCACCGGTTTTACTGGGCGATGCCTGGAAACAGAAATTTGCGGATATGGTGGTGGTGTCGCCCGATGTGGGCGGCGTTGTGCGCGCGCGCGCATTGGCCAAGCGTCTCGATGACGCCGATCTGGTCATCATCGACAAACGACGTTCCAAGGCGAATCAATCCGAAGTCATGAACATCATTGGCGAGGTCGATGGCAAGAACTGCGTGATGATCGACGACATGGTGGATACCGCTGGCACCATGTGCCACGCGGCAGGCGCACTCAAGAAAATGGGTGCCGCGACCGTGCATGCCTACATCACCCATCCGGTTCTGTCCGGCCCCGCCGTATCCCGAATCTCGGCGTCCGAGCTTGACGAGGTTGTGGTGACGGACACTATTCCGTTGAATGAAGAAGCTCAGGCCTGCAGTAAGATCCGCCAATTATCGACCGCGGAACTGCTTGCTGAAACGATGCGCCGTATCTGTGCCGAGGAGTCGGTGAGTTCGCTGTACGTCGACTGATTGCTGTTTTCTTCACTGTCTCTTTACGCTATGATGCGCGCCCCTGTGCGGATTGGTCGCGAACCGGACGGGTAAAAAATCAATAGTAATCAATCAGATATGGAGAACTCCAGTGAGTGAAAAATTCGATCTGATTGCGGAAATACGTGAAGGCCAGGGCAAGGGTGCGAGCCGCCGTCTGCGTCGTGAAGGTAAAGTTCCCGCAATCATCTACGGTGCCGGCCGTCCGCCGCGCCAATTGGCCTTTGCCCATAACAAGGTCATCAAGCAACTCGAGAACGAGTCGTTCTATTCGAGCATCCTGAACATCAAGGTTGGCGACAAGAGCCAGGCCGCTATTGTCAAAGACATTCAGCGTCACCCGGCCAGGAAAATCATCCTGCACATGGATTTTCAGCGCATCGTCGAAGACGAGAAGATCAAGATGAACGTACCGATTCACCTGCTCAACGGGGAAGAAGCGGTGGGTGTGCGTGAGGGTGGCGGTAGCGTTTCGCATCTGAAAACCGACGTGGAAATCAGTTGTCTGCCTAAAGATCTGCCTGAGTACTTCGAAATCGATATTTCGGCGCTGGGTCTGGACGAGATGCTGCATTTGTCGGACATTACCTTGCCGGAAGGTGTTGAAATACCGGAACTCGCATTGGGACCGGAGCACGATCAGGCGGTCGTATCGATCCATGTCATCAAGGTGGCGGCGGTTGAGGAAGAGGTTGCCGAAGGTGCAGAGACAGAAGGTGCCGACGAAGCGGCGGCCGAGGGCGGCGCTGCTGGCGAAGCCGACGGCGAGTCCAGCGGAGACTAATTGCCTGAATCGGTAAAAAGGGGAAGGCCGCCGTACGGCGGCCTTTTCGTATCAATTCGGCAAACCCCCTTCTTGGCAGGCATTGCGCGATAATTGTCGCTGCAACGCTTTCGTAAATACGGGTAGACCGTTTGTTCAGATGAGTACTCACGTTTCAATTGTAGCCGGCCTCGGCAATCCCGAAGAGCGCTATGCGCGGACACTGCACAATGCCGGTTTCTGGATCGTCGATGAAATTGCACGTCGCTGGAACGGACAACTTAAGTACGAGAAACGGTTCGATGCAGACGTCGGCAAGGTGACAATCGGCGCAAACGAGGTCTGGCTGCTTAAGCCGCAAAGTTACATGAATCTGAGTGGTGGGCCGGTACGAGCGATGCTGGACTACTATCGATTGCCGGTCGAACAATTGCTGATTGCGCACGACGAGATCGACCTGCCACCGGGCACTGTCCGCCTTAAGAGAAGCGGTGGTCACGGTGGTCACAATGGATTGCGCGATGTCATACGGCATTGCGGAAAGGAATTCATGCGGTTGCGCATCGGCGTTGGACATCCCGGTCAGAAAGACCAGGTGACAGGCTATGTGCTGAAGCGTGCAGCGAGCGATGTAGACGCGATCTTGCAGCGAAGCGTCGATGAGGCGGTCGACACTATCCCCGTTCTTGTCGAGCGCGGGCTGGATGAGGCCATGAAAACACTGCACACCAAACCAGACCAGTGACAGGGAATAGACGATAGATGGCGATTAAATGTGGCATCGTCGGGCTGCCGAACGTCGGTAAGTCGACGCTCTTCAACGCGCTGACGGCCGCCGAGATACCGGCGGAGAACTATCCGTTTTGTACGATTGAACCCAATGTTGGCATTGTGCCGGTTCCCGATCCACGCCTGAATGAAATCGCGGCGATTGTGAAGCCGGAAAAAATTATTCCGACCACCATGGAGTTCGTCGATATAGCCGGCCTGGTAGCCGGCGCATCGAAAGGCGAGGGGTTGGGTAATCAGTTCCTGGCCAATATTCGGGAAACCAATGCCATCGCACACGTTGTTCGATGTTTCGAAGACGATGACGTTGTGCACGTCGCAGGCACCATCGATCCGCTTGACGACATTGATACGATTAATACAGAACTGGCGCTCGCCGACCTGGAATCGGTGGAAAAGCAGCTCTACAAAGCGGAACGCAATGCGAAGGCCAATGACAAAACAGCCATCGCGATTCGGGACGCATTCAGGAAGACGAAAGAGCATCTCGACGAGGGGCGGCCGGTACGAACGTTGGCGCTGGACGAGAATGAGACGCTCTTTCTTCGGGATCTGCAATTGTTGACCGCAAAACCGGTCATGTATATCGCCAACGTCGATGAAGGCGGTTTTGAAGATAATCCGAATCTGGATGCCGTTCGCGCACTCGCTGAGAAAGAGGGCGCGGAAGTCGTTCCCGTATGTGCTGCCATCGAAGCGGAAATTGCGCTCCTTGACGAAGCGGACAAGCAGGATTTTCTACAGGACCTGGGCCTGCAAGAACCGGGCCTCAATCGGGTCATTCGTTGCGGTTATTCATTGCTCAGATTACAGACTTATTTCACGGCGGGCGTGAAGGAAGTTCGAGCCTGGACAACCAAGGTTGGTGCAACCGGACCGCAGGCGGCCGGCGAGATTCACACGGATTTCGAGAAGGGGTTCATTCGTGCTGAAGTCATGGCGATTGACGATTTCCTGGCGTGCAATGGCGAGCAAGGCGCCAAGGAAGCGGGCAAATTGCGGCTTGAAGGCAAGGAGTACATCGTCAAAGAAGGCGATATCATGCATTTTCGCTTTAATGTCTGATAACGGATACGGCGTTCGAAGGCCAGGTACTTCCGCTGTCTTGACACGGCGGCTGAGCCAACGGACAATTCCCGGCCCTTGCGATCAGCGCGAGGGCGCCGCGAGAAACAAAACGGTGATGTAGCTCAGTTGGTTAGAGCGACGGACTCATAACCCGTAGGTCGGTGGTTCAAATCCACCCTTCACCACCAAATCAACATCCAGGGCCGTCCGGAGAGATCCGGAACGGCTCTTTTTTTCGCTTTAAAAACAGCGCGTTATAGAGAAGCTCGTCGGAAGATGTCTGGGTAGACTTAATGACAGCCGGCATAAATCGGCGGCCTCTACTATGAAATTGCGATTAGATGCGCCCAGAGATGCCCCCAAAAGAAGCTGACTGCCCGGACAATTAAGAACTCGAAGCCGCCAATACTTATGAGGAGCAGTTTCTAAAGGCCTTGGACTATGTCGAGGCACGGATTATTCAAGTCCCTTCACTTAAGATATTTCACCAGGTAAAAGATCGGCTGCTGGATCATTGGGCTAATCGAATGGTGCCTGTCTTGCTCGACTTCGGTGCAGCAGGCCCGCTTTGGTGGCGCTTACCGCTGCAGGGTATTCACGGCCGCTGAGTAACGCAAATATGCAGAAAGGACTTCATCCAAGCGCCAGGGCCAGTAGAGCTATCGATCCTCTGGCGATCCCTCGCCCTCGTCGTCGAGGGCGACGATAGAAATACATGGGGAATTCACATGAGAGTCAAGAAATCCGTGATCTCTCTCGTACTCGCCGGCACGGTCTCCGCTTTCGCTAGAATACGCAAACGTTTCTCCAGGACGAATGGCCCCTTCTGGCCGAACTTTGTCGGTGACGTATTCAGAGGCTGCGCGGGTAAGCGTTCGAAAGCAGAAGTCAGCGCGATACGATGTTGGCAGCTTGCTGGTGACCCAAGCGGACGGACAGCCAGGCATTGGACTGGCGGGAGTGGCTGCAGTTTGATTTGTTGATAGAATCCCAATCATGCTTGCCTCAGGCTCTATTTACGCAAAATGAATACCAGGAATCGATCAAGCAGTATTCGCTTTCGACTGGCCATATCTGCTGAAGAGTACCTGGCCTATTATCAAGGCAGCGCGCAAGATGTGGTTGCATGCTCTGAAGACAACAAAACCATTCGTTTTCCCGCCAGTGCAATCCGGAAGTTCGTTACTCGCGACGGTATTTTTGGCAACTTCGAAATTACTTTTGATGAGAGCAACAAACTCATTGCAATCCAGTCGATAGACTAAGAATTCGCGGGCCGTTACCTTTCCAATTTGAAGTCCCCGCAGGGACTCAAGGAATCCTGGGCTGAAAAGCGGGATCGGAGCAAGAATGTGTAACGACCGATGGGTGTCCTGAAATTACTGCACTGAAATTACTTGCAAGAGTATCGGGGCAGAAAATGATCAGGGGCACTCAGGAAATTTCGAGAACTGTGCAGGAATCGAGTGCATGCTGCGTGAACAGAAACTCACACCCGGCACGTTACGCTGGCGGCGATTCCAAGCCGTCATCATCCTTGCGCAGGAGTTCATGTATTGCTGCGCCCTGCAGCACATCGAGCAGCACGTGCGCGACGATCGGCAGCCAGATCGAACCCGTGACAACGTAAAAGATGCCGAAGGCAAGTCCGATCAGACCCGTCCGCAGGGCACCAGTCGCACCCTGGTAACTGTGCGCGAGACCGAATGCAACGGATGACACGGCAACGGCAACCCAAAGCGGCATGACTTGGGCGAGGTACCAGAGCACGAAACCTCGATAGACGATCTCCTCGACAATACCGGCTGTTATCGATACGCCGACGAAATTGTGCAGTTCACGGGTCGTGTGCGGAAGGAATTGCAATATCTCCCCGAGCGATTCCGCTTGTTCGGCCTTATCAGTGTCGTTCGTGCGCTTCGCGATTCGCCAGGTGTTAAGAAGAATTCCGCTGAGCAAGATGAGCAGAGCGGCCCCGCCCCAGAATCCCGGCCCGCCGGCTGCTGCAAAACCGAGGTCCACAATCGGTCGGTCGAAAGTGAACCAGACCGTGACCAGTGCCGCGAGAAATACCCACTCCAGCAACGCTGTCTGTCGGTAAAAACGGACTCGATTGAGCGGTTGGCCCGCATTCGCTCGAGCCTTGTAGCTTCGAGCTTCGAAAACGCCATAAATGGGCTGCACGACGAACAGCAGCAGTATGAAAATGTGGTCGACAGGCTCCATTGGTTTCGCTACCCTGAATATTCACTAAGTCGTGAACATTATTATTCACCTCTACGTGAATAATCAACCCTTAAATCGAAAAGTGCGTGATTCTCGTGAAAGATACCTACAAAATCAAAGATCTCGCCCAAGTGCGCTTGCTGGCCGATCCACTGAAACTGCAGCTTCTGCAAGCATTTGCCGAGTCGCCCAAGACGGCCAAACAAGTGGCTGCCGAGCTTGGCGAAGGTGTCACGAAACTGTACAGGCATGTGGATGCCCTGCGTGACTCGGGCTTGCTGGTGGTGGTTGAGGAGAAGCAGAAACGCGGTACGGTAGAACGAACTTTTCGGGCGGTCGCTCATCGATTCGAGGCAGACCATTCCTTGTTTTCCGACGAAGCCGGAGAGGCGGGCGCGGACGCGGCGCGAGAGATGCTACGGGTCAGCGAGGCGGAAATTCTAAGCGTTTTGGCAAACGCCCCTGATGACGACGGTGAACAGGCGATCGTCATGCGATTTCGAGGCAGGGCTGGTCCGGAAAAGATTGCAGAGCTGCGAGCAACGCTTAAAGAGTGGCTTGATTCAGTACCGAACTCCGATCAATCGATCGCCGATGACGCCAAAGACATCGGTGGGCTGATTGCGTTTTATCGAATCGATTGATCCCTGTCGACGAGGGGCTGACAAACTAACCTTTCATCTCGTGCTTTTTCTATGAGTGTCCGGAAGTCTCATAAGCTTGGCAGTGAACTATGGCGTCGAACGTCTACTCTTGGTCGGAAGCATATCTCGCGAGCAGTTCGGCACCGGTCATTTCTCTGGTCTTGTTCGCAAACGTGTAGTACAGCGGTTTCTCATCGATAAACACCTGGCGCTCGAACTCGAGCGGTAGCTGGTCGCCGAACAGTGCCCCGGGGATGAAATATTGGCCGCTTCCTTTTATTCGAAAGAACAAATGAGTACCACATTGCTTGCAGAAGCCTCGCTCAGCCCATTCCGAAGATCCGAACACAGAAATATTTTCCTCGCCTTCAAAAGAAACATTGGTGCCACAATCGACTGATAGATAAGGACCGCCGCCCCATTTTCTGCAAGTAGTGCAATGACAGGCACCCAAACTTTGCTTGACGTGCTGCGGCAAAATACGAATCGCACCGCATAAGCAGCTTCCGCTTGTTTCGTTTACGTCTGACATAGTGTTTATCCGCCCTGGAATAGTGGCAAAAGCCATTAGTGGAAACTTAACATACGACCGATTATTTCGTCGTGAGATTCGGTGTCGCTACTAGAATAGGGATACTAGAACAGGGACACCCAATGAGTGGGGTCATCCATTCGCCAGCCCACGTTCGTGGAGAGCCAATGGGTGTTCAGAAGCCCGCTTATCGGCATTCAATATAAAGGACCGAAAAGAGGTGTTATTCTTCTCGATTGCGTTCGAATCACCATCGGATAGGTCGGTCTGACAAAATGCCGTCTGGAGCCTTATGAAAAACTGGTCCGCCCGGAGCGTCGCTGAAGCGATCGGAATTGTCGGTGTTATCGGCTCCCTGATCTTTGTAGGGGGAGAGTTACGGCAAAATGCGATCGCGACAAGGGCCGCTACCAATGCGGACGTCGCGGTCGGTTTTCTGGAACTCAATCTGATGTTCGCCTCGAGTCCTGAATTGGCCCGAGCATTCGCAACCTACGCTGACGACCCGGCGGCCGCACCGCAAGAGGCGCAAATACAAATGCTGGGATCCTGGAGGGCACTGTTTCACATTTGGTCCAATGCTCATCGACAGCATCTTAACGGGACACTAGACCCCGCCATCTATGAATCGGTCATTCAGGAAATCTCTACATACGCCGTAGCGGCGACAGACGCACAGCTGAATCCAGAACTGGCCCGGCGGCGAAATCTGATGAACTGGGCATGGGAGAGTGAGCGATTTATCTATAACACGGATTTTCAGCGTTTCGTTGACGGCATCCTGGGAAAATCACGTTAGGCGAATCCAACCGTGCTTGATGTTTGGCGAACCTGCAGTCTGAACGGGCCGTCTATCTCTTGTTTCTACCAATAATCTTCTTGCCACTATGGCGATCGCTTCTCGATGCGATGCAAAGTGCCAAACACCCAGTCCCACAACGGCGAGCTGACACCGAAATTGGTTTTGTCCGAGGCGAAATGGTGTTTAAGGTGATGGCGGGTCAGGGCGGCCATCATTGGACTTTTCATCCTGAAATGATGGGTCGCGTAGTGCAAATAGTCGTAAATCAGGTAGCCAAGAATAAAAAATGCGAAAAAGGGCTGCAGCCATGGCGCCGGTATAACTTGTGCAAACAAAAACCACAACACGACCATCACCAGCACGCCGCCGGCCGGTGGCATCACCAATCGGGTTTTGTCGTTGGGTGCCGCATGATGGACGCCGTGATATAAGAAGACCACCCGCTTGCCGAAGGCGCTTTTGGCAGGATAGTGAAACGGAATTCGATGCACCCAATACTCTGTAATGGACCAGGTGAGTATGCCTGGAACTACCAGCATGGAAATCTGTGCGATCGACAGTTCGTGTGCGGACACAGACTGCCACAGCAAGTAGAAGATCACGGGTGACCAGAAGAGCAATGGGACGATTGGGTGAACGCGCGTAAGCGACTCCAGAGCGTCGTTGTCGAAAAGCCGAACTGTCTTGACGTGCATATTGGATTGTCCTGGTTTCTTTGTGCCTATGCGGCGGCCGATGACAGACCGCGCGGCAGATCTCCGACCGCGCGGCGCAGTCGCAGCAGTGGAGTCAAACGGTTGATTACCACAATAAAAATCTTGCGGAGGCGATTTTCAGGGCAGTTTAGTGCGCGCACGCCGTGCCAGGAATGCGGCCCTTGAGCAAACAACAGGCTGTAGTTACCGATAGTCTGTGAGGTCGCGACACATTCGAGGTCTTCGAATTCCGGATTTGGCACACGAATCTTGCGATTCCTGTCGCTCAGTACGACGGTTTGTCCGCCCCAGTCGGCTTGCCAATCCTCTGTCGTATTGAAATAAAATATTTGTGAGCCGTATTTTCGCGCAGAGTCGAGATGCGGTGAAACAGAACAGCCGCTCGGCGCATAGTGCCAGTGGCAATTCAGGTCGAAGTCGCGAATGCCCAGCATTCGGCAGACGAAATCGTGATATTCAGGCCCTCGTAACTCGGCAATGAACGCCGTCCAGGGATCGCTGACGGGCAGTCCGTCCATGTACTCAAGCACATAGCGATCATGCGCCTGCTGACCGTGCTTGCGCTGGTAACCAAAACTTTTGTCGAACAGAGAGACGTCCGGCAACGTGCTGAGCAGTTGACGGTAACCCGTTTCGGAAAGAGCACCCTTCGGGTTGATCCATGGGAAAGGGTCCTGGGTTTGAAACGCTTTGCCGTCCAGACTGTCCAGCCGATCCATATTCAGGTATTGCACGTCATCTCCCCTTGTCGGGCTGTACGGTTACGGATGTGCCGCCACGTGTTGTGTCCAGTCTGTTGTGTGGACAAGGTCGTTTTGCGGTAGTCGGGCATGCTCCCCGAGACCGAGTAATCGCTGAACTTGACGAGCCGCATCGTGCGCTACTCGCAAGCCGGCGTGCGGGCTTGTCGCCGTCATCGACGTACCGAATTGATGAATAACGCCGAGCCGTACAAGGGACTGGCGCAATGCGTTCAGATCGTGAGGCGGCAGGACGATGCCACGTTCGATAAGCCGTGCACAAAAGTACTCCAGACCTTGTTGGGGTCTGACTGTGCCGCGTTTGTTTAACGGACGAGCCTGGGAACGGGCAAACACGGTTTCCCGGAAACGGCTTGAGAGGTTTGCCGGGCGCTCGGCCAGAGGGTAGACGTAAACGGACTTTCCGGTGGCCGCGGCATCGGCCATCAGGAATTCATCATCTCCCGTAACGATGATGGTGTCGGCCAGTTCCAGATAGGCAAGATAGGTATCGTCGTCGCGATGGTCTGGCGACCAGGTATGCACATGGGGAGATTCACCCAGGCCCGCTACAAGTGCCCCGGCGAGCCCCGGTGTGATACGACGGCTGATCAGTGCAAAAACAGATCCGCCCGCCAGGGTCGCGAACGTACGAATTTCTTCGCCCAGTCTACGGCTCGTGATCGTGTCCGGAGGACCGCTGCTCTCGCTGGCACCGAGCAAGACAACAATCCGTGGATGGGGTGCGAGCCCGAACAGCCGTGGGCATCGGTCACGTGCTCTGGCCAGTCGTTCCGGGGTAATTCGAGTCAGTTGCGTCACGCTTTCAATGCGATGCGGATGCGGCGGAAGGTGGAAATAGGCCGGACTGACTACTGCGTCAAAGTCTTTGGCAACGGCCCCTCCCGTGCCGTCTATTCGTACGCAACGCGTACGTCCGCCACTTTGCCGACAAAGCCGGCGCGCCCAGGAACCGGTGTGCTGGTTTGCGGCGATGACCAGGTCCGGTCGTTCGCGGCGGGAGTCAAACGGCGAATCGACAACTTCGAATGGCCAGCCGAGCGCTTCGGCCAGGGCGGTGGACTGAGATGTGTCCACGCTGACATTGTCGTTAAGCACCCACACTCTGGGCAATTGATCGCCACTCCAGCCGATCTCACGCAGAGCCGGGGCTCCCGCGTCGGCGGGTTGGTTGAAAACGAGTTTCCACTGTATCTGCGGATGGCGTTCGGCCGCGCTCTCGAACGCGGCCTTCCACCAGGCCGGTTCGCGCTGCCGAGAGCACAACGAGGTTCCGTCAGCCAGCATCTTGCCGCGGGACGAATGCTCGATGGCCACATAGACGAACTGCTTCGCGCATTCGAACAGATCGTTGATTACCCACGGTATGTCTTCATCCGGAATGTAGTTCAATGCATCTGCACAAACGACGCCATCGAAACCGGCCGTGGGCCTTGCGTTGTAAGATGGATCGGCAGGGTCGTATCGCGTTACAGCGATGCCATCTTGTTCGGTTAGCAATTCGTTCAGTGCGGAGTGTTCGACCGCGACATCGGCGAAGCAATAATCGAGAAGGCTCTTCGATGCGGTTTTCTCGATCAGGCTGTCCAGGCCTTCGATTTTGGTCGTTGGTGCAGGCGGGTGATCACCCAGTCGTCTGTCGTTCTTTCCGTCCGTCACGCCGGCTTGAATCCGCGTGAGCAGGCTTTTGAACTGGGCGCTGGGTTTGTCGGCGGTGAAGACGTGATATCCGGCAAGATTGGCGGAACGCTCCATGTCGTACCAAACGTGACCGACTGGATTGCGCTGGTAGACGAAAGCTTGTGGAAGCGGATGCCAGGGTTGCGTATGCAGAATGGTCCAGTGCAGCAGTTTCGAGCGGCCCGGTACATACTCCTCGTCGCGTGCGTTCCATTCGCCGGGCAGATCGCCACGTAAGCCGGGTCTGGCCTGTACCTTTGCCAGTAAATTGTTCTTGCGCCCATGCTTGGCTTCATCGCCGGTCCAGATCGATGCCATTCGCTCGCAATCGATCAACATCACCGCCGTATCCAGCAATGCACTTGAAGAAAGCGGCGGCACGGTGAGGAGGCCGCATTCACCCATGTCCGTATCGAACAATTCAGCCGGATCGGCGAGGTAAGCCTGATCGACATCATTCCATATCGCGCGGCCGCTACCCTGTGCGAAATGCGGAATGGCAAAACGGTAGTTGGTAAATCCTGTAAGCCACCGGCGCCGATCGAAACCAGCGAGTTCTTTCATGAGGTGGATTTCATAAACCCTGGCGGGATCACGCACGCGTTCTATCGACCAGACAAAAATCCGTTCGGCTCGATAGTGAGCCGGTTCAGTACCCAGGAAGATACGTACGGGCGGTTTGGGACTCGGTGTAACGCCTTCGACGACATCCAATACCACCAGCTCGGGCGCGGCTCGCATTCCGGACGCATCGCGACACCGGTTGTTGCGCGACGAAAACGTATTTCGCAATACGGACGGAATTACAAACGGCATAAACGGACATTAGCTCTTGGAAGTCGATTGTGAATAATTCAGGCGTAATTCACAGCGAGCAGTTTCTTGCGATCCGTCAGTGACGTATATAAGTAGTTCTACCTAAGGAACCTCTGATCAATTCTGAACTCGCATCTTAGGTGTCAAAATATCCAGCTTCGGCGTTGCGAATCTTCGCAATAGCTCGCTATTACGTGCGATCCGCGCCTTGAATCGGAATATTTTGACAAGCAATCTGCTTCGCCCGGAATTGATCAGAGGTTCCCTAAACGAATATTCCGCTACAGCGTACTCGGCCACGCTCGGCGTAAACACTGTTTTTCTCATCGCTGTGTTATGGCCGTCATGATGTTTGCTGTTGACTGGTGTCGCGACCGATTTTCGCCCGGTCAACCCCGCTTCGGTCGCAGGCCCATTGAAGTTTCGGCGGGCACTCCATGAACATACATCTCTGCCGTCTACGTTTTGCTGTCACCCAGCCCAACGCGATTCAACAGCGCCGAACCTTCGTCCGTCTGACGAATCGCTTCCACCATGCCGGCGATATTGGTGCCGCCTTTGGTGGTCAACACGTCGAGTAAACTGTTCATGCCGCTTTCGACATTGCCTGAGTTAACAATGACCTTGATGCCGGCATCCTGTAGCGCCTTCGCCTGTTCAATACCCACTGCTTCGTCTTTTTCAACGTCCCGGATCTTGATGAGGTATTCCTGATAACCGTCGTTGCTGCCGATTTCATCGGCCAATGCAATCTGCGGGGAAACCGTCGCCATCTCTTCCAGTCGCTTGGCTTCCGCGCTCGACGTGCCGATCGCGAGAATGCCTTCAGCTTCCTTGAGGGAATCCTGCAGGTCACCTTCAGCAACGATGATGGTCTTCTGTTTGGTTGCTTCGGCGTCAATGACTTCCTGCTGGCGCTGGCCCTCGGCCCGAATGACTATGGTCTGCTTATCCTCGTCCGCCTTGACCACTTGCACGGAACGATTGATCTCGGCGGCACGCACGTTCTTGACCAACTCGACCGCCATGTCGCGCTCGGCTGTTTCCTTCGCCTGCGTCTTGATTTCCTGGAGCGCCTTCTCATCGGCAATACCCACCGCCTGATCTTTCTGCGCGGTTCTCAGACCCACCAGTTCTTCGGCTTCCTGCGCACGAACATCGATCACCTGTTTGGCTTCAATTTCAGCGGTCTCAGCGAGCTTCGTGTTTTCGGCTACGACCACGCGAGATTCCCGGTCGATCACGGATTCCTTCTTTGCCATGATGTTTGAAACGGTCTGAGAATTCATGCCGTCGCGAATATCCATCAGTTCGATGTTCTTGACATTGGATACGCCCCAGGCCTTGAGCTGGTCCGCTACCTCGTCCGTGAACATTTTTCCGAACGTGCTGCGTTCCATCATGATGTCTTCAATTTCATGCTTCGCCAAAATGGTACGCACCGCACCCTGCAGAATGGATTCCAACTGTGCCCTCAGTTCGTGTAAATCCTGGATACGTTTTGCAGCGATTGTCGGATCGTTAATGCGGAAAAATGCGACGACATCGACGACGAATGGCACCTTGCCGATGTCATAAGCTTCATAGTTGGTGAGTTTTTGATCGAAAACGGACAGGGGGAGAATAATTCGCTGGACACCGATGACCGGCCACCAGTGTGGCCACTCGTAATAACTGTTGCCGGGCGAAACGCCGGTCTCGCCTTCTTCGAGCTTCTTGCCATACATCGTTGTTGTCTTTCGGGACTGGACGATATGCACCTCGTTCGGTTCAACGACCCGGCGGAACGCCTTGGCCAGAAAGATCGCGAACAGAACAACCGTAGCCACAACTACGCCGATCCAGCCGCCGGTGCTCAGGCCGTAACTGGAGGTCATGTTGAGTACTTCATTCATTTTATTATTCTCCTGAATCGCTGCCTGGACTGTCCTTTGAGGTCGTGGCGCTATCGTCACGACCGGCACGCATACTCGGCACTTACGTTATCACTTCTCGTCGTCTTTTTCGAAATCGAGGAAATCGGGTAACTCGGTACTTCTCGCGTGTTCGAAAATAAGCCCTGTTTCAATATGCGCGACCTCGTCGCGCGTCGTGAAAGATGTCATCGCGAGGTCTCGCAAATGATCGGGGCTCCTGACCCAGACGTGGACGAGAAAATCATTCGCTCCGGCAATATGATAAAGCTGCCGGACCTCGGGCAGCGAGAGTGTATGGGCTCGAAACGACTCCAGGGCAGATCGCGAATGCCGCCGTAACCGTACGGAAATCATTGCCTGCAAGCCAACACCAATCGACCCCGGATTGACCGCTGCGTGGAAGCCGGTCAGGGTGCCGTCGGCCTGCAATCCCCGCACTCGCACCAGGCAGGTCGATGGTGCCAGACCAACGCGAGTTGCGAGTTCCTTGTTAGAAAGGCGGGCGTCTGCGCGCAGTTCGCGCAGGATGTCGAAGTCAATTCGGTCAAGATTCTGCATATCGAAAAAAACCGAAGAAAAGTTAAGGAAAGATAAAGAAAACCGAAAAACCTTCGGGAAGGGAATCGACTATACGAATTAGTGCGATCATTGTCGAGTCATTGAATTTACCCTGAAGCAGGAGATTGTCAAAATGGCTGCTCGAAACCCTGTCGAACGTCTGGCCGATACCCGCCATGAATTTGGCGAACACGGTGGTGTCAATATGTCGGTTGAGGCCAGCACAACCTTCACCGTGATGAAACCTGGCACCATGCCTGAGCTTTTCCAGGGCAGAAAGGCGGCACCGGAAGGTTGCTACCTTTATGGTCGGCACTTTAATCCTACGGTGTACAATCTTGGACGCCAGCTCGCGGCGATTGAAGGAACGGAGGCCGCCTATTGCACGGCGAGTGGAATGGCGGCGATCTCCGCGGCGATTCTGCAATTGTGCGATGCCGGTGACCACCTTGTTGCCTCGCATACGGTGTACGGTGGCACCTACGCCTTACTGCACGATTTTCTGCCGGTGAAGGCAAATATTCATACGCGCTTCGTCGATATCACTGATCTGGCGGCGGTCGACGCGGCGATGACCGAAAAGACGAAAATCGTTTATGCGGAAAGTATTGCAAATCCGACCTTGCGACTCGCCGATATTCCCGCCCTTGCCGAATTGGCACATCGTCGCGGCATCACGCTGGTCATCGACAACACGTTCAGTCCGCTGATTCTCAATCCTGTGGAGCTTGGTGCCGACGTCGTCGTGCACAGTATGACGAAGTTCATCAACGGCGCATCCGACATCATCGCCGGCGCCGTTTGCGGCACTGAAGAGTTTGTTCAGGGCCTGATGGACCTGCACCTGGGACCGTTGATGATTCTGGGTCCGACCATGGATCCCACCATCGCCTCGAAAATCAGTCTGCGGATTCCGCATCTTGCGCTGCGCATGGTCGAGCACGCCCGGCGTGCGCAGTATCTTGCGGATCAATTGCAGGCTTTGGGAATATCCGTGGCCTATCCGGGTTTAGCCAGCCATCCCGATCATGAGTTGATGAAGCAGCTGCATTGTGCCGAGTATGGTTTCGGCGGGATTCTAACACTCGATCTCGGCAGCGAAGAAAAGGCCGGCGATCTAATGGATCTCTTGCAGAACAAGTACGGTTTCGGTTTCATGGCGGTGAGCCTTGGCTATTTCGATACGCTGATGTCGAATCCTGGCAGCAGCACTTCAAGTGAAATGACCGATGAGGATATGGCACTCGCCGATATTGGCGCAGGCCTGGTTCGAATGTCCGTCGGCATTACCGGCAGCATGGAACAACGGTGGGGGCAATTGAAAAGCGGCTTGGCAGACATTGGCGCTATTACCTGAGTCGGCGTTCGGTCGGACCGTTACGGTTCGGTTACTGCAATGCCAGGAACTTTTCGTTGCTTCACCAGCGGCCACCAAAGCTGGTAGTACCAGGGTTGTCGCATCGAGTCGCGAGATACCGTTCCATATCGCTCAGGAATCCGGTCGTCCTGAAATACGGCTGTGCCGAAAACGACATCCCAAATAAACAAGGTCTGTGCGAAGTTTCCGGCGGGCACGCCGTTCGTGCCGAGACCGTGGTGCCCGCGATGCAAGCTGGGTGTATTGACGAGGTACTCGAAGTATCGCAAAGGCCGTTGCAAATATTTGTTGCGGTAAAGTGCGCGGTCGGCACTGAAACCTGTGTGCAGGATTATATTGTGAACGCCAATAATTGCGGCTGAAAGCAGGACCTGCTCGAGCAAACCGAAATAGACCATGATCCCCATCCACCAAAACCCGGGCATGACCCAGAACCATAGCCAGTTCTCGCGAAAGGCGATGGATACCTGGTACACGTTTGGTGTGTGGTGGGTTCGATGCAGGCCCCAGAGGCGCGGGTGCTTGTGAGCCGTTCGGTGGATCCAGTAATGGGCGAAATCGTCAGGCAGAAAAACCAGCAGGAAGCCAAGCCAGAAGGGCAGTTCCGCCAGACTGTCCTGGCTTTCAGGAAAAGCGATTCTGGCGAGAGAGAATCCCAGGATCAACACAACCGGCTTGATTAAACCCAGTTGCATCAGGCTGATCATCTCGATTGACCATTCGCTCTTCGGCCTTGGCTGCCGGCGGTTGACGCCGGCCAGATGTTCGGCCAGCAGGAGTACGGCGAACAGACCGACAACCAGAACCGAGTCGTAATGTGTCATGAATACCCTCTAGCGATGATTACAGTAAGCAAACATGTGCATATATGCACGAAATAATGCAAAAAATATCTAGCAACAGCCAAGTTTCAGGCATTCGCGGACAGTGGCGACAAGTCGCTCGGACATCTTCAGCGTTTCGTCCCCATTGAGCCAATACACCGCGTGGCGGCCGTCTTTCCGATAGTTGAGAAACCCTGCCTTGTGCAGGACGGACAGATGCCGAGAGATGACCGAGCGATCCTGCGGCATTTTCCCGGCCAGTGTTTTGACGTCACAGGGACCGAGCACGATCAGGTGCTTCAGTATATCCACGCGGGCGGGTTCGCTGAACGCTTTGACGAAGTCAGTGTCCAAACCTGCGAGGGCTTTAGTGACGGCCCGTTCCTTGTTCATTCGTGCATCGTAATGCACGTAATGTATCGATGCAAGCAATACCGCCGATAGTGGAAACACACTGGTAACGACTTAAATTGTCCCCATATATTGATGGCGATTGCGAATGTGGGTGACGTGAGTATCATTTGCATCGTCTTGATGTTCGCCCCGAACTTGGTTGCAGGATTGCTTCTTGAAGAAAAAAGTCAAAAAAGCTGCCGGGTATGCGGCGGAAGCAGCCGCGATGCTAGCGCTGTTGTTCCTGTTTTACGCCTACCAGACACACGGCCTCTTGCCGACCGGGGAGCAGGCCGCACCAGGGCTGGATGCGACATCGCTGAGTGGCGAAAGTGTTGATTTGGCCAAGCGCTCCGCACCGGCAACACTGGTTTATTTCTTCGCTCCCTGGTGCGGTGTTTGTGCGGCGAGCTCCGGCAACATCGAACAACTTCGGAAACTCCGCAACGAGAGCGAGCTGGACATATTGATGGTCGCTCTGGACTGGCAGACGAGGGCTGAAGTGCAGGACTATGTCGATCGCCATGACATTACGGTTCCTGTATTGCTCGGCGATAGCACGATATCCGAAGATTGGAACGTCTATGCTTTTCCAACGTACTATATGCTGGATAGTAAGCATCGAATTGCGCGCCGTGATCTGGGTTATAGCACGCTGGTTGGACTTTGGTGGCGAAGCACCTGGATAGATTAGTTGAGAAATTTTGAATAAAATTTTTTCATGAGTTGAACTCGGAGATTTGAAAATGAATACAAACTTTGGTTTTGGCAAACCGGTTAACGGTAATTTCGGCGATACGTTGCAGAAGGTTACGGATGAGCTGCAGAAAGAAGGGTTCGGCGTGCTGTCGGATATTGACGTTGCGGCGGCCCTGAAAAAGAAACTCGACAAGGACATACCGCCGTATCGAATTCTAGGTGCCTGCAATCCGGTGTTGGCGGATCAGGCAATTACTGCAGTGCCTGAGATCGGCTTGCTGCTGCCGTGTAATGCGCTGGTTCGTGAAGACGACAGCGGACAGGTTCACGTTAGTTTTATGGATCCCGGTGCAGTGCTCGGACTGGTCAACGACCCCCGTGTGGATCCGCTGGCGACGCAGGTCAAAGACAAGCTTGAGCGGGTTCTCGCGAACCTTTAAAACAATTGTCAGGGTTTGGGTTCTTCGCTTCGATTGATTATTGCGGGTCGCGCCTCGGGAGACGCTCCTGCGAGAGTGCCAATAGAAAACCC
>JAADHU010000033.1 GCA_013151645.1 Gammaproteobacteria bacterium | reverse complement strand
AGGTCACGCTCCTACAATGGCTCTATTGGCACTGCTGTAGGAGCGTGACCTGACGCGCGACCGGGCCCAAGAGGATCGCGCCTCAGGTGACGCTCCTACATCCGCTTCTCTGCAGGAGGTTTTCCGGATGCGCGACCCCGCTGAGAACGATTTGATTCAATCGAGCTAAGGGCTCTCTTTCGCCTTGCGACGAAGTCGCCTGACGATCGCGGCAGCTCCGCCCGCCGTGAAAGCACGCAAATACCGCGATGACAGCACGGCGCCCACTTCCCGATATACGACGAACAGGCCGCTGCCGATGATCACCAGGCCACCGACGATCACCCACCGATCCGGAACTTCGTCCCAGATCCAGTAACCGGCCGCCGCTGCGCCAATCAGCGCGCTGTATTCGAACGGTGCCAACACGGCTGGCGACGCGCGGCGATAACCGCCGACGATGCCGACCCACGCCGCAGCCGAACAGATTCCGGCGAGCACGAAAAAGAACCATCCAGACGCTGTCGGTAGTACGAAATTTCCAGGAACGAAAAAAGCCGATATCAGGAACGGACCGAGAATGACGTACACTGACATGGACAATGTCGTCTCCGTCGCGGCGAGCTTGCGTGCTGTGATCGCGAGGCCCGCATAAGCAACAGCCGCCGCCAGCACGGCGAGCGCTGCGGGGGATAGTAGTCCAGATCCCGGACGCAGTATGATCAATACCCCCGCGAAGCCAAACATTACCGCAACCCATCGACGCCAGCCGACGTGCTCGCCCAGAATGGGCACTGACAGGGCCGTAACGATAAGCGGGGCAGTAAACGCCAATGTCAGCGCATTCACCAGCGGCATTTTCGAGAGCCCATAGAAAAAGCCGAACATAGCAATCGACGCCAAAGCGGTGCGCAACAAATGCCATCGCCAACGCCTGGTTTTCAGTCCCGTCCAGCCACCGTACCAGCGAGCGATCAGGATAAACACCAGGAACCCGAAGGTACTGCGGAGAAAGACGAACTGCGCCAGAGAATAGTCGGCCAGCAACCATTTGGCGCACAGGTCAAGACCCAGCCCGGCGGTGATGCCGAACATCAGATAGCCAATGGCCGTGCCGAAGGAATCCTGTGGTGGAGTATGTTGGGTCACTGAAAGTATCGTCGGTGTAGTGGAAAAGGTTTGATCAGGTTGTTCAGCTGATGTTCACAAATCTCTTGCATCAATTCAGCTTCGATTCATCGCCGCTGGTTTCTAATGAGTGTCAAGACAAACGCATTGTGCGTGAGGGGTAGACACCATGTCTAGAAAAACCAGCTACAGCGAATATCGAATTTCACAAATGATCATAGCTATCGTTTACCTGCTCATGATCAGCATTCTTGGCATCGCCACAGCGGCCGCCGAAACAGAAGCGCGAGTGTCGAAGTCACTGCACTACTCCGAGGGAGGCCGCGCCAGAACCCAGTCCCCAACTGAGGTCGTGGATCAGTATGCGTCGCTCAAAGTTGATGGCCGTCGCAACAAATCACCGGGGTCGTCGGTGAGCGGCAAGATCGGTTCGTCGGTGACGACCAGCCAGACAGATTCAATCGACTTCTGGTTCTTTTCGGCTGATGTTGTCTTGTTCGGCGATGACGACAATGATGGCTTTTGGTACGGCATTGATCTGTTATTTGATGTCGATACGATCTGGAATGAGGTAGATGTTTATGCCGTCACCTACCTGAGTTACGAGGGTGGTCCCTGGAATGAATACGCCGCAACAGAGGACTTCACGCTTTTCGATAGCAGCGCGGATGATGAATACAACATCGTTACGGAACTGGAATCGGGATACCCGGCCGGCAGCTACGATCTGCTCATTGAAATCTTCGATGCCGCAACCGGTGAGTTTCTGGTGGGATTCGGTCCGGAGGATACTTCCGAACTCGGTCTTCTCCCGCTGGAAGACTTTGCTCGGGATGCGCCGATCTCAGTCATCCCGATTGTGATCAGTCAAGGTCACGGCGGAGGTGGTGCCACGGGAATCTGGTTACTTGCAGTACTATTAGTGGCGCGACTTTCCCGCCGGGCCGTGCGCATGACTTTCCGTCCCCATGCCGACAAAGTATCGAAATACGCATATAACGCCGGCACGACGAGCAACGACACGATGGTCGAAAAGGCGAGGCCGCCGATAATGGCACGTGCCATCGGGTAGTACGGTGGTCCGTCGCCGCCGACTTGTGAGGTGCCGACGGCGAGCGGTGCCAGTCCGAGTATCGTGGTTGCGACGGTCATCAGAATCGGTCGCAATCGATCGCGGCCCGCCGCGACGATCGCCTTGTTTCGAGGCATTCCGCTGGAGCGCAAATTATTGACGTGGTCGACAAGTACAATGCCATTGTTCACGACCACTCCGATCAAGATCATAATGCCGATCGATGCCATGAAGGAGAAGGTAGTGCCGGTGGCGGCAAAAAAGAGAAAGACGCCAAAGACCGAAAATACAATCGATCCGAGAATGATTGAAAACGGAAATAGCAGGGACTCGAACAAGGCGGCCATAACCAGGAAAATGCAGGCGATACCGAGAACGATATTGATCGCCATCATCTGCTGAGTATCGTCCTGGCGATCAAATCCCCGACCGAATTTCCAGCTGTATCCGGGCGGGAGTTCGAATTGGTCCATCATGTTCCTGACGAGCGGTCGAACGGAATCGAGCGAGGCATCGTCTTCGATGTTTGCTGACAATATAACGGCCGTTTGCCGGTCGGTTCGTCGAATGGTTGCGGGTGAATGGCCAATGCGAAAGTTGGCGACTGACCCCAGCGTGATGCGACGGCCGCCTTCGGTATACAAGGGTAACTCGGCGAGTTGCTCGACCGATTGCTTATCACTGTCACGAAAAGCGAGGTGAATTCTTATTTCGCCGGATTCGCCGCGAAATTCCCGCAAATTTCGTCCGCGCATTGCCGTGGATATGGACTTTGCGACGTCAGTGGAGGTCAGTCCGACGGTGGCTGCGCGTACGCGGTCGACTGTAACCTGGATTTCCCGTTCGCCTGTTTCACTGTCCGAACGTACGTCTTCCAGCCCGTCGATACTTGAAAGAATGCGCACGACTTCAACGCCGATTTCATTCAGGCGTGTCGTGGAGTCACCGGAAATCTGCAGACTGAAGCCCTCACCTCCGCCTTGTTGATTGAAATTAAAGCTGGGTCTGCCGATGGCGATAGCGGGCAGGTTCTCCTTGATTCGCTCCAGAATATCGTTCGTGGGAACAGTGGCATCGTCATCGTCATGCAGCAGAATGACGGTGACGGCGGAGCCCTTTTCGTAGTAGCTGTAGACCGAACGGATGTCGAACGCTTCCTGATTGGCAAAAAGATACTCTTCAATCGTATCGACCGCGGATTCGACACGCTCCAGAGGGTATTGACCTTCGACGAAGTAATCGAGAAACAGGCGTCGATTCTCGTCTTGTGGAAAGGCATCGAACTTGACAAGATTCAAGGCGAGCGGCGCGATGCCCATGGCACAAATGAATACAATGCCGCCGAAAGTTTTCCAGGGGCTCCTCAGAATCCACTCCAGACTCCGGACATAGCGTTTCGTCAGTCTTGACATCAACGCACCGCTTTTGGGCGGCGGTGGAGTGGAAATGCGTGCGGCGAGCATGGGCACGAGCGTCTGTGCGATGAGCAGCGACGCGAGCAGAGCGACCATGATCGTTATTGAAACATGGGTCATGAAGACTGTCATTTCAGTTTGTTCGCCGAACATCACTGGCGCGAATACAATAATCGTGGTCGCGGTCCCGGCGATGACGGCCAGTCCAACATCCTTGACGCCCTTGTAGGTGGCTTCGAACGGGTTGTCCGGATCCAGTGCGCGTTGGTGGAAGACACTTTCTGTTATGACGACCGCGTTGTCGACCAGCATGCCGATTGCCAGCATCAGCCCCATCATGGTCAGAATATTGAGTGTAAGACCCGCGAAATACAGCGCCCCCAGCGTGATTAACAGGGAAAACGGGATAGACGCGATGACTATCAGGGTGGTCGTGACGTGACGCAGGAAAAGATACAGCACTGCGATGGCGAGCAATGCGCCGATCAGGCCCGCGTTCAGAAGGTCTGACAGGGATTTCTTGACGGCATCGCCCTGATTGTCCATGCCGAAAATCTTGATGCCCTGCATTTGCGGCAATTTGCCGATTTTGGCCACTTCATCCATGATGCGGTCAGTGACATCAACCATGTTAGCGCTGGTGGTCTTGCTAACGGCCAGCGCGATAGCGTAATTGCGATCCAGGTGCCGTCCAAATTCCCGCTCGGGACTGCGTAGTTCAACATCGGCAATATCGGCCAGGCGGATATTGCGGCCGTTAATGACCAGGTTTCTGACGTCGTCAATAGAGCTGAATTCTCCCTTGGGCCTTAAGCTGAAGCGTTGACCGTTGTCGGTAATACGGCCGGCACTGACCGCAAAATTGCTGCGATCGAGAATGTCCAGATCATCGATGCTGACACCAAGCGCGGCCATCTTGTCAGCGTGGAGCAGAATGCGAATTTCGCGCGGCTCGACGCCGTGCAGAGTCACCTGGGAAACGCCTTCGATGCGTTCGATGCGACGCTTCAGGAGTCGGTCGAGCATTTCATAGCTGTTTGACAGATCGCGGTCACTGGAGATGCGCAGTTGCAATACCGGTTGATCACCGAGCGAACCGGTGAAGACAAGCACGCGCCTGACATCGGGCGGCAAGGTTTCGCGAATACCGTCTACCTTGGCGCGAGCTTCTATGCCCTTGGCGCCCATGCTCTGGTCCCAACCGAATTGCAGAAATATTCGTGACTCGCTGTCGGTCGATGCCGAGAACATGGTTTCGACGCCGGTCAGCGTCGCGAGCGCCTCTTCGACCGGCCGGGTAATCAGACGCTCAATTTCTTCCGGTGTTGATCCCTCGTACGGGATCTGGATGAAGATCCCCGGGAACTCAATGTCTGGAAACTTTTCCAGGGGCAACAAGCGTGAAGCGATCAAACCGATGAGTGCGAGTGCGACGAAAAAAACGAATGTCGTGATCGGCCGCCGTAGTGCGATTTCGGTGTGTTTCACGGTCAGCTCAACACGTTGGCAGTTGCAGGTTGTACGCTCGCGTCCGCCGCAGGCCATTTCTTTCGATCAAGGAGTGAATAAACGACTGGAATCACAATGAGCGTCAGCAACGTAGAGACGAGTAGCCCGCCAATGACCGTGATCGCCATCGGCGTACGCACCTCCGCTCCCTCGCCGAATCCGATCGCCATGGGGAGCAAGCCGAGTGCGGTGGTGAGTGTTGTCATCACAATGGGTCTCAGCCTGACGCGGCCGGCTTCCATAATGGCAGCCGTTTTTTCCATGCCCTGCGTACGTAGCTGATTGATAAGGTCAACGAGGACGATAGCGTTGTTGACGACAATACCGGCCAGCATAATCACGCCAACGAAGGCAATGACATTAATGGTTGTTCCAGTCATGAACAGGGCGAGAACGGCGCCGACGAGGGCGAGCGGAATGGTAAACAAGATGACCAGCGGATGAATCAACGATTCGAATTGCGATGCCATGACGAGGTAGACGAGAAATACCGCCAGCGCCAATGCAAATTGCATTGACGTAAATGAATCCGTCATTTCCTCGTTCTGTCCCGAAACCGATGCCGTAACGCCCGAGGGCATTGCGGTCGAGTCGATAATCGACTGTGCCACGGCCACTGCTGCACCAAGGTCTCCGTACGCAATGTTTGCCGAAATGATGGCCACTCTTTCCTGGGCAACGCGGCGCACCTCCGCCGGCCCTCGCGAGACCTGAATGTCGGCGACAGCTTCGAGCGTTACGGGACGTTCCGCCGCCGGATTGACGATCAGGTTCCTTATTTCTTCGATGCTGGCATTGCGGGTGTCGACACTGCGCACCATCACGTCGATTTTCTTGTCCTGCCAGGTATAGCGCGTCGCGAGTTCGCCGCGGACATTGGCGACCACGCGGTCGGCGATGTCACGAACCGTGAGTCCCAGCTGGGCGGCACGCTCCTGGTCAAACAGGATTTGAATTTCGGGATTGCCCTGTTCTATCGTCGTTTTGATGTCGGTAAAGCGATCCGATGCGGTCATTTTGTCGATGATGGCCTGATTGGCGCTCGCCAGCCCGGCCAGGTTGAAGCCGGCAATCTCGATTTGCAATGGTGCCGCGAAACTCATCAGAGCCGGTCTGCTGAATTCGTATTGCACACCCGGTAGCCGCGACAGTTCCGCACGCATGGCCTCCATGACACGATTTTCCTCGGCGCGCCCGGCGGCAGGCTGTAACGCGATGCTCAGCGTGCCGGTATTTTCTCCTGAGTCGATCGGATTCGCATCCAGGCGATTGCCGGTGCCGGCGACCGAGTAGCTGAGTGCGATGTTGTCTATGCTATCCGCCACGCTTTGCGCTGCTTGTATCGCATTGTCGGTTTCGTTGAGCGGTGCACCGGGAGCCAGTCGCAGATCAAGATTGAATTCCCCCTGCGACAGTTGTGGAATCAACTCCGTTCCCAGCCGCGGCACCAGCGTCATCGTGGCAATGAAAATTATGCTGGCGCCCAGGACAACGACGCCACGGTGACCGAGAGACCAGGCGAGCAAAGGCTCGTACCGCGCGGCGACGATCTTGTACAGACGTTGCAATACCCAGACAGGAATCCACAGGATGAGCCAGAAGATCCACTTGACCATCGCAAATACAAAACCGAACGCACGCACGACCAGCGCGCTCAGTTTCGTAAACCAGCCAATTTCGGCATCCTCGGCATTGTCCTCGGCGTAACGTGCCTGGGTGCCGAGCGCAGCCAGCATCGGTATCAATGTCAATGCGACGATGAGCGAAAAAATCAGTGCGAAGGTCACGGTCAGCGCCTGGTCCCGAAAGAGCTGGCCGGCAACACCACTGATGAAAACCATCGGAAAGAACACAGCGATCGTCGTGAGGGTCGAAGCAATTACGGCGGTGGAAACTTCGGCGGTGCCGTTGCGCGCTGCGTCCAGGGTATTCTGGCCCTGCTCCTTCTTGCGGACGATGTTCTCGAGCACGACGATTGCGTTATCAACCAGCATTCCCACGGCTAGCGCTACACCACCGAGAGACATGATGTTGAGCGATACATCGTTGCTGTACATCAACAAAAACGTGCCGATCACAGAGACTGGAATAGCGACCGCGATAATGGCCGTCGCACGTGAGTCACGTAAAAAACCGTACAACACCATGATCGCGAGTAAACCACCGACAAAAGCAGCGGAGGTGACCTGGCTGATCGCGGCACTGATAAATTTCGACTGGTCGTATATCTTTATCAGTTCGATATTCTCTGGAAGCGATTCCCGGATCTGTGCGAGCCGCCGGTCGATACGCCTGGCGACCTGCACTGTATTGGCATCCCCTTCCTTGTAGATTGCCAATTCAACGGACTCGTTTCCCTTTACTCGGGTGATCGCTTCGCGCTCCTTGAAACCGCGCGTGACGGTTGCGACATCCCGCAGATAAACCGGTCGGTCAGATACCGTTGCTATGATCGCGTCGGCAAAGTCTGCGACGGTCTGAAACTCATTGATTGTGCGAACGAGAAAGCGCTGACTGCCTTCTTCGAGACGACCGCCTGACAGGTTGACGTTCTCCGCGCGAATTCTTGCAGCAATCTGGTCGATGCTAATGCCCAATTGCGATAGTTTTTGCTGGTCCACATTGATCTGGACTTCGTCCTTGAGGCCACCACTGACTTTGACTGCCGCAGTTCCTTCCTCTGCTTCGAGATCGGTTTTGATGCGGTCTTCTGCCAGTCGCCGCAATGACTTCAGTTTCGCCTCTTCGGCTTGCCTGTTCATTGAGTCGGAGCCATTCTTGTACAACAGACCGAGTCGCACAATGGGCTCCGAAGACGGGTCGAATCGCAGCAACAAGGGACGGTTGGCTTCGAGTGGCAACTCGATAATATCGATTTTTTCGCGCACGTCGACGCCGGCAATGTCCATGTCGGTGCCCCACAGGAACTCCAGCGTCACATCCGACTGGCCCGAGCGTGACACCGATCGGACGAGACGCACATTGCGAATGACGCCGATGGCTTCCTCAATAGGTTTGGTCAGCAAGTTTTCAACTTCAATGGGCGCGGCGCCGGTCAGCTCCGTACGAATTGTGACGGTCGGGTAGGAAATATCCGGCAGGAGATTGACGCTCAAACGCGATAGCGAAACGAGTCCGAAAAGCAGGATAGCGACGGTAAACATGACGATTGTGACACGCCGTTCCGTCGCGATTTCGATAAGACGCCGCATGATTCAGGCCCTTTGGTTACGGTTATTGAGCGGTTGAGGGGGTAACGTCAGACGTGGGAGGCGCTGCTTCCATTGCATTGATGACGGCTACTTTCGCACCATTTTTGAGGCCGGCCTGCCCAACGGTTACAAAGATTTCGTCGTCCGTCAGACCCTCGAGTATTTCAACCTGGCCACCCTCAACGTAGCCGGTCCGGATGATTCGTTTGCTGGCCGTGTCATCTTCGACCACGAACACGGTTGACGCACCAGCTTCCTCGATGATGGCGCTGCGAGGAATCTGCAGTACATCGGCGTGCATGTCAGAGACGATGCTGATTCGTCCGAACATGCCCGGTTTTAGCCGCCGGCTCGGATCCGATACTTCAATAGTAATCTTGAACGTGCCGGTTTGCGGATCGACAGTCGGGCCAATTCGAGCGACCGTCCCGGTAAACGCCATGCCCTGCAGCGCGTCAATTGCCAGCTTGGCCGTCTGTCCCGCGTTGAGGAGGCGATATTCGCGCTCGGGCACGTGCAAATAAGAAACGAGCGGTTCAAGGCTGGTTACCTGAAACGCAGGGGAATTGACGTCAATGGTATTGCCCATTTTGACGAACCGCTCGGAAATCACACCGTTTATAGGCGCTCGAATTTCTGTGTAGCTCAATTCGAGTCTGGTTAAATTGTGGCTGGCCTCGAAAGCTTCCGTTTCATACTGGATCTTCTCGAAGTCACCGGTGCTTATCAGACCTTTTTCCTCAAGGTCGATATTGCGTTGAAAATCTCGTTTGAGTTTTTGCAAAGTCGCATCCGACTGGGCTACTTCCAGTCGCAGGCGATCACCGTCAAGCCTGGCCAGGACCTGGCCAGCAACGACGCTGTCGCCTTCCTCAACCAGGAT
Source organism: Gammaproteobacteria bacterium (assembly GCA_013151645.1). Lineage (GTDB taxonomy): Bacteria > Pseudomonadota > Gammaproteobacteria > Steroidobacterales > Woeseiaceae > JAADHU01. The sequence continues at coordinate 20,604 of JAADHU010000033.1, read as the reverse complement.
CTCGCGAATTTCACCGCCGACTTTGGCAATGACTGTGGCAAATTCAAACGCCTCTATCGGTGCAGTGCCCGAGTAGGTCGCATAGATGTCGCCGCGTATCGCCGTTGCAACCTCAACTGGTATTGCGGGCGGTTCCTCGTCTTCCTCTTTCTTATCACCGGTTTCCGCGTCCTGGCTGCAAGCGGCCAGAGTGATCGCGCTGATAATTAATGCCGCCCAAAAGTGCCTCGACATAACCACTGTCTCCTGATGTTCCCCAATGTCCGTCATAGACAGAATATTTTTATTGCTTAGCCGCTGACATTTCCTGGTGCGGTGACGCTCGCCAGCACTCGGCTGCCGTCGCTCAAGCCACTGAGTCCGGTCACAACGATTTCATCGTTCTGATCGAGACCGCTCAGTACTTCGATCTTACCGTCCGACCGGATGCCGGTTTCAATGGCCCGGCGTACTGCGGCACCGTCCGTGACGACGTAAACGACCGTTTCGTTGTCTTCTATAAGCATGGCATCCACTGGAATGACCAGTGCATTGCTGTGTTTCTCGTACGCGATTGTGAAGCGACCAAACATTCCCGGGGCCAGGTCTCCATCCCTGTTGTCGATGTAGACGGTGGCGCGAAATGTACCGTTGCGTGTGTCGATAGTGGGACTGATTCGTGCCACGGTGGCCCCGAATCCATGCTCTGGCATGGCGGCAACCGTGACAGTTACTTCGTGGCCGGGCGAAAACTTGCTGAGTTCTGTTTGCGGGATGTTCAGGTAGGAGACCAGGCAGGATGTATCTGAAACCGTAAACGCAATTTCCCCAACCTTTATGTTCGAACCGATATTAACGTCTCTTGATGAAACGATACCGTCAATTGTTGCGCGGATTTCAGTGTAGGCATAGTTGAGGCGTTTCAGTTTATAAACGGCTCGCAGCGCCTCCCGGTCATATTTGAGGCCATCGTATGTCGTTGCACTGACCAGACCGCGCTCATGCAGGTTTGTCAGCCGGTCGTATTCACGACTCATCTTTTCGAGATTGGCGTGTGCCTGCAACATTTCGAGGCGCAGGCGATCGCCATCGAGTCGCGCGAGGATCTGTCCTTTTTTGACCTTATCGCCTTCTTCGACCAGGATTTCGACGATCTGGCCGGCGACACGAGCGAGGATGGGTGCCTCTTCCTCCGCGGCGACCGCCGCCGCCGTCTTATAAGCCGCAAATATATCCATCGTTTCCGGGCTGACGACCCGCACGGGAAGCGGTGCCGGCAGAGCACTCTCATTGACGCTGGCCACACTGGCCTCACCGGTGCCGCAACCGCTTGCGGTGGCCGTAAAGATGGCGACGAGAGCGATACCTGCGATTGTGTGTTTGTTCATCGGTTCATCCAATGCCGTTTATTGGTCAGCGGGTATATTAGTGTTGTAGTGGAGTATAACACTAGATAACTACAACGCAAGCGAGCGTGCGATATGTTCGGTATAGATTCGAAAAAAAATCAGAAAACCAACGACTTGAGCGATTCTGGAATTCCAGGGTCAAGCGTTATACACAGAATCTCTTCTCGACCATTAGATGCACGGCAAGCGGAATTGGTTTCAATCGCGAGCAATTCGACTGGATTGGCGTCGCTACCGCGTGATTCAAGGCGTGCTGGATTTCAGAGAAAATATTGCGATAGAAAGGGGTTCATCATGCGTCGCTCCGGGTCGATCTGGCGCCGCACTTTCCGGAAATACTCCAGCCTTGTGTGGAGAACTGATTTTGCGTGCGCCAGATCAACTTCCTTCGTCTGATTAAAAACCGGCGTAGCACCCCAGTGTTTGGCGAAATCGCCAAAGTCGATGGCAAAATCGTCCCAGCCCTTTTTCTGTGTCGACATGGCACGAAGTGCAATCATCGGTTCATCAAACGACGGCGACAAAACCGCTGATCGGTCGCGACTGAGTCGATAGCCAACGGTCGGCAGATCACAGCGAAAACCACTCTCTTCCCGAATTCGCGCACAAAAATCCTTGTACGCCTGAATGACCAACGAAAAGTCCACGGCCGGAAAAAACCAGGTGGAGTATTGCAACGATCCTGCGGCGCCATGCCCGCACGACTGCGCGGTCGCCGTGCTACCGTTCGAAACCAGCCGGCTACTCACCAGTCCCTGCGTCAATTTACTCAGTTCGTCGATGAGTCGATAGCGGACGCCCGGCGCGGGGATAATGCGGTTCAGCGATTTGAATACGTGCGGCAATACGGTGCTCTCGCCCCAGTCCTTGATTTTCCACGGGATATTCGCCGTCGCTCGGGCACTATCGTCGAACCGCCTGAGATCCAGGTAGACGGCATCGCTGAACGGCAAGAAGAGGAATCGCATGCCGACGTTCGCGCGTACCAACGGGTCTATCGCCCGGGAGAACTGTGCAAGGGAACATCGCCGATGGCTCGCTTTGAATCCCGCAATCGCCTGTACCTTCAAAGTGACCTCGTAGATGACACCCAGCATGCCGTAACTCAGGCGAAACACGCTCAGAAGCGATTCCTGCCCGCTGCCGACCGTGAGCAAGTTGCCCGTTGGCGTGACCAGCTTCATGGAAATCACCTGTGCGGCGAACAGTCCGTGGTCTTCGCCAATCGCCGGTCCGTTACAGCCTCCGGCGACGGCGCCTCCAACGGTACGACTTACCAGATCATGGCTGCCGTCGAGCTCCATCCCCTGCGCCGCGAGTGCACTCGATAGCGGGCCTAAACGGACGCCCGCCTGCACGGTGACCTGTTCGGCGGCAACATCGATATGCACGATTTCGTTGAACGCCGTCATGTCAATAACCGTACCGGATGACGAGCTGTTGCAATCCGTTGCCGCCGTATCGGCGCCCATGGGGCGAAACGGCAATTCGTGGGGCGAGTCCGGATTCAGGATGGTCTGCAGATCCTTAAGATTTCCGGGACGCAAGACCGTCGGCTGGTCATTGGGCCGAATACGGTAACGGCCCGACTTGCGCAAGCTTGCAGCGGTAACTGACATTGTGCCTCCAATCGTAATACCTGACAGGCACGGTCATATCGCGGGAGGTCTACAGGCATAGCGCAAACGAAAATGCGCATACAGACGGGATGCCAGCAGCGCGCGTGCAGCGGCTGCAAATCGTTTTGGCGACCCCGCTATCCTAGGTTTCCCCTTAGACCGGTAGTTTTGCGACCCTGTTTTTCAACAGGTGTGCCCTTATCAATCGAAAAGAGATCGTGACACAGGCCAATTCCCGCTGTCAATTTACGCCGTATTTTTATACCGGATATTGTTAAATGCAGAATTATCCTGCGTCACGAAGGCTGATTGAGGAGCCTGTACCGTCCATGCCGCCTCTCCAGCTAACGCGGCTATTTCATTGAGACGATGCAAAAAACGGAAAACCCGCGACAAGCGACGTACAATCGACGTATGGGAAGCACGAAAAACTGTCCGACAGTGACTGGATGAAAATGAACGCAGCACGAATGCCGGCCGACATCGTACTTGCCGCGAATCGAATCGCTTCTTACGTTCGTGAAACGCCGCTCGAATATTCGCCGTTCTACAGTGAACTGACCGCTGCCAGGGTCTGGTTCAAACTCGAAAACCTGCAACATACTTCGTCGTTCAAGTTGCGCGGTGCATTCAACAAACTCCTGACCATGAGTGATGAGCAACGCGCACGAGGCTGTGTTACCGCATCCAGCGGCAATCATGGAGCGGCGATCGCCTGGGCGATGGAGAAACTGAAGGTTGACGGCATTGTTTTCGTTCCCCGCAGGACTTCGTCAACGAAGGTTGATGCTATACGGCGAGCCGGGGCCGAAGTCCGATTTTACGGTGACGATGGGCTGGATACAGAAAATCATGCGCGTGAATATGCGCTCCAGCATGAGATGGAATACCTGTCTCCTTACAACGATATCGCCGTTGTTGTGGGGCAGGGAACTTGTGGTGTCGAAATCGCACGCCAACTGCCGAAGATTGACGCCGTATTCGTCGCGGTAGGTGGTGGTGGGCTGATCGCCGGCGTGGCCAGGTTTCTTAAGTCCGTCAATCCGCGAGTAGAGATTGTTTCCTGCCAACCCGCCGCGTCGGCTGTCATGACAGAGTCCGTCAAAGCGGGCAGAATTCTGGATATTATCAGCGAACCAACGTTGTCCGATGGCACGGCGGGTGGTATAGAAAGTAACTCGATCACTTTCGATTTGTGTCAGCAACTCGTTGATCGATATGTGGTAGTTACCGAGGAAGAAATCGCTGGCGCTATGCGGGATTTCATCGATTCTCATCACATGCTGCTGGAAGGAGCTGCCGGTGTGGCCATTGCCGGACTAGTGGCAAGCAAGGCGCAATACGTTGGCAAGAACGTTGTTGTCATCGTGTGCGGCGGCAACATTTCACGTGAGACTCTGAAACAGATTATTTAAAAACCCGCCTTTCTCTACTGGAACGTGCGAAAGAAAAAAGCCGGCTAGGAACCGATCAGGGCGTCCCGGTTTCGTGCGGCTTCCCGGAGCCTGGCCTGGCTATGATCTCGTTGCGTGACCGCCGCGTATTTTTCGAGCGCGCCCGAAGCGACGAATTGCTCATGCGGTACCACGGTGACGTCATCGTTGACGGCAAAAAACAGCACGACGCTGTATCGTTTCCAGCCCCTCGTCCTGACTCGATGCCCGGTTGCGCGGCAAGCGCCGTTGGTCCAGCGCTCGAGCATGTCACCCGGCATCACGACGAGTCGATCCTCATTCGCCGGCGCGTCATACCAATCGCCGTTGGCATCCATAAGCTCGAGTCCGGCGGCTGTTTGCGATATTAGCGTCATGCACTCGAAGTCGGTGTGCGCCGCAATGCCGACATTGGCCGTTTCCTCGGCAGACGGAGTGTGCGCCGGATAATGGAGTAAGCGCATCGTGCTCAGGTCCTGTGTGTCGCAGCGTTTAGCGAAAAAATCCGTTTCCAGTTCAAAAGACTCCGCAAGCGCCTGCAGCGTCGCCATGCCGATCGTTGTGAATGCTTCCCAGACGGCGCGAACGTCATCCCGGAATCCCGGTATGGCCGGCCAGCTGTTCGGTGTCCAGTTCGGATCAGCCGCAGACCGTCGCGGGCGCCCGCAATCGAAGGATTCCAGATGGGCGACAGTACCGGGTTGATACGCAGGTTCCTGGAACATGGGCATCCAGCCATAGGTATTGGCTTGTCCCGTTGCCTCGATGGCCTGTTTGCGCGGATCTGTGTCAGGCAGATCAAAAAAATGCTGCATTTGAGCAAGCAATTTACGGTTGGCAGCGGAATGTGCGAGCAGATTGTCGATGCAGAAAAAGCCGCTGTCGCTACAGGCTGCGCGAATCTGTTCGGCTGCTCGTGTACGCTCAGAGCGGTCGCCCAGTAGAAGACTTGCATCAATTCCGGGAAGCGATTCGCCAAGCGAGCCGCGAATCGGTGGCTGGTGTTGGAAACTTCGTTGCACGGTCTTGCCTCGTACGGTTGAGAGATACGGATTGTGCAGTGGATCATACGATTCTTTGCGGCCGTGAAAAAGTCGCCATTAACCTTGCCTGCAATGCAACCCATTGGACTACCCGGGCATCTAAAGAGCAAATAGAAGCGTTGACACCTTTCCCAAGAGGACGAAAAAATGCGCAGTATCGTGATATTGAGTTTGTTGACGGCTAGCCTGGTCTACGCCGCATCTGACGACTACGTGGAGGTTCGCGATATGCGGCTTCCCGCCGAAGGCCTTGCGGCTTTGCAGATTGACGCGGGCGCTGGCAGCCTGGCGGTAATCGGGGCAGCCGATGGCGACGAAATTGTCATCACGGCAAAAATTATCGTGCCCGGCAAAGACGATCAGGCGGCCCGCCGAATCATCGAGTCCGACATGGTGCTGAGTCTCGAGCGCGAGGGAGAACGAGCCGTTTTGGCAAGTCACTTCGAATCCGGCTTGTGGAGATCGAGTGGCAGCGCCACTATTGACCTTGAAGTCTCCGTCCCGGATCGGTTTCTGTTGATCGTCGACGACGGCTCCGGCTCTCTGGTCATCGAGAATGTGCGTGGCGACATTACGATTGACGATGGTTCAGGATCCATTTCCCTGCTTGATGTTGGCGGGGATGTCCGTATTGATGACGGGTCCGGATCGATCCGGGCGAATGAGATTGGTCGTTCCATCTCTATCGTGGACGGCTCAGGGTCCATAACGGTGAGTTCGGTCGGCGGCAGCGTTTTCATCGACGACGGCTCAGGCAGTATTCAGGTTAGCGATGTCGCTGAGGATTTCATCGTCGAGGACGATGGTTCTGGCTCGATCAAGTTTGCGGGCGTCGAGGGACGGGTCGTAACACCGGACTAGCCTGCCGTAGTGCGGCCCGGACGACGCATCGCGGCCCACAGGACTGAAGGATCAGCCATGGTCCCGTTTTCAACACGAAACGGCCGGGTTTTGCTGTATTTACGGACTCGCCATGCGACTTCGGTTTCCCCTGATTTGCCCGCGCGGCGGTGGATCGTATACTGTATTGGCAAGCATTAAAAAAAACTCGGGATTTTGGGGAATTTCCATGAAGCTCATTAAACACCTGCTTGACGCCAAGGGGCGTGATGTTGAATCAATCGCGCCAGACGGTTCAGTGCTGGACGCCATCTTGCAGATGGCGGAAAAGGGCATTGGCGCCCTGTTGGTACTGGAAGAAGGCGCCCTCGTCGGTATCGTGACGGAGCGAGACTACGCGCGCAAAGTGATTCTGAAAGGACGCTCGTCCGAAGACACACCGGTACGGGACATTATGACCGCCGACGTTATCGCAGCGACGAGCGACGATTCCGTACAAAACTGCATGAATATGATGACCAACAAACATTGTCGACACCTGCCCGTGGTTGATAACGGGAAGATTAGTGGCATGATTTCCATCGGCGACCTGGTCAAGGCCATTATTGCGGACCAGAAGGAAGAAATCGAACAGCTGGGGCAATACATCAGCAGTTGATTGTCGCGCAACATGAACCCGTATTTCCATTTTGAGCGCCAGACGAGCGCTGCCGCAAGGCTGGCGGATGATTGAATTTTCTTGGCGAAAACGGGTCTCAAACAGCATGAGTCATCAATACCCAATCATGCCGGGCGGCTGGAACCGATCGGACGAGCGAGGTACGGATTAATGCGTGTTGGGTATCTCGTCATTATTGCGCTTTTTCTTCCATCGATCGTCGCGGCGCAGGGCGTCCGCAGCTCAAAGAACGATGCGAGCAACACGACTATCGTCGGGCCAAACAATCTGCCGCTTTTTGAAGGTGCACAGGCATTGCTTGCCGGCGATGCGGAAGAAGGCGTGCGCCTGACCTTGCAAGGGTTGAAGGTTGCGCAGGGCGTGCGCGAGCATGAGACAGGCCTGTCCAACCTCTGTGCCGGTTATCTGATGCTGACTCAGTACAAATCGGCACTGCTCTATTGCGACATGTTACTGGCGCGAAATGACAAAAACTGGCGCGGCTACAACAATCGGGCCGTTATCTACATCAAGACCAATCAATACGATATGGCGGAGCAAGACCTGGCTCGTGGAGAGGCATTGCGCCCCGGCGCACATACGCTAAAAGTCGCTCGCGCCATGTACCTGGATGCCGTGAGTCCGGTTTTTCCCGAAATCGAGGTGGATGACCGACAAAATCGGACCGACGATGGAAACGACGGGCAATAGGCGTACATCGTATGTACTTTCGCTGGCGGCAGTGCTGGTACTCTCAGCGGGATTCGTGCTGGCAGAGGAACCTGCAAATCAGCGCAGCAGTTTTATCATCGACTCGAAAAGTGATCGCACACCGGCAATAACGGCGTTTCCCAAATACCCAAGAATTGCGCGTCGTGACCGTATCGAAGGAGAGGCCATCGTGTGCTTCAAGGTTTCTCTGGACGGTCGTATTCGCAGCGTTCGAACGAAAAGCTATTCGAATCGAATTTTTCGGCGTCCGGCGTTACGCGCTATCAAGGGCTCATCGTTCGAGGCACTCAGGCCGCACGAGATTCTCTCTACGGCCCGTACTTGCCGAACTTACCGCTTCCGGCTCGAGCCGGTGCAGAAAATCGAAACCACCTGACCGCTCCCGGTCAGGGCCCGGGGTGTTCTCCGCTCGAAAACAGGGCCGCCAGGCCGTCCGTGGTTGCCGCGCACGTACCGAGCTCGGTGATCAGGCCGGTCACAAGCCTTGCCGGCGTAACATCAAAGGCGATATTACGAATGGCCGTGCGTGTTGGCACGGTGTTCACGGCAAGGACTCTGCCGTCGCTTTCGCCGTAAATATGCGATATTTCCGTCGCGTCCCGCTCCTCGATCGGTATGTCGGCAAGTCCGTCCTCGATGTTCCAGTCGATGGTGGTCGACGGTAAGGCAACGTAAAAGGGGACACCGTTATCGGCCGCTGCCAGGGCTTTTAGATACGTACCAATCTTATTGGCGACATCGCCACTGCGAGTGGTTCGGTCGGTACCAACGATGCAAAGATCGACCATGCCGTGCTGCATAAGATGGCCGCCGGCATTATCGACGATGAGCGTGTGTGGCACGCCATTTTCGGCCAACTCCCACGCGGTGAGTTGGGAGCCCTGGTTGCGCGGCCGGGTTTCGTCCACCCAAACGTGCACATTCAGCCCCTTTTGATGCGCAAAGTAGATCGGTGCCGTCGCCGTTCCCCAGTTTATCGTTGCGAGCGCACCGGCGTTGCAGTGCGTCAGTATATTGATCGTTTCGCCGGGTTTGCGTGCTGCGATTTCCTCGATAATGGCGAGACCGTGATGCCCGATGCCTCGCGATATCTCAATATCCTCGTTACAAATCGATTCCGCTTCTTCGCGCAGCAATCGGACAAGGTCGTCGTCATCTGCACCGGCGATCGCGGCGAGTACGCGTTTTATCGCCCATTGTAAATTCACGGCGGTCGGACGCGTGGCACCGAGTTCGATTGCGGCCTGTTGTACACGATCGTGGCGGCTTGCGGTGCTTTCCTCAAGTCCGGCCAGATACAGGCTCCAGGCCGCAGTGGCACCGATCAGGGGCGCGCCACGCACCAGCATTTCCCGGATAGCATGAATTCCGTCCTGGCAGGAGCGCAGATCATGTATTTGAAAGTCATGCGGCAGTTTGCGCTGATCGATAATCTGCACGATTTCAGGGTCGCCCGGTTTTAGCCAGATCGTCCGAAAATTCTCACCTTTCCTATTCAAGCATTTGTCTCCCGTTAGTTTCGAATGTGATGCACGTCGGCTTATTCTAGCCCGGTTATTGCACCGTCTGCTGTACCCCATCAGAATCCGGGGCATGCGGCCGATCATCCGGGCAACAAAAATTCGTGGCTTCGCGGCACCGTTGCTGCTGATGGCCTTCGTTTCGCTTGCTCAAGCCGGCGACAGCGGTGCGCCTGAGTCCATGCCGGCTGATGCCGAGCTGGAGGCTAAAGGCGTCTTGATCGGCCGCATCACGTTTGAACGTCAGAACGTTTTCGATATAAGCAATCCTGCCGAGAACAAATTTCTCTATCGACTCGCGAATCGATGGCATTTTATTACGCGCGAGTCCGTCATTCTGGCCCAGCTACTGTTTCGCAGGGGTGATTCGTATTCACGTCGTATTCTGGAGGAGTCCGAGCGCCTGTTGCGCGCCAATGACTATATTTACGACGCGAACATCACACCGGTTCGGTATCAGGACGGTCGCGTCGATATCCTGGTCAGGACCCGGGATGTCTGGACGATCGCACCCGAGATTTCGTTTTCACGAACCGGGGGTGAGAACAAGACGCGCTTTGCGCTGTCCGAGCAGAACTTGCTTGGTCGCGGCACGACGATCCAGATATCCCGCGAGAAGAATGTGGACAGGGTAACGACCCGGCTCACATTCTTTGACAACAACCTGTTCAAGTCGCGCACTTCCTTGTTCGCGAATCTAAGCAATAGCTCCGATGGAAATACTCGGCAATTGAGGGTGCAAAGGCCCTTTTTCGCGTTGAATTCCCGTTGGGCGGGGGGCGGCAGCCTCCTCAATGACAATTTTGAAAGGCGATTCTACGAGCTGGGAAACACCGTTGCGGTGTATCGCCAGAAAGCGGATCGGCGGGTCTTTTTCGGTGGCTGGTCGATGGGCCTGCAAAACGGCTGGGTGCGTCGCTGGACGGCGGGCCTGGTTTATGACGTTAATCGATTCGCCCCGCTTGCCGAGAGCACGCTTGCGGAGCTGATTCCCGAAGATCGGCGACTTATTTACCCGTTCATCGGCTTCGAGCTACTGGAAGACAGGTTTCAGACTTCCGCCAATCGCGATCAGATGGAGCGAACCGAAGATTTTTACCTCGGTATGCGGGTGACGGCGAGTCTCGGTTTCGCCAGCCGGAAATTCGATGCTGACCGGGAGGCCCTGATCTATTCGCTCGGCGCCAGTAAAGGTTTTGGCTCCATGGAAAAGAAAGCGGCTTTGCTGACGTCAACGATGAGTGGCAGGGTCGAGGGTAGCACCGCAGAGAATACGCTCCTCAACCTGAGTGCCCGGTATTACAGCCGTCAGTCAAAACACTGGTTGTTTTTCGCGGCCACGTACGGAAGTTGGGGCAAGAATCTCGATCTCGACAGTTTTCTGGAGCTGGGCGGCGACAACGGGCTGCGCGGCTATCCGCTGCGCTACCAGACGGGCGACGCCAGGCTCCTGTTTTCCATTGAAGAACGTTATTTTACCGACTGGTACCCATTCCGCCTGTTTCGGGTCGGTTTCGCGGCGTTTGCGGATGTCGGTCGTACCTGGGGTGACAATCCGGCCGCCGGTGCGCCGCTCGGGTGGCTAAGGAACGTCGGGCTCGGCCTGCGGATCGTACCGACGCGTGCCAGCGGCCGTGAAATCTATCACCTTGACCTGGCATTTCCGCTGGACGGGGATCCGAGCATTGACAGCGTGCAGATCCTTCTGCAGACAAAAACGAATTTTTGAACGACTGGCTAGCCGCCTTTCAGGGTTCGCTCTGCAGCTCGCAATGTGTTGGCCATTAACATGGCGATCGTCATCGGTCCGACACCACCGGGTACCGGCGTAATGGCGGCCGCAGTTCGGGCGGCCTCCTCGAACTGTACATCGCCGGTCAGCTTCGATTTTGCTTCGCCGTCTATCGTGACGTCGATACGGTTAATGCCGACGTCAATCACCACGGCCCCGGGCTTGACCCAGTCGCCCTTGACCATGTTGGCTCGACCCACTGCCGCGACAAGAATATCCGCTCGCCTGGCGACCTGGGGAAGATTTCGGGTGCGGCTATGGCATACGGTTACCGTCGCGTTTGCGGCGAGCAACAGACTCGCCATCGGTTTACCAACAATGTTTGAACGGCCGATGACGACAGCATCCAGGCCGGACAAGTCCTTGCCCAGCTGTTCTTCGATCATGAGCATGCAACCCGCGGGCGTGCAGGGCACGAAAGTACCTTCCAGGTTTCCGGCCGTCAGCTTGCCGATATTCTCGTAATGAAAGCCATCCACATCCTTGGCCGGCAGGATCGATTGCGTAATGGTCGTCTCATCGAGGTGCTCGGGAATGGGGAGCTGCACCAGGATTCCGTGTATTTGTGTGTCCTCGTTGAGTGTTTGAATCAACGCCAGCAATTCGTCCTGACTACAATTCCTGTCGACGGAATGCTGCACCGAGTGAAATCCGCAAGACTCCGCAGTGCGCTTTTTGTTTCTGACGTATACCTGACTGGCCGAGTCTTCACCGACGATCACGACGGCGAGACCCGGTGTAATGCCGTGCTTCGCCAGCACTGCTGTATCGGCCTTGATTGATTCAGTCAGTCCGGCGGCCATCGCCTTGCCGTCAATGAGAGTGGCATCAGCCATCTTGCTTGTCCTTTTTGGGTATTTCGCTGCGGCGGGCATTTGCGCACTCGGTCAGCGAACTTGATCGGGGGCCAGATAGTACCGGGCAGTTCGGCTCGGGTAAATATCCACAGCTTGCGTGAGTGCTACCATGTCGCGAAAGGAGCACAACGTGGCTGAAGACTGGTTGGCAAGGTGGCAGCAGGGTCGCATCGGTTGGCATCAGGCCGACGGCAATCCCTATCTACGGCGTTATTGGCCGCAACTCCCGCAAGGCAGTACCGTTCTTGTGCCACTTTGCGGCAAGAGCGTCGACATGATCTGGCTGGCGGCACAGGGGTTGTCCGTGACCGGTATCGAACTCTCCGCGATTGCTATCGCGGCCTTTTTTACCGAGAACGACCTTGAGTACACGCTGAGTCGGGATGGCAAGCTGGATTGTTACTCGGCGGTCTCGGCACCGATCAGCATCTATTGTGGCAACTACTTCGATTTTGAAGGAAAACCGGCCGACGCACTCTACGATCGCGGTGCGCTTGCGACGCTGCCGGAAGCCGATCGGCCGGCTTACATTAAGCACACGAAATCGCTGCTGCGGGCCGCTGCGCATCGGTTGATAATCACCCTCGAATACGATCAGACCATGGCCAGTGGGCCGCCATATTCAGTTCCGGCCGAGGAGATCCATCAATACTGGCCGGACTTGCAGCGGGTTGCCGCGCACAATGACCTGGATAACTGTCCGCCGAAATTTCGCCAGGCCGGGCTTGATGCGGTGATGGAAGCGGCCTGGTCGTCAGCCGGGCCGAGCATCACGCTGCCCTAGGTTCTCACCAGGGGCAAATCGTTGTCGCCTTATATACCCATCTTCGAGATGGCATCGGCCAGCTCACGTGTCATCTGTTCGAGCAGCGGGTGCCGCGTCGCGAACTTCGATTCCAGCGCCTTGACCGTATCCAGGGCGGACTCAATATCGAATTCGCCGGGATCTGCCAGCTTATCTACGTCACTGTGCAAATCCTTCAGGGCCGTCCGGGTTTCGACGTCAATATCGTCGGCTCTTTGCAGTTCCTTGCCGATCTGGGCAAGCAATCCTCTAATGTTTTTCATCGTTCTCGACGCACCTCTATGATCCGGAAGATCGGACAGCCACGTCGGATGTTCCAGTATTTCAATATCCAGGATGCAGCATGGCACTGTGCCAAACGTTTTTCAATTTGCGGCGAAATCCGTGATAATACGCTCCCTGCCTACAAGAACCGAGTTGGAGAAAATCGCATGGCGACAGCAACAGCAAGACACATCCTGGTGGACACGGAAGAGCAGTGCCAGGCACTTAAGGATGAAATCGCGGCCGGTGCGGAGTTCGCGGATATTGCCAAGCAGCATTCATCGTGCCCGTCGGGCAGTTCCGGCGGTGATCTCGGGGAGTTCGGACCCGGCATGATGGTGAAAGAATTTGACGACGTGGTTTTCAGCGCCGACGTCAATACCGTGCAGGGGCCGGTCAAGACCCAGTTCGGCTATCACTTGCTGGAAGTGACCAGCCGAAGCGACTAGCAGTCTGTTGAAAAAACCATCCATGGTATTTTCAACACCGCAATTCAAAAACGTGGTATTCGAATTGCTCATATTTTCAATGGCTTGCAGCCATCGAAAATGACGGTACATCCCTGTACCGTACGCAACCTGTCGAAAAACGGCGTTTTGCAACAGGCTGCTGGTCGCCGGCTAAAAAGTTTTTTCAGGCCACGTCTTTTGCGCCCGGATCACCGCGATTGAAGTCGTGGTGCTTAATGGGCAACTCGCGAATGCGCTGGCCGGTCGCATTGAATATGGCATTTGCCAGCGCCGGGGCGATCGCCGGCGTGCCCGGTTCACCGGCGCCGCCGACGCGGCCACCACCGTTGATTATGTAAGTCTCGATCTGCGGCGACTCGTCCATGCGCAGCATCGGGTAGTCATGGAAGTTGCTCTGGACTACGGCGCCACGACGAATCGAGATGTCGCTGTAGAGAGCGGCGGTTAGCCCGTAAATTATGCCGCTTTCCATTTGCGATTTGAGCCCATCCGGATGCATGGCGAAACCGCAATCGACTGTACAGGTCACGCGGTGTGCACGAACGGCGCCCTCAGTGACCTCAACTTCGACGACTTGTGCAACGACGGTGCCGAAGGACTTGTGAATCGCGATACCACGCCCCCAGTTCTCGGGCAGCGGCGCATACCAGTCGGATTTTTCGGCAGCCAGATCGAGTACGTCACGAAACTGCGTGTTATCGGCAAGCAGTTCACGACGGAATTCGTAGGCGTCTTTGCCGGCCGCATGCGCGAGTTCATCGGCAAAGGATTCGGTAAAAAAAGCGTGCAACGAATGATCCACGCTGCGCCAAAAACCCCACGGTACGTGGGTTTCACTGTCGGCGAAATGAATCAGCTGATTGTCGATTCCATAGGGAATATAGGGTGCTTCAACCGGGTCGTGTTTGTCGACAAACTGATTCACCCAGGCCGTGGGCTTGCCCGAACTGTCCAGTGAAGCTTTGAAGCGACTGATATTCGCCTGTCGGTAATGATCGTGGCGCATGTCTTCTTCCCGCGACCAGATCAGTTTGACCGGGTAGGGAACCTGTGCGGCGATTCGGCCTGCCTGAATCGCGAAATCGGCAAACGCCCGCCGCCCGAAGCCACCCCCAAGGTACTGGTTGTGGACGATGACATTTTCCTGATCCATCTGCATGGCTTCTGCAACTTCTCCGGCGAAGCCCAGTGGATTCTGCGTTCCCAGCCAGAGTTCACACTGGTCATCGTGTACCCAGGCCGTGCAATTCATCGGTTCCATGGTGGCGTGGGCAAGATAGGGCACTTTGTACTCGGCTTCGACGAAGTGACTGGACTCGGCCATGGCGGTCTCAGTATTGCCGGTCTCGAAATCCCGCGTATGGTTCTTCTTTTCCGTCGCGTCATCCATGGCTTTCGCAAACTGCTGGAAGATAGCGCTCTGCTCAACCTTCTCGTTGCCAGTCGCAGTGAACTCGATTTCGAGACGGTTGAGTGCCTGTTGTGCCTGCCAGTATCCATCGGCGATAACGACCGCCGCATCGCCGAGATTGACAACCTTGCGCACGCCGGGAAGATCTTCAATGGATGCCGGGTCAATCGATTTGATGGTCTCGCCAAAAACGGGTGACGCCTTGACCGCGGCGTATTTCATGCCGGGCAATACAGCATCTATGCCAAACTTCGCGCTGCCATCGACTTTCGCCGGAATATCCAGTTTTTGCGGTGATGTGCCCATGATCGTAAATTCGCTTGTCGACTTAAGCCGCGGCTTGGCCGGAGCATCGATATTCGCCGCCGCCGGCGCAAATTCGGAAAACGGTGCCGAGCGATCACTGGCGTCATGAAAAATGTGACTGTTTCGCGCGCGCAATTGTCGCGCTGGAACCTGCCAGGTCGCGGCGGCGGATTCGAGCAAGATAGCTTTTGCCGCTGCGCCGGCAACGCGCATGCCGATCATGCCGGTGGTCGCCACCGAGGTGCTGCCGCCCGTGATCTGCAAATTCATCTGTTTGGTTGCGGTCAGAAAGATGCCGTCAACTGTGTCAATCAGGAACGCCGGAAAATCGGCGTCACCGAGTGTATAGCCTCTTGCCAGCGCGTAGTTGGCGTATTCCTTGTGTGCAGGCGCTTCCATCATGCGTACCTGCGACCAGTCTGCATCCATCTCATCGGCCAACATCATTGCAAGCGTGGTGTGCACGCCCTGTCCCATCTCCGCGTGCGGAACGATGGCTGTCACGACGTTATTCGCATCGATTTTCAGCCAGATGTTGAGCACTGTTTCGCCGTCATTGGCAACCAGCCTGGCGACTTTTTCAGGCCGGTTTCCCGGCCGGATTGCCACACCGATGACCAGGGTCCCTCCGGCCAGCAAACCGGTCGTAATGAAAGCGCGTCGTGTCCACTTACCCATTGCTCGTGTCCTCCTCGCAGCAGGCCTCGTACGCCATGACAATCGCGGCGCGTTCTATACCCTTGCGAATACGACCGTAAGTGCCGCAACGACAAACATTTCCACTCATCGCACGATCAATATCCTCTCCCGAGGGAGACGGGTTTTCAGCCAGCAGTGCCGTCGCGGACATGATCTGGCCGGACTGGCAGTAACCGCATTGCGGGATCTGCTCGTCGATCCAGGCCTGTTGCACGGGGTGCAGTGCATCCGCTTTGCCAGCAATTCCCTCGATCGTTGTAACTTGCTGTTTATCAGCCGCCTGCACGGGCGTGACGCAGGAGCGAATCGCCGCACCGTTCAGGTGAACCGTACAGGCGCCGCATTGTGCGATGCCGCAACCGAACTTTGTGCCGACCAGCCCGATCTGTTCGCGTATGACCCACAACAGCGGGGTCTTCGGATCGACATCGACGTTGTGTGTCTCACCATTGATATTGAGTGTCATCATCATTTTGTCTCACCGTGTATTCTGTGCCAGCCTGGACCGCAGCGACCGCAAATTCGCCAGGCGGCTGCTAATCATAAACCCTACTCCAGCCATGCTTCAGCGGCAACTTGACGAGTACCGCGTCAATGTGGCTCGCACTCAACGGGATGCCCCCGACCCCGTCCTCCGCCAATCGACGAAAAATCACGCTAGAATGCCCGTCTCGGACCTGGTCCCGTTGAATAAGCTGAAGTCTTGATCAAAAAAACAGTCAAACACATGATCGGCGTGCTCGCCTTGGTGGTCATTACGGTGAACACCTGCATCTGGTTCGTGCCCATTATCCTGTTTGCATTCGCAAAATTCATGCTGCCGTTTGCCGCTTCCCGCCGCGTCCTGAGTCGCTGGATCATGGTGATGGGAGAGAACTGGGTTTCCTTCAACGCCTTTATATTTGCGGTGGTGAACCGGACGCAGTGGGATATTCGCGGCTTGGATGGATTGAACCGAAAGGGCTGGTACCTGGTCATAGTGAATCACCAGACCTGGGTCGATATTGTTGTCATGCAAACGGCGTTGAGTCGCCGCATTCCCTTTCTCAAATTTTTTATCAAAAAGGAATTGATCTGGTTTCCCATCCTGGGGATCACCTGGTGGGCGATGGATATGCCTTTCATGCAGAGGCATTCCAAAAGTTACCTGCAAAAACATCCGCAGGACAAGGGTAAGGATCTTGAGGCGACCAGAAAGGCATGCGAAAAATTTCGTGATACGCCAACCAGCGTCATAAATTTCCTGGAAGGCACGCGATTTAGCGAAGAGAAAAAGGTACGGCGAAAGTCACCTTATCAATATTTGTTGCCACCGCGCGCAGGTGGGGCCGCGCTTGCTATTGCCTCCATGGGGAGCATGTACGACGCGATTCTCGACGTCACCATCGTGTACCCGAAAGGCGTGGCGCAGTTTTGGAATATGCTGTGCGGTTATGTCGAGCACGTTGTCGTCGATATCAGGCAACGCCCGGTGGAGGCGTGGATGTTGGCGGGAGACTATGCGAACGACCGGGATTTTCGTCGCAGATTTCACCAGTGGCTAAGCCTGGTCTGGGAAGAGAAAGACCGCAATATCGCATCGATCCGGTCGGAATTCGTCGGGCCCTGATGCGCAACAGACGCGATACTTCGCGTAGACTGTAGATTCGTCCGGGCAAGAGCGGTGGATCAAAACATGACAACCAATCACCATTACGACACGGTCGCATTCGATGTGCGCGAAAATGCAGCGATGTTATTTTTTGCCAGGACGACGGATTCGGGCGATATTGACGACTACCTGCTGCTAATGCGCGCCGTCGGTGATGATTTCGACGATTCCGTTTACCTCGAAATCAATGAACAGCAAGCAGCGGGCCATGACCCCATCTCGGAAGTACAATTGAATGGCAACATGCTGACACTCAGACTGCGCGAACCGGTTAAGGAACTCGCAGGGATCACAGAGCTGGTTTTGACGTTTGCAGATACCGCTGAAAACAAGGCCAGTCTCGAGGCGGGAGCCTTCAGGGTTTTGGGCGACAAGCTGACCGGAGGCAATGCCTGAATCGGCTTGCCCGTCGTTGCCGACCGTGTGTGAATGGAGTCTCTATCTTCTGCGCTGTTCCGACGACAGCCTGTATACCGGTATCGCGACGGATGTATCACGACGTCTGGGTGAGCACGAAGACGGCAAGCTCGGCGCCAAGTACTTACGGGGCCGCGGTCCGTTCACGCTGGTGTTTCAGCAGGTCGTCGGTGATCGCAGTCGAGCGTCCCGGGTGGAGTATTCCGTTAAACGGCTGTCGAAACCGAAAAAAGAAGCGTTCTTGCGTTCACCGGACGACTTTCGTTCGCATATTCAGGCGCTGATCCAGACCTGAGAAACGTGCTCGTCAGTAAAGGGCGACTGGAATACCGAATGGCGGGCGTTGCACAACAATCCCGTCTCTCTCCGCGCACTCGTCGATCCACGCGGCCGCCTGAACGACATTGTCGGCGATGTTCGGGAGCAGCGCTACTTCGCCGAATGGCTGAGTGAAATCATCGAAATGAATGGCGTAGACGCGATCAGCGCCCGTCGTGGCGACGGTCTCCTGCCAGTATTGCTGCGTGTATTCCCTGCCCAGCGATGCCAGGCCGGCGACTCCCAGCATCACGACGTTTGCAGGGTAAGCGGCGAGCACGCCCGCGGAGATACCCGCACTTGCCTGCACCAGCGTGCGGCCGCGCGGGTGGCTGACCAGCAACGAGTAGACAGCGCCGCTTCGCCAATCGGGTATTCGTGCAGGTTGAACGAGCGGTTCTTCAACGATACCCGGAAACCAGCCGGACCCGCTCGGGCCCAGTGGCGCGTGTACGGACTCAATCAACGTTACCGTGAAATCGCCGAAAGTCCGCGACTCGCCACTGGCGAGAATCTGATACTGGTCGACCGGAACCCTGGCACCGCGCGCGATATTGGCCGTTGATTCTGACCCCAGAATAACGGCCGTGGTGCGGTTGGTTACGTTGCCCACGTCCATGGCGTGATCGAAGTGAGAGTGCAGCGGAATGACGGCGGCCAGGTGATTGATGCGAAACTCATCGAGTGCGTAGTTGATATTGGCAATGTCCGAACGCACCGGGCGTAACAAAAGGAAATCGTTGAGGTGCAGACGAGTGAAGGTCCCGTCCGTCAGGATCTGCGTTTCGCCATCGTCGAAGAGTAATGTTGAAACGCCGAGCCAGGTCACAGTCACGGCCCCGTCGGTATCCTGTGCGGGCTCGGCGACGTGCCAACCAAGCTCGCTCAGCGGAGCGCGATCCTGCCAGAGCCAGGTGATTGTCGCGAAGGCGATGACCGCGATCGCCAGTACGCCGGAAGCCGTGTAGGCAGCCCATCGAAACCATTTATTCATGCTGAGACTGTATCACCGATACTGACGCACCGACGCGAGGCGCCGTGGTTTTACTATTGACCAACCGCAATTCGGGCCAGATGCCCGGTCAGGGGTGCGAGGTAATTTCCCAGCGCGTAGCCAATCAATGCCATCAGAACCGATACGGGTACCAGGCTTGGCCGGTGGAACGCGGCCACGATCGGTGCCGATGCGGCGGCACCGATATTCGCGGCGGAAGCAATGGCCACGCTGTGCACATCGACACGAAATATTTTCGCGCCGAGCAGACAGAATGCACCGTGAATGAAAATCCAGATAAAAGCGCCGAGAAGAAAGGCCGGTGCCTGACTGAAGCCCTCAACTGACGCTCTTGCACCCATACCGGCGACGAATACGTAAATCATGGCAGTGCCAATGGCCGTCGCATTAGGCAGTTTCGCAACCGGCGTTGTCGATAGCCCCAAAGCAATGGTCGTGATGAGCAGAATGCGCCATGTTGATTGAGACAAGACAACATTGAGACCCGGAAATGCAGCGGATTGCTGGTCAAAAATCCACGCTGCCAACACACTGGAAATCCAGGTGACACCGATGGCTATCGCGGCCAGATAAATATACTGGCGCATCTCAGGTACCGGTTCGTCCACGACCGCTTGCGCCGATGCCAGATCCATTGCGCGGAGGCGGTCTTCGGGTACCTTGGCCCAGGCGTTAAACCGATCGGCAAAGTTTTTCGATGCCAGAAGAATGGGCAGCCAAACCAGGTATATGACGTTGTCGGCGAGTACGGCGAGACCGAACTGTTCGGGTGGTGTGTCCAGCATCTCACTTGCCGCGGCCATATTACCGGTCCCGCCAATCCAGCTTCCCGCAAGTGCACCAAAGCCTTTCCAGGCATCTTCGGCCAACCAGCGGTGCACGATGACATAGGCAACGACTGCGCCGACAACCACGCCGGCGGTGCCCATCAGCATCACCAGGATGCCCTTGCCCATGATGCGCATCGCCGCAGGTACATCGACCTTAATGAGCATGAGTACGATAAAGACAGGCAGCAAGAAGCTGCTGAGTCCGGAATAGACCGGCGAGTCACTCGGGATGACGTCGAGGTTGTTGAGGAAAACCGGCGTCGCGTAGATAAATAACAGCGGCGGTAAATAGGTGAAGAGTTTCCAGCGGGTAATCTGTTGTAAATAAAACCAGAAGGCGGCAACGCCGCACAGAACAGCCACCACGCCTAGCGGAGAGCTGACACATTGCTCTGCAGAGCAAACCCAATAATCTGTCATTGGACCTCACCAATTGCCGGTCAGTGGGGAGTATAGCCAACCGCGCCGGGTTGCGCAGTCGCGTAGCGCAGGATTCAGCCCGGACTGAGCTGAGCGTCGAAATCCTTGCGCGACGC
>JAADHU010000036.1 GCA_013151645.1 Gammaproteobacteria bacterium | reverse complement strand
CTGTAGGAGCGTGACCTGACACGCGACCGGGCTCAAGAGGTCGCGCCTCGGGAGACGCTCCTACAATTATTCTATTGGCACTCCTGTAGGAGCGTGTCCTGACGCGCGACCGGATGACCCAGCCACCGGTACTAAAGTAGGAGCGTCCCCCGACGCGATTCTCCAATCGATCAGTTGCCGCTGCAGGCAGGCGTTGCGCGTCTTGAGACCCATGCCATAGCCAATAAAATCGCAGTCGTGTAGACTGTCTGGCTTTAAATATAAAGATATCTTTATATATTTATATTATGCAAAGCGAGACACAACAACTGCTGCGGCAATTCAAGGCGATGGGCGACCCGCAACGTTTGCGGCTGGTGGCCTTGTGTCGGCAGGGAGAGTGCAGTGTGTCGGAGCTGACACATGCGCTAGGACAAAGTCAGCCGCGTATCTCGCAGCACGTCAAACAACTGTGCGATGCCGGGCTGCTGGAGCGGTTTCGTGACGGTCAGCGGGTCTACTATCGCTTGCGTGGCAAGCGCAGCAGCGCCCATCGTGGTTTGCTCGCACTGATTCCCACCGACGATCACCAGTTCAATGAAGATACCGCGCGACTTCGCGCGCTACGTGGTGGTGATTTGTCCGGTGCGGGCGATGATCCGGTCACCGGCGATCCACATTACCGGGCCCTGCAGCGGGCGATTCTCGATCAGACGGTCACCGCCCCGGTGGGTGATTTGCTGGATATTGGTTGTGGGCGCGGACGCATTCTCAAGTTGCTGGCCAGTCGTGCCAATCGTGCCATCGGTGTCGATATCGATTCCGATGCGCGCGAAATCGCACGTGCTGAATTGTTGCTAGCCGGGTTGCCCAATTGCAGTCTGCGTCAGGGCGATATGTACCGCCTGCCGTTCGCGGACGCCGAATTCGACACGATTGTTCTTGACGAAATTCTCGCGAGTGCGGAATTTCCCGTGCGGGTGCTGCTGGAGGCTAAACGGTTGTTGAAGCCGAATGGACGGCTGTTGGCATTGCTGGACATCGCTCACACGCCGACTACCGATATTCAGCAGCAACTGGCCCAGTGGAGTGCTGCTGCCGGGCTTCGGCTGGCGCCACCGAGACTGGTACCGAAAATCAATCCGAGCTGGTTAATGTCCGTTGCCACGGCTGTCAATAGTGCCACTGTGGCGGCCTAGGAAATTATATGGAATCCGCAAACAACAATGATGCGACCGTCGGCGCGCCGACCGTCACGTTTGAATTTTTTCCGCCCAACACTCCTGCCATGGAAAAGACGTTATGGGAATCCATCGAGCGTCTTGCGGTACTGCAACCGCAATTCGTGTCAGTTACCTACGGGGCCGACGGTTCGACACGCGCCCGTACCCATGCGGCTGTCGAACGCATCACCCGCGAAACCGGTCTTACGGCCGCGCCGCATTTGACCTGTGTCGGTGCGAGCAAAGAAGAGATCGATGACATCGCAAGGGAATACTGGGATATGGGCGTCCGCCACCTGGTCGCGCTCCGCGGCGATGCGCCGGCGGGAAGCGAGGTTTACGTGCCTCATCCGCAGGGCTACGCTTACGCCTCCGATCTTGTCGCTGGTCTGCGAGAGGTCGCGGATTTCGATATTTCCGTTGCCGCTTATCCGGAAGTGCATCCGGAAGCGGTGAGTGCCGAAACGGATCTGGATAACCTCAAGCGCAAGCTCGATGCCGGCGCGTCCCGAGCGATTACACAATTCTTTTTCGACAATGATGCCTTCCTGCGGTTTCGTGAACGCTGTGCGGCCGCGGGCATTGATTCGGCGCTGGTGCCGGGCATTTTGCCTATCACGCGCTTTCCCCAACTAACACGTTTCGCGGCAATGTGTGGCGCGACTGTGCCGAAATGGTTGACTGAACGTTTCGTGGGATTGGAAGATGACGCCGAAACGCGTCGCCTGATCGCTGCCAGCGTTGCCATCGAGCAGGTAAGAGTGCTGAGCAAGGAGGGCATAGACGAGTTTCATTTCTATACGCTGAATCGGTCAGAGCTGACGTTCGCGATTTGCCATGCGCTGGGCGTGCGCCCCCAGTCGGCGGCAGCCTGAGAGTGGCTATGACCCGGGAACAGCGTATTGCCGCATTGCGGGATTCGTTAAACGAACGGATTCTGCTGCTGG
The DNA here is from genome assembly GCA_013151645.1 of Gammaproteobacteria bacterium. Lineage (GTDB taxonomy): Bacteria > Pseudomonadota > Gammaproteobacteria > Steroidobacterales > Woeseiaceae > JAADHU01. The sequence goes on along the minus strand of JAADHU010000036.1, from coordinate 5,394 downwards.
ACGGTGCGATGGGCACGATGATTCAGCGCCAGCAACTCGATGAAGACAGCTTCCGTGGCGAACGGTTTCGCGACTGGCCGAGCGATCTGAAAGGAAACAACGATCTGCTGTCACTTACACAGCCGCAGATCATTCGCGATATTCATTGTCAGTTTCTCGATTCCGGCGCCGACATCCTCGAAACGAATACGTTTAATTCCAATGCACCGTCGATGGGCGACTATGGCATGGAATCGCTGGTGGGCGAGCTCAATCTTGCGGCGGCCCGTATTGCACGGGAGGCCGCCGACGAATTCGCGCTGAAACAAGGCCGGCCGAGATTCGTGGCGGGTGTGCTTGGGCCAACCAATCGCACCGCATCGATATCGCCAGACGTTAACGATCCCGGATTTCGCAACATCAGTTTTGCAGCGCTGGCGTCAACCTATGAGGTTGCAGCGAAAGCGCTCATTGAAGGCGGCGTCGATTTTCTAATGGTCGAAACGATATTCGACACCCTCAACGCGAAGGCGGCGATTTTTGCCATCCGTCATACATTTGCTGAACTGAATCTGCGCGTACCGGTGATGATCTCCGGCACGATTACCGACGCGTCCGGAAGAACATTATCAGGCCAGACGACCGAGGCGTTCTGGAATTCGGTTCGGCATGTCGATCCGTTCATGGTGGGTCTCAATTGCGCTCTGGGTGCTGCAGACCTGCGGCCATACGTGGCGGAGCTTTCTCGTATCGCCGACGTTAAGGTGAGCGCACATCCGAACGCGGGCTTGCCCAATGAGTTTGGCGAATACGACGAGACGCCGGAAACGATGGCCGCCGTGGTAGGTGAATTCGCGGCAAGCGGGCTCGTCAACCTTGTCGGTGGTTGTTGTGGCACAACGCCCGAGCACATTCGTGCTCTCGGTGAGGTCATCAAGGATCAAAAACCACGCAGCGTTCCGGAGATTCCGCGACGTTGCCGCCTCGCCGGACTGGAGCCGTTCAACATCGGCCCTGACAATTTATTCGTCAACGTTGGTGAACGCAGCAACGTAACCGGCTCAGCGATATTTCGTCGCCTCATTGAGGCTGACAACTATGCAGATGCAGTGCAGGTCGCCCGCCAGCAGGTCGAGACCGGCGCACAAATCGTTGACGTCAATATGGACGAAGGGATGCTCGATTCGGAACAGGCGATGACGACCTACCTGAATCTGATCGCATCGGAACCGGACGTCGCGCGCGTTCCGGTGATGATCGATTCGTCGAAGTGGTCCGTCATCGAAGCCGGTCTTCGTTGCGTGCAGGGTAAAGCGGTCGTTAACTCGATCAGCCTCAAGGAAGGTGAAGAGAAATTTATCGAGCAGGCACGACTGGTGCGTGACTATGGTGCCGCCGTTATCGTTATGGCATTCGATGAGCAGGGGCAGGCAGACAGCGTCGACCGTAAAGTGGAAATTTGTTCCCGGTCTTACAAAATTCTGGTCGAACAGCTGGAATTCGATCCGGCCGATATTATCTTCGATCCGAATATATTTGCGGTGGCCACGGGCATCGAAGAGCACAACAGCTACGGTCTCGATTTCATTGAAGCGACACGGAGAATAAAGGCGGCGATGCCGGATACGCTGGTGAGCGGCGGCGTCAGCAACGTCTCATTTTCGTTCCGTGGCAATAACGTTGTTCGTGAAGCAATTCACTCGGTATTCCTGTATCACGCGATCAAAGCCGGCATGGATATGGGCATCGTCAACGCAGGACAGCTGGCGATCTACGAGGACCTGCCCGGAAAGTTGCGCGACGCGGTGGAAGATGTCGTGTTGAACCGGAATTCCGAGGCGACGGAGCGATTGCTGGAGGTTGCTGAGGACTACAAAGGACAGTTGTCCGGTGTGAAGCGGGATGCCGCTGATCTGTCCTGGCGTGAGTTGCCGGTTGAAAAACGTCTTGAGCACGCGTTGGTCAAGGGTATCGACCAGTTCATCGTTGAAGATACCGAGGAAGCCCGTCTCGCGGCGGAACGTCCATTGCACGTCATCGAAGGTCCGCTGATGTCGGGAATGAACGTGGTCGGCGACCTCTTTGGCGAAGGTAAAATGTTCCTGCCGCAGGTCGTCAAGTCCGCCCGCGTTATGAAAAAGGCGGTTGCCCACCTGTTGCCGTTCATCGAAGAAGAAAAGGGCGGGGTTATCGAGACAAACGGCAAAATCGTCATGGCAACGGTCAAGGGCGACGTGCATGACATCGGCAAAAATATCGTTGGCGTTGTCCTGCAATGCAATAATTTTGAAGTAATCGATCTTGGTGTCATGGTCTCCTGCGAGAAAATTCTCGAAACGGCGAAGCGTGAAGGGGCGGATATCGTTGGACTGTCCGGGCTGATAACGCCCTCACTCGAAGAAATGGTTAATGTGGCATCCGAAATGCAGCGTCTGGATTTCACTTTGCCGTTACTAATTGGTGGCGCAACGACATCGCCGGCACATACGGCCGTAAAAATCGAACCGAATTATTCCGGACCGGTGATCTATGTGAAGGACGCGTCACGTTCCGTTGGCATCGCACAGGCGCTGGTTGGAGCGTCAAGTCGCGCGGAGCTGATCCGGAAAGTACGCGACGAGAATGCCAAACGGCGCGCACGACATGCCGGAAAATCGCGACTCAAACCGCAACTGTCTCTCTCTCAGGCCCGCGCCAACAAACATAAGATCGACTGGCAGAATTATTCACCACCGGTACCGAAGTTGACCGGACCGCGTGTGTTGGCCGATATCGACCTTGGTATTCTCCGGGACTACATCGACTGGATGCCGTTCTTCAATGCCTGGGAGTTTCACGGCAAGTTTCCGGGCATATTGAGCGATCAGGTCGTCGGTGAAGAAGCCAGCAAACTTTATGACGATGCGGTGGCTATGCTGGATCAGATCATCGCTGAAAAGTGGCTGCAGGCACGCGCGGTCGTCGGCATTTTTCCCGCCAACAGTGTCGATCACGACGATATTCGTGTCTTCACCGACAACGAGCGTCAGACAGAACTAATGCGGCTTCATCATCTGCGGCAGCAGCGCAGCAAGCCGCAAGGAAAATCGCACGACTGCCTCGCTGATTTCCTGGCGCCAGCGGGCTCAGGCGTCGCCGACTACATCGGGGCTTTTGCGGTCACCGCAGGCATCGGCATCGATGAACATGTGCAGCGATTCGAGGCACAGCACGACGACTACAGCAGTATCGTATTGAAAGCGCTTGCTGATCGACTGGCTGAAGCGTTGGCGGAGTACGTGCATGAAAGGGTGCGCAAGGAGTTCTGGGCCTATGACCACGATGAGACTTTGTCCAACGATGATTTGATCGGGGAGCAATACCGCGGTATCCGTCCAGCGCCGGGGTATCCTGCGTGTCCGGATCACACAGAAAAAGGCCGGTTGTGGGAACTGCTGGGTGTCGAAAACGCGATCGGGTTGCAGCTGACAGAATCCTTTGCAATGTTTCCAACCGCGGCGGTCAGCGGTTTTTACTTCGCGCATCCCGACTCGCGCTATTTTTCGGTCGGCAGTGTCGGTCAGGATCAAATCAAGTCGTTGGCGGAAAGAAAGGGAATTTCGTTGCGGGAGGCAGAAAAGTGGTTGGCACCGAACCTGGGATACGACCGGTCGGCCGCGGATGCAGCCTGAGCGGGTCGACTCGATTCTGTTGTACAGGTGATTTCCAAAGGAAAATTCGATGACCACCTGGATCGCGCTTTTTCGCGGCATCAATGTCGGCGGCAACAACATTCTGCCGATGAAAGAGCTTACCTCACTTCTTCTTGATATGGATTTCGAGAACGTAAGAACCTACATACAAAGCGGTAATGTTGTTTTTCGTTCGGGAGATTCGGACAGGCCCGACATCGCGAGCCGCATCTCGAACGCGGTTGAAGAACGCTACGGGTTTCGAATTCGTATCCTGATAGTGTCCGAAACCGACTTTCAGCGGGCAATTGAAGAAAATCCATTTCCGATCGCGATCGACCACCCGAAGACGTTGCATTTATTTTTTCTCGCGGCGACACCGGAGACGCCGGATCTTGCCGCGCTCAATAATCTTAAACTGGCCGAAGAAAGCTTCGTGCTGAACGAACGTATGTTTTACCTGCATGCCCCTCAGGGTATCGGACGATCAAAGCTTGCTCAGCGAGCCGAAAAACTCCTCGGCGTCCCGGCTACTGCACGTAACTGGCGGACAGTGGGCAAGATCGCTGAAATGGCACGGAATCCGGATCGATGATGTAATGTACAGCCCGATGAGTCTTTTCTCTGTGGAGCATAGCCGTGCTTGAAAAATTTGAGCGTTATCCGCTGACGTTCGGTCCGACACCCATCGACAAAATGGAACGCTTGTCGGCTCACCTCGGGGGTGACGTCGAACTCTATGCCAAGCGCGAAGATTGCAATTCGGGACTCGCATTCGGCGGTAACAAGATTCGTAAACTTGAGTACATAATTCCCGACGCGATTGCCGCCGGCGCGGATACGCTGGTCACCATCGGCGGTGTGCAATCGAATCACACCCGACAAGTTGCGGCCGTGGCTGCGAAGATCGGCATGAAGTGCCGGCTCGTACAGGAAAGCTGGGTGCCATTTCAGGATGCCGTGTATGACCGGGTTGGCAATATATTGATGTCACGCGTGCTGGGTGCCGATATCGAGCTGGTTGATGAAGGATTCGATATTGGAATTCGCGAGAGTTGGGAAAGGGCGATCGCGGATGTGCGGGATAAAGGCGGTATTCCCTATTCGATTCCGGCCGGAGCATCGGTGCATAAATTCGGCGGACTGGGTTTCGTCGGTTTCGCCGAAGAAGTGCGTACCCAGGAAGCGGAACTCGGCTTCAAATTCGACTACGTGGTCGTCTGTACGGTGACCGGTTCAACGCACGCCGGCATGGTGGTCGGTTTTGCGGCGGATGGGCGCTCGAGACAGGTTATCGGTATCGATGCATCGTGCACGCCCGAACAAACCCATGCCCAGGTGCTTGATATTGCCCAAAAAACGGCCGCACTCGTGGAACTGGGTCAGGCTATCGTCGCCGACGACATCGTGTTGAAAACAGAATACGCTTATCCGGTCTACGGTGTGCCCTCGGAAGAGACGAACGATGCGATCCGCCTTTGTGCGCGTATGGAGGGCATGATGACCGACCCGGTGTACGAGGGGAAATCGATGCAGGGCATGATCGATCTCGTTCGCCAGGGGTTTTTCCCGGCGGGATCGAAAGTGTTGTATGCCCATCTCGGCGGGGTGCCCGCCATCAACGGGTATAGCTACATTTATCGCAATGGTTAGCGAATGAGCGTCGTTTGGATCCGGGTCGCGCCTCGGGAGACGCTCCTACAGGAGGGGTGCCGATAGAAAGACGGTAGGAGCGTCTCCCGAG
>JAADHU010000059.1 GCA_013151645.1 Gammaproteobacteria bacterium | reverse complement strand
CTCAGGAGACGCTCCTACCGAGTTTCTATCGAAGCACCTGTAGGAGCGTCTCCTGAGGCGCGACCCCACCATGGTTTGCAATCCCGCAGCCGGCAGCGTAGATGCGAATTGAGCATTCAGGAATAAGTCAGCGGTTCCCTAGTTCGCATGCCCGGAAATCCCCGCAAGGATGCGCCGCCGGTAGGCGATGTGCATGCCAATGCCGCGGCTGGCCATGAACAGCATGAGCGCCAGCCACAACCCATGATTGCCCATCGGTTGTAGCAGGTACCAGCCGGGCAGGAATACGAGCAAGGTTGACGCCAGCATAATGTTGCGCATGTCGCGTGCGCGAGTGGCGCCAACGAATACGCCGTCGTAAAGATACGACCAGACGGATATCAGCGGCGATACGATGAGCCACGGCAAATAGCGAATAGCAATGTCACGTACCGCCTGAATATCGGTGAGCAGGTTGATCATTTCGATGCCAAAGAGGCCGAAAAATACGCTGAATCCGACAGCGACATAGACCGACCAGCGTAACGATATCGTTACCGCTTGAGCGAGTGCAGCACGACTGTTCTGACCGACTGCTTTGCCGACCAGTGCTTCGGCGGCGTGCGCGAAACCGTCCAGCGCAAATGCCAGTAGCGTTTGCAGATTCAACAGTACGGCATTCGCGGCGAGCAGCAGCCCACCCAGTCGGGCGCCCTGAGCGGTGATGAAAGAGAACGTAAATACCAGTGCCATGGTGCGCACGAACAAGTTGGCATTGATCGAGAAAAAACCGCCGTACTCACGGATGGCCGTCAGTTTGTGCAGCGGCCAGGCACCCCGGTGTTGTTTCAATTCACGCAGCACCAGTGTGACGCCCAGCACGACGCCGCTGTATTCTGCGATTACGGATGCCGCCGCGATGCCATCGACGGCCATTCCCAGAACGACGACGAACAGCAGGTCGAGGGCGATATTGGTGATGTTGGTTACGAGGACTATAAACAACGGTGCGCGGACGTTGTGTAAGCCGATGAACCAGCCAATGAGCACGAGATTGGTGAGAGTCGCCGGAGCACTCCAGATGCGAATTGAGAAGTATTCTCTGGCAAAGGTTCGAATGGCACCCTCGGGCCCGAGCAACAGCATGCTGTAATGGCCGATCGGTTGTTGCAGGACGAGAAACACCAGGGCAATTGCCAGGGCCACAATAACGGCTTGCCCAAGCGCGACGCGCAGTCCCTCGTGGTCGTCGGCACCGAAGCGCTGCGCCGTGATACCGGTCGTCCCCATGCGAAGAAAATTGACGCCCATAAAGAGAAAACTGAAGATGGTCGAACCGATGGCGACCGCACCCAGATAGGACGGGTTTTCGAGATGCCCGCTGACTCCGGTGTCCACCATGCCGAGCAGTGGCACAGAAATATTCGACAGGATCATGGGCGCGGCCAGGCGCCAGACATCCCGATGGGTTGGAATCACAACGGCAGCGCCCGCTGGGGAGTTAAAGGAATCAGAAAGCGTTGACGCCGGTCAGTTCCTTGCCTACGACCAGCTGGTGTATCGTCTCAGTACCCTCGTAAGTGATCACACTTTCGAGGTTGAGCATGTGGCGAATGGGCACGTACTCGGCACTGATACCGGCACCGCCGAGCAAATCGCGCGCGTCGCGTGCAATATCAAGCGCGGCGCGACAGTTGTTCCATTTCGCGACGGATACCTGCGTCGGTGAGAGTTTGCCGGCGTCTTTCAGGCGCCCGAGCTGCAAGGCGAGAACCTGTGCCGTCGTGATGCGGCGAGCCATATCGGCGACGCGGATTTGTACTGCTTGATTGTGGGACAGCGGACGGTCAAACAGGATTCTGTCATCGGCATAATTCAAAACTTCGCTCAGGCAGGCCTGTGCCGCGCCGATAACGCCCCAGGCGATACCGTAACGCGCCTGGGTCAGACAGCTCAGCGGCCCCTTCAAGCCAATCACGCCCGGCAATACGTTTTCGTCGGGCACGCGTACATTGTCCAGAAATAGCGCGGCGGTCACTGAGGCCCGCAACGAAAACTTGTTTTCGATTTCCTGTGCCGTGAAACCGGGCGTGCCTTTTTCGATGATAAAGCCGCGTACGCCGTCGTCCGTCGTAGCCCACACGATGGATGCGTCGGCAACGCTGCCATTCGTAATCCACATTTTCGCGCCGTTCAAAACCCAGTCGCTACCATCGCGTTTCGCGCGGGTTTTCATGTTCGATGGATCGGAACCGCCGTGCGGTTCGGTCAGGCCAAAGCAGCCAATAGCCTCACCCTTTGCCATGGCCGGCAACCAGCGTGTTTTCTGTTCTTCTGAACCGTAGGCATGAATCGGATACATCACGAGGCTGCTTTGCACCGATACAAAACTGCGCAGGCCGCTATCACCGCGTTCGAGCTCCTGGCAGATCAGGCCGTAGCAAATAGCATTCATACCGGCACAGTCGTAACCTTCGATCGAACTGCCCAAGAGGCCCAGCTCGGCAACCTGCGCAATCAGGTCTTTCGGAAAGTAGTGCTTCTCAAAGGCGTCGCGGATGACTGGCAGGACCTTGTCATCGACGAAACGGGCCACGGTGTCCTGCACCATGCGCTCTTCGTCGCTGAGCTCTGATCTGACGTCGTAGAGATCGAGAGGGTTGAGTGCCTGTTTGTTGCTCGTTGCCGGTTTCTGGGGGGAAGTGCTCACCGCGATGACTCCTGATAAGTCGAACGGATTCAAGGGCCGCAGATTCTACCGGATTCAGGTGGCGCTTAAAACGGAATTCCCAGTTTTCGATACAGGCGGGAAAGCACCCATACCGGCGCTATCATCAGCAGTTGTACGTCTTCTACTACCGCTCGCACACCGCCGGTCGCGTGGCGACCAACATACAGCCCCATTATGCTCGCGAGGGTCAGGCCGGCCGTTACCCGCAGTGCGGAGTAATCCGAGTCTTGCAGCCATACCTGGCACGCGATTACGCCCGCCAGGAATGGCAGCATGCCAAACGCCAGTGGCAGCGAAATAATGAAATAATAAACGACTGCCGCCAGCAGAAAAGCAGAGCCCCAGTTCAATACCGGCGAGATGGCATAGAATTCCTCGGGGACCGGGACCGTCCACAAGAGCCCAACGGTACCAATGATCAGCAGCGGAACGGATGTCCAGTACACCGGTGCGTATTGAATATTGCGGTGAGATTCACCGTAGTCTTGCAGCCACTGATCCGTATCGCTCATGCGCGTATTCTACACGGCGAATGACGAATACGACGGTCTGCCGAACTGAGACGCAGTGCCCACTTCTGATGTTCGCGTTCCCGGCGCTGCACATAATCGCGCACGCAGGCCTCATCTTCAGTCGTCGTTCAGTTGCCGGACCGTTACAATAGGCCGCACTGAATTCAACGATTGCCCCGGCGCCTGGCGCAGCCGGAGCAAACTATCTGGGCAGGAAAGCGAGGATCGAACATGAAAATGACAGGGTTAAAAGTAGCACTTGTCGCGGGCATTGCGGCACTCGTCTTGAGTGGCTGTGAGACGCTCGACGCCTATACACAAGAGTCCAAGATGAGCTCCACCTCGAAAGGTGCCATCATTGGTGCGGTTTCCGGCGCCGTTATCGGGCTTATTTCGGGTGATGACGCAGTAGAACGCCGCCAGCGTGCGATGATCGGTGCGGGCGTCGGTGCGCTGGCCGGCGCCGCCATCGGCAACTATATGGACCGGCAGGAGGCAAAACTCCGCGAACAACTGCAGGGTAGCGGCGTCAGCGTTAATCGACGCGGCGACAACATCACGCTCAACATGCCCGGCAATGTCACCTTTGCAACGGATAGCGCGGACCTCAATCCGGCATTTTTCAATGTCCTCAATTCGGTCTCGAAAGTCCTGATTGAATTCGACCAGACGGTAGTCGAGGTGGCCGGCCACACCGACAGCACGGGCAGCGATGCTCATAACCAGAATCTGTCCGAACGACGCGCGAACTCGGTCGCCGCCTATCTGCGCGCACAATCGATCGACAGCCAGCGTTTGTTGGCACTCGGGGTGGGCGAACATCGGCCGATTGCGGACAACTCGACGGACAGCGGTCGCCAGGCAAATCGTCGCGTTGAGATCACGATGGTGCCGGTCACGCGCTAAAAGACCAATACCGAGGGACAGCGGCCACCACGATTCAAGCCTGCCTTTAGTAACCCGGAGGTCCCTGGTTGTATTCGTGATCTAACGGAGCGGTCGCGCACAAAAAAAGCCCCGGTCAAAAACAGGGGCTTTCGATTCCTGCAATTGTTGCCGTCAGGCGGCCATTGCACCACGCAACTTCTTGATGGCATTGGCCTCGATCTGCCGGATGCGTTCGGCGGAAACGCCGTATCGATCGGCAAGTTGATGCAGTGTTTGCTTGTTTTCAGTCAGCCAGCGGCTCTGCAGAATGTCGCGGCTGCGATCGTCCAGCGTAATCATCGCTCGCTTCATGCGGCTGCTGGCATCATTGTCCCAGTCCGATTTCTCGACCAGGGCGGCCGGGTCTGCGTTAACGCTGGGCAGGTAAGCGGCCGGCGTGAAATTGCGATCATCGTCGGAACTCTCCGGACCCGGATCAAACACGGCATCGCGCGAGCTCAGCCGTCGCTCCATTTCAGTCACTTCTGCAGGCGATACGCCGAGATCTTTAGCGACCGCTTGTGTCTCAGCGTGAGACAGCCACGCCAGGCTCTTTTTCGATTTGCGCAAATTGAAAAACAACTTGCGTTGCGCTTTGGTCGTCGCCACTTTGACGATGCGCCAGTTGCGCAAGACGTATTCATGGATTTCGGCGCGAATCCAGTGGACGGCAAAGGAGACCATTCTGACGCCGAATTCAGGATCGAATCGCTTGACGGCTTTCATCAGGCCGACATTCCCTTCCTGAATCAGGTCATTCAGCGGCAAGCCGTAGCCGGTATAGCCTTTTGCAATATGTACGACAAAGCGAAGATGGGCCATGACCAGGTCGCGGGCGGCCGACAAATCTTCTTCGTCATGAAAGCGGTGCGCCAGCGCCTGTTCGTCTTCCCGGCTCAAAACGGGAATAGAGCCGACCGCCTGAATGTAGGCGCCCAGATTACCAACGGGAGCGGCGAGTTCGAGTTCGTTGTTTCTTAACGCAATGGCTGTGGTCATCGTCTTCTCTACCTCCGTATAGAACCTCATTTTAGCACTCTTGTCCTTGGAGTGCTAACAAGCCATTTTAGTTCCCCGGAATTCATGCTTGCAAGCGATTGAAAAACAATGAGATAGAGAATTATAGTGTCGCCAGGTTATGTCGCATTGCGCGCAATTTCTCCAGCCGGGGAGCCTGCCTCACCGCGGACAAGATGGGCCTACCGTGGCTCAATGCGTCTCATATGCCGTGCCGCCGCCACCCAGGAGCCAACGAGACCCAGAAGCACCCCGGCAGCAACGATCAACAGACTCTCCTCGAAGTCGAGTGCCAACAAGGTGAAAGCGCTGTCATATAGGCCCGCGAGCCGCGCGACGGAATCCCGGAGTGCGAACAATCCGTAGGCAATCAGCCCGAGTGCGAGCAGACCGCCGCCAAGTCCATACCAAAACCCGGAATACAGGAACGGTCGTCGCACGAATGCATTGCTCGCGCCAATGAGTTTGGTGACCTCGATTTCTTCCCGCCGATTCTGAATGTCCAGTCGAATGGTATTGCCGATGATGACCACGATAGCGGCACCGAGCAGCGCTGCGCCAATCACCACGGCGCGGCGCATAATTTCAAGAATGGCGAGAAAACGCTGCACCCATTCGGTGTCGACCTGAACAAAGTCCGCCTCCGGCAAATTGCCGAGTTCTTCGTTCAGCAACAGGACTGTTTGCTCGGTATTTGCGCTGCCCGGTCGTACGACGAGCGTATGCGGCAGCGGATTGACGTCCAGGTAATCGAGTGATGCGCCAAAACCGGATTGCTCCCTGAATTCCTCCAGCGCCAGATCTGCCGGTATCAACGTTACCGCTTCGACATCGGCGCGCTGGCGAATGATATCGGCCAGCCGCTGCGCGTCCTCAAGCGGAACGTCCATTTTCAGGTACATCGAAAAATCCAGGGCATTTTCCCAGTTTCCGCTTACGGACGCAGCATTCTTGACAATCAGGTGCAGCGCCGCTGGCAATGCGAGCGTCACCCCGATGACGAGAATGGTCATGAAGTTCGCAAACGGTTGTTGCGTCAATCGACCCAACGCACCGACACAAGTGCCGGCATGGCGCAGTAACCAGACCTTAAACGGCCCGGCCCGCCTTGCCCCGCCGCTCGCATCGGCTCGCCGACCTATCGCCATGATTCCTGTTGCCCTTTGTGCTCAAGACGCTCCGCGTACTCGGCAACAACGTCCTCTTCTTCCTCGACCTGAACCGTGCCGTTTTCGAGCGCAATTCGCCGACAACCAAGCTGGTCAATCAGAGCGATGTCGTGGCTGGCGATTAGCAGGGTCACACCGACTTCATTGAAGCGCCGGAAAATCCGCATCACCTCGAGGGATAGATCCGGGTCGAGATTGCCAGTGGGTTCGTCCGCAATCAGCAGTTTCGGTTTGCTGACAATGGCTCGCGCGATGCCGACTCTTTGCTGCTCGCCGGAAGAAAGCGTTTCGGGTTTTTGTTTCTCTTTCTTGAGAAGACCAACCTGGTCCAGCGCGGCGCGCACTTTGCGTGCCGCATCCCGGTGCTGAGCGCCGGAGATAATGAGCGGCAGGGCGACATTGTCAAACACCGGTCGATCGTAAAGAAGCTTGTGATCCTGGAAGACCATACCGATCTGCCGCCGGTAGGCTGGAATCCGGCGCCGCGAAACACGACCGGTATTCTGGCCGTCAACAATGACCTGTCCGCTCGTCGGTCGCTCGATGAGCGCAATCAAGCGCAACAAGGTACTCTTTCCTGCCCCGGAGTGACCGGTCACAAATACCATCTCTCCCTTGTCGACGGAGAGATTCAGTCCGCTCAGCGCTTCCTGCCCACCTGGAAATCGTTTGACGACATTCTCAATGCGGATCACTGGTTGCGGTCTCTAGTCGTCACTGTCGGTTCCCAAAAGCGCATCGACATACTCACTCGCACGGAATGGCTGCAAATCATCGGCGGCCTCACCGATGCCAATGAATCGTACGGGTAAACCGAGCTTGTCGGCAAGCGCCAGTAGAACGCCTCCTTTTGCCGTCCCGTCCAGCTTGGTCACAGTAATGCCCGTCACGCCCAGGGCCGCATTAAACTTCTCTGCCTGCTGCAGCGCGTTTTGCCCGAGTCCCGCGTCGAGGACCAGCATGACCTCCTGCGGTGCCGCCGGGTTCTGCCGTGATACGACGCGCTTTATCTTCGCGAGTTCATCCATCAGGCCCTGTTGATTTTGCAAACGGCCCGCGGTGTCCGCCAGCAGGATATCGATGCCGCGGGCCCGTGCTGATTCATAGGCATCGAAAATGACCGCAGCAGGATCTGCGCCCTGCTGCTGGGCGACGACAGGGACACCGTTGCGCTCGCCCCATGCTTGTAACTGCTCCACCGCCGCGGCGCGAAAGGTGTCCCCGGCAGCCAGCATGACACTGTGACCGTCATTCATGAAGCGTCGCGCAAGTTTACCGATGGTTGTCGTTTTGCCGGCGCCGTTAACACCGATCATCAGGATGACAAAGGGGCCGCCTTCACTGACCGGCTGCAGATTTCGCTCCACGGGTTCGAGCATTGCAAGCATGATTTGCCGCAAACCCGAATGCAGCGCGGCGACATCTTTCAGTTCTCGGCGTGCCAGCTGTTTGTGCAGGGCTGAAATGATACGTTCCGTTGAATCCACGCCAACATCCGCCATGACGAGTCGCGATTCAAGATCGTCGAGAACCTCATCATCAATTCTCCCACCGGGAGCCAGGTTTGCCAGGTCGTAGGTCAACCAGCTGTTGCCGCTGTTTAAGCGACGCCGGAGCCGCTTGAAAAACCCGCCGCCGGACTCCGTCGTTATCGTTTCCTTTTTTTTAAACACCGCAAAAACATCCAGTTCCGAATTGAGCAATCGCCTACACTTAACCCGTTGCAAAGACATCCTGTGGATCGGGCACGAGAATATGGCGCGACAAAAAAACTCCAGCCGCACGACCAGGGCTTCGTCACCCGGGCGGTTGCGTATTGTAGCGGGAAAGTGGCGTAGCCGCCTTGTTAACATAGCGGATGTGCCGGGGCTTCGACCGACGGCTGAACGCATCAGGGAGACACTTTTCAACTGGCTGGCGCCGCAAATACACGGCAAACGGTGTCTGGATTTGTTTGCCGGCACCGGGGCACTGGGTCTTGAGGCTTTGTCACGAGGCGCAGCGTCGGTAACTTTCGTCGAGAAGTCGCGGGATGCAGCCACGATGCTTCGGCAGGTGTGTGCGGAACTCGGTGCCAGCACTGCAAAGGTTCGTCGTGACGACGCCTTCCATTGGTTGCGCTCGGTTTGCGATGAGCGCTTCGACCTGGTTTTTCTCGATCCGCCATTCGCCGATGATTCACTCGTCGATTTGTGTAGACTCCTGAGCGAATCCGGATGTTTGTCTGCGGGGGCGCAAATATACCTGGAGCAGGAAAAATCACAGGCGCCGCCCGAACTGCCGCAAGGCTGGACCGTCGGGCGTGAGAAAACCGCCGGTAACGTGCGATACTCGATGGTAGAAACACCGGCCCGGTCCGCTACCCGGCGCCCCTACAGTAAGGAGTAATCGATGGCAGTTTCGGCAATGTACCCCGGCACCTTTGATCCCATCACGCTCGGGCATGAAGATCTGGTGCGTCGCGCTTTGCGGCTATTCAACACAGTGGTCGTGGCCGTGGCTGCAAACCCCGGCAAAGAGCCCATGTTTTCGCTGGATGAGCGTGTTGATCTGGTGAAAACCGTATTGGCCGACATGGACAATGTCGAGGTGACCGGTTATTCGGGATTGACGGTGGATTTCGCCCGCGACAATAATCTGCAAGTCATCGTGCGTGGTTTGCGCGCTGTATCCGACTTCGAATACGAATTTCAGCTCGCAAGTATGAATCGACATTTGACCGACGAAGTAGAAACTGCATTCTTGACGCCGACGGAACAATTCACGTTTATCTCATCGGGACTGGTGCGGGAAATTGCCACGATGGGCGGCGACGTGACGGATTTCGTTTCGCCGAAAGTGCGGCTCGCGCTACTGGAGCGCTGTGGCGAAAAGCAGATAGAGCACCGCAACTAACGCTGGCAGCGTTTGCAATAAAAGGTCGACCGCTGGCCCAGTACTACCATCGAAAGATCATGGTCACAGCGGCGACACGGCTCGCCGGCACGACCGTAAACATCCAGTTGCTGCTGGAAATAGCCGGGCTCTCCGTCGCCACCGTGAAAATCACGCAAGGTTGTACCACCGGCTTCAATCGCCCGCTGCAGAACGGTCTTGATCGCGCTGGCGAGTGCCAGCATACGTACTTTCGAGATTCGACCGGCACGGCGTTTCGGGTGAATGCCTGCGATAAACAGGCACTCACTCGCATAGATATTGCCGACGCCCACGACGACCTTCGCGTTCATGATGAATGGTTTGATCGCGACACGCCGCCCTTGTGCTTCTTGCCACAAATACGAACCATCGAAAATGTCGTCGAGCGGCTCCGGGCCCAGGTTGCACAACAACGGGTGTGTTTCGATGTCGTCTGTCCACAGAAGCGATCCGAACCGACGCGGGTCGCGAAAGCGCAGCGCCTTGCCGTTGCCAAAGAGAATGTCGACATGATCGTGTTTTCCTGCCGGCTCGTCGGGGTCGATGATGCGCACACTTCCGGACATGCCCAGGTGCAGGATCGCCGTGCCATTGTCGGTCTCGAACAGCAGGTACTTGGCACGCCGCCGAATTCCGTTAACGACCTGGCCGGTAAGATTGTTTTCGAGAGCGTCCGGTATGGGCCACCGCAAACGCCGCTCCCGTACGGTGATGCTCATGATCCGTTGCTGCTCGATCCAGGGTGCGATGCCACGCCGACTGGTTTCTACTTCCGGAAGCTCTGGCATTGTGCGCGTATCCTGACCGGTTGTTTGGGGTTTGCCCATGGTACCCAATTTCAGGAACAGACCCGGCTCGGAGGAAAGGCCGCCAATACGAAACACGCCAAAGCGTGAATCGGTCTTTGGTGCGAGTGGTTGAGTCCGCTATAGTTAGAGGGTCACTATCAACGCCGGAGTAAGCACTTAAATGGAATACCTGTACGGATTGCTCGACCTGTCTTTTTGGGGTTATGTGTTCGCAACACTCATCATGGTGCAGATCACCATGATGGCGGTAACGTTGTATCTGCATCGCGATCAGGCGCATCGTGCGCTCGATCTGCATCCACTGCTACGGCATTTTTTCCGCTTCTGGGTCTGGTCTACGTCAGCCATGTTGACGAAAGAATGGGTTGCGGTACACCGCAAACACCATGCCTATTGCGAGACCGAAGACGATCCGCACAGCCCGCAAGTCCTGGGTCTGAAAAAGGTATTGCTGGAAGGCGCGGAGCTCTATCTTGCCGAGAGAAAAAATTCGCAGACCGTCGAAAAATTTGGCCGCGGTGCGCCAGACGACTGGCTCGAGCGCAATCTGTACCTGAGATATCGCTTTGGGGGCATCGTCCTGATGGCGGTAGCGGATCTTGTTCTATTCGGTGTACCGGGAGTTATCATCTTCGCGGTGCAAATGCTGGCGATGCCATTGTTCGCGGCCGGCGTAATTAACGGTCTGGGTCACCACAGTGGTTACCGGAACTTCGAGTGCGACGACGCGGCCACCAATCTCGTTCCGTGGGCTTTTCTGATTGGCGGTGAAGAATTGCACAACAACCATCATGCATTTCCAACCTCGGCTAAATTCTCGGTAAGGCGATGGGAGTTTGATATCGGCTGGATGTACATCACCATTTTTCGAGTACTGGGACTCGCAAAAGTTAAAAGAATCGCACCCCGGCCTTACCTGGTCGAGGAGCCGGCGATGCCGGTCGATCTCGACAATTTGCGAGCAGTCATGATTAATCGCATGCATGTCCTGCGGGACTACACCCGCCGCGTCACTCTGCCCGTGTTTAAGGCGGAGCGTTCAATGGCGGTTGGCAATACCGCGCTGAACCGGGCGAAAAAACTGCTCGTGCGGCAGCCGAAATTGCTCGACGACAGCGCCATGGCGAGGCTCCGGGAGGTATTGTCGACCAACCTGTCGTTGCAAACGGTGCACGAGTTTCGTGAGCAGTTGCGTGAGCTGTGGAGCGGAGCGACGGTGAGTAACGAACGCTTGATTGAGCGTTTCGAGAACTGGTGCGTAGAGGCCGAGGCCAGCGGCATCCAGGTCCTGGAAGACTTTGCCTTGCGCTTGCGTGCTTACCAGTTGCTGCCGGCTTAACAGATCATCCGTCTGTCCCAGCGCGGTGTGGCGTCTGGTGGTAGGTGAAAAAAAACCCGCACGCAGCGGGTTTTTTTAAACGCCAGCGATCCGGAAAGCTATTTGATCTTCGCTTCCTTATAAAGCACGTGTTTGCGTACTCTTGGATCGTACTTCCGGGTTTCCATCTTTTCCGGATGCAGTCGTTTGTTCTTGGTTGTCGTGTAAAAGTGACCGGTACCGGCACTGGAGACAAGTCTGATTTTTTCGCGCATTTGCTTATCCTTAAACCAGCTAGATTCGCTGACCCTGTGCCCGAAGATCGGCTAAGACCTTCTCGATGCCATGCTTGTCGATGATCCGCAAACCCTTGCTGGAAACACGTAAGCGAATATAACGTTTTTCTGACTCAAGCCAGAAACGCTTGTTGTTCAGGTTCGGCAAAAACCGCCGCCGTGTCCTGTTGTTGGCATGAGAAACGTTGTTACCACTTTGTGGGCGCTTCCCGGTGATCTGGCAGACCTTGGACATTGGAATTAAGTCTCTGATTTTATTAAGTGTTGCTCGCGCGGGGCGAGCGAAGAGCGGGACTTTATACCAGCCTCGGTGCCGCTAATCAAGGGTCTCCGGCGAGTTACTCAAAGGAGACCGCGAGAAGCCAGCGAGGTGCTGCGGCCATCGCCGATGATCAGGTGGTCCAGAAGTCGAATATCGACCAGTTCAAGGGCCGCTTTCAGCCGCCGCGTGATGCGTTCGTCAGCCTGGCTCGGCTCGGTGATCCCGGACGGGTGATTGTGCGCGAGGATGACGGCGGCCGCATTGACGGCCAGCGCCTCTTTGACAACCTCGCGGGGGTAAACGCTGGTGCCATCGATGGTGCCACGGAACATTTCGGCGAAGCGTAGAACCCGGTGGCGATTGTCGAGGTATACGCAACAAAACAGCTCATGGGGCAGATCGCGCAAGCGGGCGCGGAGAAACAACTCCGTATCCGCCGGACTGCGAATGGCCTCACCGACCGGCAAGGTTGCTTCGAAAAAGCGCGTGGCGAGCTCGGGAAGCGCACGCAATATGGAAAGTCGGACTGCGCCTACGCCGAATGCGGCGGACAACTCGAGACTATTGGCGGTGAGCAGGGGCCGAATGCCGCCGAAACGCGCCAACAGCCGGTCGCAGAAGCGTATTGACGAGTCCGCCTGCGCCCCTCGCTGAAAGATGACTGCGAGCAATTCGACTTCTGACAGCGTTGCCGCACCGCTCTCAAGGATTTTCGTTCGTGGCTCACGCAATTGGCGAGCTTGCTGATGGCTCATAGACGGTCCCTGTCACTGCGGTCAGAATGGCGTTCTCCGTCTACGTTTGCCAACATCGAAATGTGGGGATATCGACCGATTCGCTGGCAATGGGCCGGACCAACAGGCTAAGCTCACTTTTCTCCACCAACGGACCGAAAGATGGCACAACAGAAGATTCTTCTTGGCGTGACAGGCGGTATCGCGGCTTACAAGACACCCGAACTGGTGCGGCGTCT
Source organism: Gammaproteobacteria bacterium (assembly GCA_013151645.1). Classification (GTDB taxonomy): domain Bacteria; phylum Pseudomonadota; class Gammaproteobacteria; order Steroidobacterales; family Woeseiaceae; genus JAADHU01. Next base: position 36,297 of record JAADHU010000059.1, on the reverse strand, counting down.
GCGAGATCGCGGTGCCGCTGTGCAGGTGGTCATGACCCGCAGCGCTGCCCGTTTCGTCACGGAGACAGTGTTGCAGGCGGTATCCGGCCATCCGGTGCGCACGAATCTCTGGGACGAGCAGGCCGAAGCGGCCATGGGACATATTGAACTTGCGCGCTGGGCGGACCATGTCCTGATTGCACCGGCAACGGCAGAATTCATGGCCAGGCTGGCGGCGGGTTCCGCGCCGGACCTGTTGACGACACTCTGCCTGGCCACCCGGGCACCGTTGTCCATCGCACCGGCAATGAACCACGTCATGTGGGATCACGCTGCCGTACAGGCGAATCGCGAGTGTCTTCAGTCTCGCGGCGTGCGTATTTTGGGTCCGGCCGAGGGCGATCAGGCCTGCGGTGAAACGGGGCTCGGGAGAATGGTCGAGCCCGACGCTATCGCCGCTGCCCTGCTGGCCGATGCCACGCTGGCGGGTGCGACAGTGGGGTCGCAGCCCTTGCAGGGCAGGACCGTGATGGTGACCGCCGGCCCGACGCGAGAGGCCATCGACCCGGTGCGTTTCGTCAGCAATCGCAGCTCCGGAAAAATGGGTTATGCGCTGGCACAGGCGGCCGCAGAGGCCGGGGCGCGAGTGGTGCTCGTGAGCGGTCCCGTGCAACGGCCGGTGCCGCAGGGGCTTGAAAGAATCATGATCGAATCGGCCGAGGAGTTGTTCGCGGCAACGCACGCACACATTGACGATGTCGATATTTTTATTGCCGCCGCGGCGGTTTCCGACTACCGACCACGCCGTGTCGAAAGCCAGAAGATCAAGAAGACACGCGCTGAAATGACGCTCGATTTCGTCAAGTCGCCCGATATTCTTGCGTCGGTGGCGAAGCTTGCAAGTGGCCCGTTTACGGTGGGATTTGCAGCAGAAACGCACAAAGTGCGGGAGCATGCACTGACGAAACTTGCCGCGAAGCAACTCGATATGATTATTGCCAATGAAGTGGGTGCCGGCATTGGTTTTGAGCAGGATGAAAACGCCGCGCACGTCTATTGGCGCGATGGCGATCAGGCCTTTCCGCTGGCGCACAAATCAACGCTTGCGCGGGCATTGATCGAGCTGATCGCACAGCGATATAACGTGGGTTTTGGGGAAGATACTGCCGTCGAACTGACGGCACTGGCCAGCAGGGATTAGTGCATTGCGTTCGATTGAATTAAAGATAATGGACTCACGGGTCGGCAGCGAGTTTCCGTTGCCGCATTATGCCACCGGCGGATCCGCCGGACTTGATATGCGCGCCTGCATCGATGAGGAGCTGACTGTCGGACCCGGAGATACCGTTCTGATTCCAACGGGACTGGCCATTCATATCGGTGACAGTGGATTAGCGGCCGTTTTGTTGCCGCGGTCCGGTTTAGGGCATAAACACGGCCTCGTACTCGGCAATCTGACCGGCCTGATCGATTCGGATTACCAGGGCCAGGTGTTTATTTCCTGCTGGAATCGTGGCCGCAACGCTTACACGGTAAAGCCCGGCGAACGCATTGCGCAGATGGTGTTCATTCCGGTAGAACAGGTCGAGTTCAGCGTGGTTGAGGAATTCGATTCAAGCGAACGCGGTGAGGGCGGTTTCGGTCATTCCGGTACGGGCTGAGCCGGTTCACTCAATCCCTTTCAGTTTCTTGAAGCGATTGATGTCGCCATCGAAGCGCGCGACGATTTTTTCTTCGTCCGATTGAAAGCGGCTTAGATTCATTTCGTGACGACCGATGGTTTTTCGCGTGACATTGATATCTTCGACAAGATCCGGGTCGATCATCTCCGCATCCGGGTCGGAGCTGTAGGGGCGGTATTTCGAACTGACTTCCATCAAGGAATCGAGTCGGCGTTTGATGTTTTTCAGGTAAAGCTCGGTTACGCGGGCCTGGGCCTTGAACAATTCGACGCGGCGGTCCCGGTGCATGACAATTTCGTCGATGTTCTGATAGGTGGCTAACAGTGCGGAATCGTCCCGCCGCTGCTTTTCTTTCTCCTTGGCGATTTGCGCCAGACGCAATTCCTCGGCAATTTCTTCGTCCGTTTTCTTGCCGCGTACGACCGCGACAGTGACACCGGCGTCGTTGATGACCTGCTTTTCGACCTCGGCGTACTCTGCCGGCACGGAATCGCCGTAGTGGAGGACACCATCCTTGTCCACCCATCTGTACACGGCATTATTCTGGGTAGCGAACGCCCAGACGGGCAATAACGCTGCCAGCACAATTGCAATGATCGTTCTACGCATTATGCAAATATCACACATTGGTCAAGCAACATAGAGGGACTGGTTCAAAGATTCAACCTCCGGTGGTCCTGACGAACACCGTAACCCCCCTGTTTTTGGTCAAATATTCATGGGTTTAGGGGCGAAGCCCATACTTCTTGCGGTATTCGAGGACCGGCGTCAGGAACTTCCCGTACTCGTTCGATTCTTCCAGCATATCAATCACGTCTTCAAGACGCAGGATACTGACAACAGGAAACCCCAGCGTTTGCTCGATTTCCTGGATCGCGGAGCGCGAGTCCTGGCCGATTTCCTGCCGGTCCAGTGAGATGATGAGGCCGGCGACTTCCGCGCCTGCTGCGACGATAATGTCAACCGCTTCCCGCACGGCGGTGCCGGCCGTCACCACGTCATCGACGATCATGACTTTGCCGCTCAATGGCGCACCCACAATACTGCCACCTTCACCGTGCGCCTTGGCCTCTTTTCGATTAAACGCATAGGGCACGTCGACATCGCAATGTTCGGCGAGCGCGGAGGCCGACAAGGTCACCAAAGGAATGCCTTTGTAGGCCGGCCCGAAGAGCATGTCGAACTCGATCTCAGAATCGGCAATGGCGGCGGCATAATAGCGGCCCAGTTTGGCGGCTGCATAGCCGGTATTGAACAGGCCTGCATTGAAGAAGTAGGGACTCACTCGGCCCGACTTCAGGGTGAACTCACCAAAACGTAAAATCTCCAGTTCCAGTGACAGTTCGAGAAACTCTTGCTTAAACGGCTGCATATTCTTGGACTATGAGCGGGCTTCTGTATGATGCCCGCTTTGGCCCGGTCGATCAGGCCACGGTTATTGAGAGCGAGCAAGTATGCCACAAACTATGTGTTGTGGGGTCGCCAGGGCGCTCTTGTTGACGATAAGGAATACGCATTGTTTCGAGTAATCAGTCTGAATGCCAACGGTATTCGAGCGGCTGCCCGTAAGGGTTTCTTTGAGTGGATGCGGGTGCAGAAACCTGACGTCGTCTGTATCCAGGAGACCAAAGCGCAGGTCCATCAACTCACCGACGAGTGTTTTAGGCCGGCAGGCTATCACTGCTATTACGAAGACGCGGTAAAGAAAGGTTATAGCGGCGTCGCCATCTACAGTCGCCGCAAGCCTGACAAGGTCATTCGTGGCCTCGGCGTCAGTGAATTCGATGACGAAGGCCGTTATCTCGAAGCCCGCTTCGGCCCGATGAACGTCGTTTCCCTGTATTTGCCGTCGGGGTCATCGGGTGACGAGCGACAAGCCGTCAAATTTCGCTTCCTGGATTTCTTTACTTCCCACTTGCGCAAACTGCAGCGGCGGCGATCGGAATACATCCTCTGCGGCGACTGGAACATCGCACATAAAGCCATAGACCTGAAAAACTGGCGTGCCAACCAGAAGAATTCCGGTTTTCTTCCGCAGGAACGGGAATGGATGGAGGCGTTGTTTACCACCGAACGGTATGTGGACGCGTTCCGTGCCGATAACCCGGAGCCCGACCAGTACACCTGGTGGTCGAACCGCGGGCGGGCGTGGGATAACAACGTCGGCTGGCGACTTGACTACCAGGTTGTGACGCCGGGCCTGAAGGACAAGATCCTGCGCTCCGCCATTTATAAAGACAATCGATTCTCGGATCACGCGCCACTGACCATCGACTATGATTGGGCCCATGATGGCTGACGCTGCACGCTAGTCCATGAGGCAACAAACGTTCAAAGAAGCTATTGTGAACAAGCGCATGTTGATTTGCGTGTTCACGGGTTTTACCTCCGGGCTGCCGCTTTACATCATTATTCAACTGATCCCTGCGTGGCTGCGCGTCGAAGGTGTCGGACTGGCCGAGATCGGTTTCTTCGCCCTGGTCGGATTTCCGTACACGTGGAAGTTTCTGTGGTCGCCGCTCATCGATCGTTACACGTTGCCCTTTCTTGGGCATCGTCGCGGCTGGATGCTGGTAACGCAGCTGGCGTTACTGGTTTCCATCGCGGCGATGGGCTTCATCAAGCCCGATTTATCAATCTGGACGGTGGCCTACCTTGCGGCTGCGGTCGCGTTTTTCAGTGCCAGCCAGGATATTGTGCTGGATGCTTATCGACGCGAGTTACTGCCCGACAAAGAACTGGGTATTGGTAATGCGGTCCATGTACAGGCGTTCCGGTTGGCGGGCCTGGTGCCTGGCTCCCTGGCGCTCATTCTCGCGGATCATTTACCCTGGCGCGTAGTCTTCGTTGTCGTCGCCGCTTTTATGGCCGTCGGCCTCGTCATGACGCTGGCTATTTCCGAAGCCATCAAGAATCCAACGCCACCGAAGACATTGCGTGAAGCGGTCGTCGAACCGTTTCGGGATTTCGTGCAGCGCCAGGGACTGGGGTCGGCCGCGCTGATTCTCGCCTTCCTGTTTTTCTACAAGCTGGGCGACAACATGGCCACCGCCTTGTCGACACCGTTCTACATCGATGTGGGCTTCAGCCTGACCCAGATTGGCTCGATCGCGAAGCTGGCCGCGCTGGTTGCGGTGATCGTCGGTGGGGCTATTGGCGGTATCGTCATGGTCAAGCTCAGCATCAATCGGGCGCTGTGGCTTTTTGGTATTGTCCAGATTCTGAGCATCCTCGGCTTCGCCTGGTTGGCCGAGGTTGGCGCCAACCCGTGGGTACTCGGCACAGTGGTCGCTTTCGAGTACCTGGGTGTCGGCCTGGGCGCAGCAGCATTGGTCGCGTTCATGGCACGGATGACCAGTCTCGTCTTTGCGGCGACCCAGTTCGCGCTCTTTTCCGCGCTGGCATCGACGCCCAGGATATTTGCCAACGCAATCACCGGTGTCATTGTTGAACGAATCGGCTGGACCGGCTTTTTCCTGCTCTGCACCGCACTGGCGGTTCCCGGGATGCTGCTTTTACTCAGGGTGGCGCCGTGGCATGAGCCTTCCGCGCCATGACGGACATCGAAGTTACCGTAGGCTCGCTGCAAGACCTCGAAGATCCGGGTTGCCGCGAGTTCTCCATCGGTGACGGCGACTGGCCATTCAAGGGTTTCGTGGTGCGTCAGGGGCGCAACGTCTACGCGTATCAGAATTTTTGCGTGCACGTCGGTCATCCGCTGAACTGGGCGCCGGATTCTTTTCTAACCAAAGATCGCCGTCAGATCATCTGTGCCTCTCACGGCGCCGTCTACGAAATCGAAAGTGGCTTATGTGTTGCCGGCCCGTGTCGGGGCAAAGAGTTGCGGCGTGTCGAGTGCGAGATACGCGACGGGATTATCTACGCGCGCGGACCGGCCAGCGCCTGATCCGCTGTTGTCAAACGGGCTCAAATTCCCTTCCTACGGAAGGGCGCCCTTGTCGGCATTCTCAAGAATTTCCAGGGGGTCGTGCCAGCCGCGCGGCATGGTATCGTCTTTACCATTGAAGTCCTCAGGATCCATGTCCACGGCACCTGACCAGTCTTCCGGTGCATTGACTCTTTCAGAGAGCAAGGAGGGCCAGCTTGCGAAATCGACTTCGTCAATCGTGCCGTCAAAGAACTGCAATTCGACCGTTTCCGAATCTTCGTCCAGTGCGACGACTTCAAACAGCGAACCGTTCGGCCGCCGGTACCATTTACCTATTGTGGGTGCTGCAACAATCATGACGTCACCTGTTAGCGAGTTGTGTTCCAAATCCTCTTCGTTTTCGTCCCTTATGCCCTGTTATAGCCCTTTTCCCGTATTGTGCAAATAGGGGTTAGCCGCGATATCTAAGGAGCTTTCGAGTCAGTCGCGGAAGTGGCCTGATTGTGTTGTTTAAACTCGCCGCAGGTGCCAGTCCCAAATGGCATGTCCTTTGCCAAGGCCACGGCGCTCAAATTTGGTGGTGACCCGATCCAGCGGTGCCTCGCCGGCATGTTTCCTTCTTTCAATCGGTTCAAAACAGGCATCGAGCGCGATAATCTCGTCGATATGCTCGGCATATCCGGCCCAATCGGTCGCAATAAAAAAGTCGCCGTTCTGCCTGAGCTTGTGTGCGATCCGGCGCAGGAATTCAGGCTGCATAATGCGCCGCTTGTGATGTCGCTTTTTCGGCCAGGGATCGGGAAAATACAGATTGACCCGGGCGAGCGAGCCGTCCGCAATCTGGGTCTGCAGCACATCAATCGCATCGTGAGCAATCAGGCGCAGGTTGGAGATGCCTTCTTTCTCGGCTTGCATTAAACAATGACCCACACCGGGCACGTGCACTTCGACGCCCAGGAAGTCGAGTTCCTGGTTCTGCCGGGCCTGTTCGACCAGTGTGTCGCCATTGCCAAAGCCGATTTCCAGTACAACCGGTGCGCTACGCCCGAATAAGCCGGTGAAATCGAGTGGTTCGGCCGCGATATCGATACCGAACTCGGGCCAAAGACGTTCGAGCGCGCCGGCCTGACCCGAGGTCATTCTTCCCGTGCGACGAACGAAACTTCGGATCGTGCGCGGCTTACCCGTTGAGGCAGGCACGGGCTAGCGCCTGTTCGGGCGTGCCGTGAACAGGGCAATAAGGCCCGCGGAGATCAGCGCCCAACCGATCCACGGTGGAGTGGTGAGCGCGAGGACCAGCGTGCCGGAGAGGACAGAGGTCGCGCCGATGCCCAGCCAGAAGTGCTGCATCTGCTGCATTTTCAACTGTTCCCGGATCGCCTTGAGTTCGGGTGAATCCATGCGCATGTGCAGACTGCCGTTTCCCGCCTGTTCTGACAATTGCCGGATGACGCCGGGCAATTCGCGCAGCGCCTCCCTGAGCTGCGGCATGTTCTCGCGAATACTGCTGAGCATGGCACGGCCTCCGATCTGCTCGTCCATCCACTGTCGGAGGACCGGATGTGCGGTCTTCCATAAATCGAGCTCGGGATACAACTGGCGACCCAGACCTTCAATATTGAACAGCGTTTTTTGCAGCAGCATGAGCTGCGGTTGAATTTCCATGTCAAAGCGCTGTGCCGTTTCGAACAGGCCAAGCAGCACCTGAGCGAACGAAATTTCGGACAGGGGCTTGTTGAATATTGGTGCACACACAGTTCGTATCGCGGTTTCGAGTTCATCGACACGGGTTTCGGCGGGTACCCAGCCTGAGTCAATGTGCAGCTTGGCGATCTTGAAATAGTCCTGCTCAAAAAATGCCAGGAAATTCTCGGCAAGGTAGCGTTGATCGCTCGGGCTCAGCGTGCCCATGATGCCGAAATCGACCGCTGCGTATCTTGGGTGATCCGGATCGTCAATCTGCACAAATATGTTGCCGGGATGCATATCGGCATGGAAGAAGTTGTGGCGAAATACCTGCGTGAAAAAGATCTCGACGCCGTTCTCCGCGAGCGCCTTGATGTTGGTACCGGCCGCTTTCAAGGCCTCCATATCACTGATCGGTACGCCGTATATACGCTCCTGCACCAGGGCGCCCTTGCGACAGTAATCGAAATACACTTCGGGCACGTAGAGCAGGTCCGAATCCTCGAAGTTCTTCTTCAGCTGCGCGGTGTTTGCCGCTTCCCGCATCAGGTCAAGTTCGTCGACGATGGTTTTTTCGTATTCAGCGACCAGTTCCAGTGGCCGCAAACGCTTGCCGTTTGCCCAGTATCTGTTCGCGAGCGAGGCGATGGCATACATGACTTCAAGATCACGATCGATCCGCTGGCGAACACCAGGGCGCAACAGCTTGACGATAACTTCTGTACCGTCTTCCAGCGCTGCACTGTGCACCTGTGCAATCGAGGCGGCCGCCATCGGTTCGATGTCGAAGCGTGCGAAAACCTCGTCAACCGGCTTCTCGTAAACTTCGTTCAAAATGGCGACGGCTTCTTCGCCCGGGAATGGCGGTACCTGGTCCTGCAGTCGCGCCAGTTCATCCGCGATGTCCGTTGGCAGCAAATCCCTTCGTGTGGAGAGCGCCTGACCGAACTTGACGAAAATAGGCCCCAGTTCTTCGAGCGCCAGCCGGATGCGCTTGCCCAGTGGCTCGCTACGGTCGCTTTTCTTGGGAAACAGGTAGAAAAAGAAGCGCAGCGGCCGCAGAAAGTGGGTGGCGGTAATAATTTCGTCGAGGCCGTGTTTAACCAGTACTCGCTGAATGCTCACCAGACGGAGCAATGTTTTTGGCCGCCACATGATTCAGTCTACGGCCTGTTCCAGCCGACGAATTCTGGCTTCAACGCGATCCACGTCGTCACGCAGAGTCTCCGCCTGATCGCGAAAGTTTTCCACTTCATAACGACTGGGTACCGAACGACTCTCTTCCTGCAGGTATTCCTGTATGTTTTGTTGCACGGTTGCGTGTGTATTTTCCGCCCAACGACCTACATTGCGTGCGATATCGCCCAGCCCGCGCGCGGCTACATCGCCCAACACGCCGGACAATTCCTCTTCAATATCCGGCTTGCCATAAGCCAGCAATTGCTGAAATGCCTGTGCCGTCTCTGCATCGCCACTCAAGTCGACAGAACCGTCACGAATAGCGGCATCGGCCGACGGTCCGGCGAGCCGGGCCAGTGCGATCAGCGATCCGCTGATAACGACATCAGGGTTGTCGGCGACAGCGGTGACCTCGAGTTCGTCACGGTGGATGAGGAAATATAGTGCCAGCGCGGTATTGCGCACGCGTATTGCGATGACGCGGCCGTCGAGTTCGGCGCACAACTCGCGAGCGGGCGTTTTCGCCTGCAGCTGGCGGTTCACCAGCCGTATGAGCGGACGCATCAACGCCTCCAGTGCATTCATCAGATTTTGTAGCCGACGTGCAGGGCGACCACGCCCATCGCGAGGTTATGAAAACGGCAGCGCTCGAATCCGGCGTCCTGCATCATCCCGAGCAGTGTGTCCTGATCCGGGTGCATGCGAATCGATTCGGCAAGATACTGATAACTTTCCGCATCGTTGGCGACGTACTGACCGAGGAGCGGCAGTACTTTGAATGAGTAGGTGTCGTATATCGGTCGAACGAATTCCGCCGGCTTCGAAAACTCGAGAACAAGGAGTTTTGCGCCCGGTTTCAGGATGCGATAAATGGAGCGCAGGGCGGCGTCTTTGTCCGTCACGTTCCTGAGCCCGAATGCCATCGTGACAGCATCGAAACTGTCCGTTGCAAAAGGCAGCGCCTCCGCATCGACCTGGGCGATGGAAAGATTGCCGGCGACGCCGGCATCCACCAGGCGACGACGACCTTCCTGCAGCATGGACGCGTTAATGTCGGCGAGGACGACCTGCCCGCTCTGGCCAACCCGCCGAGCAAATACCCGCGCCAGATCACCCGTGCCACCGGCGAGATCGAGAACAGTCTGGCCCCGGTGCACTGCGGCCTGTTCGATCGTAAAGCGCTTCCACAATCGATGCAGTCCGCCGGACATAAGGTCATTCATCAAGTCGTAGCGGCTTGCGACGGCATCGAATACGTCTTTGACACGTCCCGCCTTTTCGTGTGTCGCGACAGATTGGTAACCGAAGTGCGTGGTTTGTTTATTCATGCGCATTGGCTCTAGCCCAAGCTAGTGATTGGTACGAGCATACCCCGCGGCCGCCAGGCGGTCGAGGTATGCCTGCCAGCGCCTGTCGTGATCCCGACCCAGCTCGTAGAGGTGCTTCCAGGTATACAGACCGCTATCGTGGCCATCGTCGAAAACAAGTCGTACGGCGTAATGACCGACGGGCTCGACGGCGGTAATGCGGACTTCTTCTTTGCCGGTTTGCAGCACTTCCTGGCCCGGTCCGTGTCCCTGAACCTGCGCTGACGGCGAATGTACGCGCAGGTATTCGAAACTCAGGTCGAAGTGTTCGTCATCGCTATAAACGATGGTTAATTGCCGCGATTGCTTGCGCAGGCGGATTTCAACAGGGGTTGGTTCCATCGTGTTGTCCTGGCTTAGTTTCCCGGTGAAAGGATTAAATCCGCCGATTGAATATTGGCGCAAGGTTTGGCATGCGCGGTCGCGTGTCAGGTCACGCTCCTACAGGAGTGCCATTAGACAATTTGTAGGAGCGTGACCTGACGCGCGACCCCCATTCTAAAGAATATAGCGACTCAAATCTTCATCCTTCGAGAGTTCCGCGAGATGATCGTCCACGTAAACGGCATCCACCGTCACGCTGCTGCCGCTTTTGTCGGCCGCTTCGAAGGAAACTGTTTCCAGCAGGCGCTCCAGTACGGTGTGCAGACGTCGGGCACCAATATTTTCGGTGTTTTCGTTGACATGGAAAGCAACCTCGGCCAGACGTTTGACACCGTCGGTCGTAAACCGGAGCTGTACTTCCTCGGTCGCCATTAGTGCCGTGTATTGCGCGGTCAGGGACGCGTCGGGTTCGGTGAGAATGCGTACAAAATCGTCCGTAGTGAGCGATTTGAGTTCCACCCGAATCGGAAAACGACCTTGCAGCTCCGGGATCAGGTCTGATGGCTTCGACATATGGAAGGCGCCGGACGCAATAAATAAAACGTGATCCGTCTTCACCATGCCGTACTTGGTGTTGACTGTCGAACCCTCGACGAGTGGCAGCAAATCACGCTGCACACCCTCGCGGGACACATCCACACCGCCGGTTTCCCGTCCGTGTGCGATCTTGTCAAATTCATCGAGAAACACGATACCGTGCTGTTCGACCGCCTCGAGTGCCTGGGCTTTAAGCTCCTCCTCGTCGAGCATCTTTCCCGCCTCTTCGTCGGTGAGCAGTTTCATTGCCTCCGGAACCTTGAGCTTGCGGGTCTTGCTCTTGTTGCCGGACATGTTCTGGAACATGCCTTGCAACTGGCTGGTCATTTCCTCCATTCCGGGGGGTGCCATGATTTCCACACCGACCGACATCGACTGCACTTCAATCTCGACGTCTTTTTCGTCCAGTTTCCCCTCGCGCAACATCTTGCGAAATTTCTGTCGTGTCTCACTCATGTCACGTTCCGGTTCGACATCGGCCGTAAAGCCGACCCCGGTCTGTGAGCCAGGCAGCAGGACGTCGAGGATGCGTTCTTCGGCGGCGTCTTCGGCACGATGCCGCACCTTCGCGATAGCGGTCTCGCGGGTGATTTTCACCGACATATCCATCAGATCACGAATGATGCTGTCCACTTCACGCCCGACGTAGCCAACTTCGGTAAAGCGCGTGACCTCAACCTTGATGAACGGCGCTTTGGCCAGTTTCGCCAGTCGCCTCGATATTTCGGTCTTGCCGATACCGGTGGCACCAATCATCAGGATGTTTTTCGGCGTGATCTCGCTGCGCAGGGGTTCGTCGACCTGCGCACGCCGCCAGCGATTTCGCAGTGCGATCGCGACCGCGCGTTTAGCGTCATCCTGGCCAATGATGTGTTTGTCCAGTTCCTGGACGATTTCTCTCGGTGTCATCTGCGACATATCGGATCCGTGCTATTTCTTTTTTGAAGGTAATGTTTCTATGATGATGTTCTTGTTCGTATAGACACAAATATCACCGGCAATGTTCAGTGCTTTTTCGGCCACGGTCTTTGCGTCGAGATCCGTGTTTTGCAGCAAAGCTAAAGCCGCCGCCTGCGCAAACGGGCCACCCGAGCCGATCGCCATGAGGTCGTTTTCCGGTTCGATGACGTCGCCATTGCCGGTAACAATGAATGAGCTGTTTTCATCGGCGACGCACAGCAGAGCTTCGAGCCGTCGCAGGCGACGATCGGTACGCCAGTCTTTGGCCAGTTCGATGGCGGCTCGCGTTAGATTGCCGTACTGCTCCAGCTTGCTCTCGAACAGCTCAAAGAGTGTAAACGCATCGGCTGTACCGCCTGCGAAGCCGGCAATAACACGGCCATCGGCGAGGGTGCGTACTTTTCGCGCATTCCCTTTCATTATGGTGTTGCCCATGCTGACCTGGCCGTCGCCGGCAATCGCCACGGTGTCATTACTTCTCACGGAGACGATGGTTGTCCCTCGAAATTGATCCATTTGTGTATCCTGGCTGTTGTCGGGCCGCTGAGTATAGAGCGAAGCGCTATTCTTTATTCTTAACCCTTGCACGGGGGTGAGTCTGGTCGTATATCTGGGCAAGATACTGGAAGTCAAGGTGGGTGTAGATCTGCGTCGTGCTGATATTGGCGTGGCCGAGCAATTCCTGCACGCCGCGCAAATCGTGACTCGATTCCAGCAAGTGGGAGGCAAAGGAATGGCGGAAAAGATGTGGTGAGACCTTGCAGTCGATTCCCTGCCGTTTGGCCCAGTAATCCACCCGCGCCTGCACGGACCTTGGGCTAAGGCGGGAGCCCCGCTGGCTGACAAAAAGCGCAATTTCACCCGCTGTCGCCAGCCGGTTACGAACGGCATGCCAGTCAGTTATTGCTTTGATCGCGTATCGGCCCACCGGCACAATGCGGTCTTTGTTGCCCTTTCCGGTCACGTGTACCGTGGCATCGGCAAGGTCCACATCGTTGATATTGAGGCCGATCAGCTCCGCCAGCCGCAAGCCGGACGAATACAGCAGTTCCAGGATAGCTCGATCCCGAGCGACGATCGGGCCGTCGCCCTTTATGTCGAGCAGCCGGGCCATACGGTCGGCATCCAGGTTGCCGGGCAGGCGTTTGCCGGCTTTCGGTGCGCGCACCGATTCGACCGGGTTTCGTTTTAGCCACTTTTCTCGTTGCAGGTAACGAAAGAATGTACGTGCCGCCGACAGTCGCCGCTGAATACTGCGGGCACTCAGGCCGCGACGATAGCTGGCAGCGCTGTAGCTGCGCAGGTGCTCATCGTCTAGTGCGTTCCAGTGTTCCAGGGAGTGTTTGTCGCAGTAGCGTTGTAGAGACTCGAGATCACGACGGTAATGTTTGCAGGTATGAGGAGACAGCCGGCGCTCTGTTTCGAGGTGGCGAATAAATCGCTTAATCCAGTCAGTGTCGTCGCTGTGCACCGTGAGTCACCGCACTCCTATTTCGCCGTCGAGTCCGGACTAGTAGCGCTGCAGTGCTGCGGCGATCAACTGGCCCAGCCGCTGCAGAAAATCGGTGCTCATGCCGGGGTGAAAGCGGTCCGCATCCACGCTGCCAATCGCGATAAAGCCGAGTTCCGATTTCGTGCCAAGCGGTATCAGGGCGCAGGAACCGATTTCGTCGGTATCGTGGCCGAACAGGAAGTCGCGCTGCGCATCGCGCACTTGCCCGCAACGCGGCTTGTGTCTCTTCAGGAAAGTATCAAATGCTTTAACGGCGCCATCCTGCCGCAGCACGGGCCGGAAAAAGCGGCCGACCTGCACCTCGGCGAACAAGTCCGGGTCACGAAACAAGACCAGAATGGACTGGTTGGCATCGAAGTCTACTCGCAGCGACTTTTCGCAAATCTTCAGCGTTTCCCCCAGGTCCGTTGCACCGAGTAAGCTGATTGCCAGTTTATGAATCTTGTCGCCGAGCAGGTCATTCGTCCGGGCGACGCCCAGCAATTCCTTGAGTTTGCGTTCAAGCTTCAGGTCTTTTTGCCGCAAGACGGAAACCTGTCTTTCGACCAGCGAAACGGTGCCGCCGGCGACGTGCGGGAGACGCAGGGAACTCAGGAGTTCGCTGTGATGTTCAAAAAAATCAGGATTCGATTCGAGATAGCTCTGCACAACCTCGTCAGAGACAGTGTCGTCGACAAACTGGGGTTTCGGTTGTGTGCTCATGAATCGGACGTACCTCTGTGTGCTTCCGTCTTTGCGACCGCGCGAGCTTAACATGACTCGGGCAGTCGGCTCGGGCGTCGTACTGTGCGAATGGACTTTTTCGGTCCGCAGCGGTAGTTTACATAAACTGGGCGCGACAAAAACAACCCATACTCAAAACAAGAACATTGCGGGGAAAAAACATGCGGCACATTATGGTTTTAAACGCCAAGGGAGGTTGTGGAAAGAGCACCCTTGCAACGAACATTGCCTCCTATTTTGCGAACGAAGGATATGGCGTTGCATTAGCGGACTACGATCCACAGCAATCCGGTCTGGACTGGATTGAACGGCGTCCCGACAACAGACCCGAAATTGTCGGACTGGCCGGATACAAAGAAGGCCTTAAGAGGGCTCCGCGCAGTGTCGATTTTGTCATTATTGACGCTCCCGCGCGTTCGCACGGCGCCGAGCTGCAAAACCTGGTCAAACATGCAGAAACGATCATCGTGCCGGTATTGCCCTCGACCATCGATATGCAGGCCGCTACGCGGTTCATCACGGAACTGAAGGCCGTCGGCAAGATCGAACGGAAACAGGCGAAAATTGGCGTGGTCGCTAATCGGGTGCGTGAGTACACACTGATATTCGAAGAACTGGACGAGTATCTGACGTCCGCTAAAGTGCCTTATATCGCCGCCTTGCGCGAGGCACAGAATTACGTGCGTGCTTATTCGCGCGGCCTTGGTATCTTCGAGTTGCCGGAATACCTGGCCTGGCCCGACTGGGAACAGTGGGAGCCATTGACCAAGTGGCTGCGGAGTGTGCGCAGCCAGCCGTAGGTTGCCCTTCAATCCGCTTCAGCAGGATCGCGCCTCAGGTGACGCCCTACAATCATTCTATAGGCACTCCTGTAGGAGCGTCTCCTGAGGCGCGACCCCACAAATCTGCATGCCCCGGATTCATTCAGAGAATCTCCGGGGTAGACTCCTCGGCCAAACTGGCACGAATACCGTCTTCGGCATCGGTGTAGCGCAACTTCACCTTCAACACAGAATGCAGTTTTTCGGTGTCGAGCCGTCGTGACTCTCTGAGGAAGGACAATCGACTTTCGCTCCACGTACGTTCGGCTTCCTGGAAACTGATTTCCGCCGGCGCAGGCAGGCCGGCCAGATCCGCAACCGTGCGTCGAAACCAGGAATTGCTGCGGGTATCGCCATCGGCGACGTTGTATATACCCGGCGGTGCCGCAGTCGTCATCGCGGCAATGCAGCAATGGCTGAGGTCATCGACATGAATGCGATTTCCGGGCCCGCTATCGTCCTCACGAATAATGGCCGCTCCGCTGCGTAGACGTTCCAGACCAAGTCGGCCGGGTCCATATATTCCCGGCACTCTGAGAACAAACAATTCACAGTTCGCTCGCGTGCACCATTGCTCGAGTCGTCGTTCCGCGGCCAGTCGGCGTGTGGCGCGATCGGTGGCCGGATTGACCGGATCCGATTCCCGCGTGAGTTCGCCGTTGCGATCGCCATATACCCCGCTTGTGCTCAAATAAACGATTCGTGCCGGTGATGGCCGGAGACGGGCGAGAAAAGCGTTAAGTCGGGTATCTTGTCGCGAGTTAGTGCCCGGTGGAATCGAGTACAGGAGGCTGCACGGAGCGGGAATATCTATTCTCGTTGTACTCGACTGATCGAGATCGACGCCGCGAATCGCCCGATCCGACGCTGCCGTCGGCGCACGGCTTATGCCCAGGGAACGGTCCGCCGGCAGTGCATTCAAAACACGTAAACCGGTGTAACCGGTGCCGGCGACGACAAAGTGACGCGTGTGGGATGGCATTGCCGCTCGCCTCAGTGGGGCGTGTCCTGCGTCAAATCGGCATCCAGGTGTGCAATAGCCGGCAATGGTGAACGTGAAACCAGGCCAAGCCCGGTACGGTATGCATCGGCCGCAGCCTCCCCCTCACCCAGTCTGTTCAGTAAACGTCCGTACTCCTGGTATGCCTCGGGTGTCGGCTGAAGCGAGATCACGGTTTCGATGTAACTGCGAGCTTTGCCCCACAGTTCGTTGCGGAGACATAAACGCGCGGTCGTCAGCAACAGATCCGCGTCGTCGCCATGGGCACCGAGCCAGTTTTCGGCCCTTTTGAGCTGCTTCGCGGCATCTTTTCCCTGCACCGTACCGAACAGTCTGACAAGTGCTCCCAGCCATTGTTTTTTCAGAACTCCGACGAGCTCCTTCTCGGCTTTTTCATGCATGCCGGCCTCTATTAACGCCGCGTAGTAGACTTCGAGAAGATGCGGGTCGCTGCGCAGGGTTTTCGGCACCTCGCTCCATAGCGCTATCAGCGTATCGCCATCGGCGGCCGACGAGAGCTGTTCGCGGTGTACACGTAGCGACCATTCCTGAAATACATCGGCATCGATGCGGCCAAACTTTCGCAAGCGTGGCAGCAGGCTGGCAAGCTGTCGCCAATCTTCGAGTTCGATGTAAACCCGGCCGAGCAGCTCAAGTGCATGACTGTGGTTTGGTGTGTCTTCCTCGAGCTTGCGCAAAGTCGCCAGTGCCTGCTCATAATCGCGCTGGTCGATCTGGAACTCAGCCTGCGTGAGGAGTACCGCACTGGCCGCTTCCGGCAGTTGTTCGTAGGCCTGTTTAAGCCAGCTGTCGCGGCGTTCATTCTGGCCCAGCAAATGTGCGGCGCGTGCGGCCTGGAGGTAATTGAGCAGGGGCGCATCGCTCGCCCGTGCGGCACGGGCCAGCAGCCTTTCTCCCTTGGCGAAATTCCCTTCCGCGATTTGAATCATGCCATGCGTCAGCCGCTGACCGGCACGACCGCTGCGGTAGCGTCCTGCGACCTGACCCAGTTTCCTGGGCACGCGAACCAGCTTGGCGATGAGCCAAAATGAGAATACGCCGAGGAAAATAAGGGCGACCAGAACCGGAACGGACATCTCGATCACGTATTGATGAAAATTAATGACAACGTAACCGGGGTCCTGCAAAAGAAAGTGTGCCGCAAAAGCGCTGACGATCAGGGTAACAACGACAATGAGACCGAATTTCATTGTTGTGGCTCGTCGTCCATTACGCTATCAATAGCTTCGGCAGCTTCGGCAGCTTCGGCAGCTTCGGCAGCTTCGGCAGCTTCGGCAGCTTCGGCAGCTTCGTCGAATGCCACGTACTGGCGGAGCAACCGCAATGACTCGGAAATATCCGGAACTGCGCTGACAAAGGAGCTGTCCCGAATTTCGCGAAGCGTCTGCAACGCGCTGCGTACCGGCGTACTTTGCACGTCGTAATATTGTTCAATCCATGTTTCGACATCGTCGAGACTTTGTCGGAACACAGTCTGTTCGCCTCGCAGCAAAGCGAGCCTTGCGACCTGCAGTTGCAGTGCCAGATTGGCACGCAGAAAAAAAACGGCTTCGGGAGCAATCAGCGGCCGGACAGCCTCGTCAGTGCGCCGTACCGAAACAACCTCGCCGATTGCACCTTTCAGCGATGCGAGTGCGCGGTCGACACCCTTTAAGTCAGCGTCCGGCGGCGCGGTATCGGTGGTCTTTGTCTGTAACTCCTGACGCAGTGGCAACGAGTCAACCAGTCCCGCCAGGCTGGCGAGTGTCAGGGTGGTGCCTTCGATATCGGGCTTTTCGAGAATCTCCAGAGCCTGCAGTTCATTGGACAGAGTTCGGCGCACGTCCGTCAATGCAGGGTCTGCCAGCTGCAGGAGCCGCTCATCGGCGAGTCTGAGCGCCAGCATCGCGAGATGCGGGTTGCCGGCGAGCTGCAACTGCGCATTGGCGATCTGCATATAATATTCGGTCTCCGCGAGGAGCCAGGTGTCCTGCACGCCGGTAGATATTCCCTGCAGGGCGGAAAACGATCTTTCGAGTCGGATGACTCTTTCCGCGACGGGTTCCAGGGCAAGCATGCGGGTTTCGAAACGCCGTTCCAGCGCGGAAGTATCCACAGCGGAACCCCCGTCGTTGTTCGCTATCTCCGCCAGTCTGGTCTGCATCGCTTGCAGGGACGCCTCGCTTTCGTCGACCGATTTCGACAGTTCGGCAAGATACGCGGCTGTGCCGTTGTTCTCGCTTTCGTCGTCGCCCGTCGTGAACGACAGGTAAAAGAAGCCCACCAAAGCGAGCGTTGCGATGCCAAGGGCAACGAGGCCAAGCAGGGTTGGCAGACGCGCCGACGAACGACTGTCCGTGGCGGCAAACTCGTCTTCCGCAAAGATGGCGTCGGTGGCCACATCACCGCTTGCCGATTCGGCCGCCTCAACGGTGGTGTCTTCTGACGGTCCCTGTTTGGGTTTCTTAACCATGGTCTGTGTCCGAATCTGTCCGCAGGCCGGCGATCAGCGCGCCGGTCATATCGAGGGCCCCGGGTCCTGGAGACAGGATGCCGTTAAGGCCGGGTATGCGCTCAAGCGCTGTTTGTATCACACGGATGCTGGGCGCGACCAGTCGGGTTTTCGACAATTGACCCATACAATAGGCGGGCAATAATTCAAGCATGCTGTGCAGCGATGCGACGCTCATCACCATGACGGCCTCGATCTGTCCGTTTCGCCATACTTTTTCCAGCTTTTTCAGTGTACCGGCGTCCGGCGACGCTGTTTTGCGCTCGTAAACCGGCAGGTAGTCTACGCGGGCGCCGCGTTCGCGAAGTGTCTCGGCCAGTAGCTCACGCCCCGAACGGCCGCGCACGATCAGTATTGTCTTTCCCCCGACGTGTTGCAGCGCATTGCTCGCCAGCAGATGCTCGGTGTCGAAGCCACCCTGCGATTGTATGTCTGCCCTGACATCGGCCGCTGCGAGTGCCCGCGCTGTCGCCGGCCCAATCGCGGCGATCTGGCAGCGGTCGTTGTCGATCAGGTCCAGGCCGAAGCTGACCGCATTGGCACTGACGAATATGGCGATGTCCGGCAGCGGCAGCGACTCAAGATCTGCTTTTATGTCGGTCCTGGCTCGCGGCACAATATCGATAACGGGCAGAAGAACGGCATTGCCACCCGCTTCCTCAATCGCATGCTGCAGTTCGCCGGCCTGGTGTGCGGGCCGGGTGACCAGGACGCCGATGCCGGTTAGTGGACGGTTGTTCATTCCACCTCGATGCCGAGAAGGTCAGCCGCGCCGAGCGCGAGCATGCGTTCGGCGAGTTCGAACCCCAGCGCTTCGGCCGCCTGTACGGCGCCGGTGATTTGTTCACGAATAACATGGCGGCCGTCGGCGCTTGCCGCCAGGCTCTTCAGGAGGAGACCGCCGTTTTCGAGGGTCGCGTAACTGGCCAGCGGCGAATGGCAGGTGGCTTGCAGACGCTCGGTGACCGCGCGTTCAGCAAGCGTCGTTTGCTTTGTCCCGGCGTGCTCGATCGTTGCCAGCAACTCACGCAGATCGGTTCGATCGTGTCGGCACTCAATGCCGATGACGCCCTGAGCCGAGGCGGGCAGCATGTCGTCCGGATTGAGTTGTTCGCTGATCCGCGCGGCCATGCCGAGACGCTCAAGACCCGCGCACGCCAGCATGATTGCATCGAACTGCCCGTCATCGAGTTTCTGTAGCCGCGTGTTTACGTTGCCCCGTACCGGCTCGACCTTAAGGTCCGGTCGGAGTGCCAGCAACTGCGATTGCCGGCGCAGGCTTGAGCTGCCAACGAGCGCGCCGCGCGGCAGTTCGCTGAGGCTATGCACGTCATTGGCCACCAACGCGTCGAAAGGGTTGGCTCGCTCAAGCACCGCGGCGACACAGAATCCGTCCGGCATCTCGGCGGGTACGTCTTTCATCGAGTGGACCGCGACGTCGGCGCGCCCATCGAGCATCGCGACTTCCAGTTCCTTGATAAACAATCCCTTGCCGCCGATCGCTTGCAGGCTCTTGTCGAGGATTTCGTCGCCGCGCGTGCTCAGTAACAACAATTCTACGGCAGAAACCTGCGCCAGCTCGCGCAGTATCGCGGCGACGTGTTCTGCCTGCCAGATCGCGAGCGCACTCTTACGTGTTGCTATACGGACAATCAATCCACTCTTCCTTTTAGTCTGCGCCTGACTTCGGCCAGGTGTCGACGGCTGATGATCAAACGATCTTCCTCCGGTTGTCCGTCTTCGCGAAGACGGATCGAAACCTGTCCATCAGCGCTCTTCTCGAGTGCTTCGATTCGGGATACGGCGACCAGCGCGCTGCGGTGAACGCGCACGAAGTTATCACTGAACTCCTGTTCGAGCTGCTTGAGTGAGTCGTCGATCAGATGCTTGCCTGCGGTGTGCGAGACGCACGTGTATTTCTGATCGGCAGAAAAATACCGAATGTCTTCAACGGGAATCAATCTGAGCTCTCCGCGCACCCGTGCACAAACATGGTTGCGCCGGTTTTCAATTCCGGCTTGCTCGCCGACGGCGGAGATCGTTGCGGCATTCAGGCGGCCTGCTCGCTCCAGCGCTTGCGCCAGACGCTCACGCCGTACCGGCTTGAGAATATAGCCGACGGCCTGTGCATCAAATGCCTCAATCGCATATTCATCGTAAGCCGTCGTAAACACGACGGCCGGTGGTTTTTCGAACGCGTTTAGATGTTGTGCTATCTCCAGGCCGCTCAACCCCGGCATGCGAATATCCAGCAGCACGACGTCGGGATCGAGCGTGCCCGACATTTCCAACGCTTGCTGACCGTTGGCGGCATCACCAACGACGACGTGTTGGTTACCCTCTTCGAGCAGTTGTCGCAACCGGTCTCGAGCGAGTGCTTCATCATCGACGATCAGAATTTTCACGCGCTATGCTCGGTATACGGGAAAACGATCTGTATTGAAAAATGATCGTCGGTCTCGTCGAGCACAACCGTGGCCTGCTTGCCATAAGCAAGTTCGAATCGCTGCTGGATATTGGCAAGCGCCATCCTGTTGCCGTCTTTCTTGCCGGCGGCGGTGCGGGAAACCGGGTTGGAAATCCGGATCTGTAGCTGGTCACCGATTCGGGATCCGCTGACGATTACTTCGCCACCGTCGGGGAGCTGTTCGATGCCGTGGTAAATAGCGTTCTCCAGCAAAGGCTGAATGGTCAGGCTGGGAATCAATGCGCGCATGGGAAGGTTTTCGATGTCCCACCGAACCCGCAGCCGGTCACCAAGGCGAAGTTTCTCGATGCGTTGGTAGATCGCCGAGACTTCGAGCTCTTCCTTGAGCGTTGTGTGGTCTTTTGGCCCGCCAAGATTGGCGCGCAACAGGTCAGCCAGATCTTCCACTGCTTCTTCGGCGCGTGCCGGATCGCTACGGGTCAGCGATGCAATCGTATTCATGCTGTTGAAAAGAAAATGCGGGCGGATCAGGGCCTGTAACGCGCTGATCCGCGCTTGTGCTTCGAGCACGATACTGCGTCGCCACTCGCTTGAGATGTACAGGTAACGCATGGCCAGCGCGATAACGATTGAACTGATGGCAAACGTTCGTAGCAGGAACATGACGTGACTGTCGTTGATGACCGTTGCTTCGCCGTATCGGGCTGTCACCTGGAAGGTCGCTTCCGCCAACAGCACGCACAGAACCTCCAGCATGACGAAGCTCAGCACGAAAGCGCGCACAGGCCCCAGTTTTTCGACCCAGATTCGTGCACGGCACAGAACTGCGGCGCTCAGCAGTGCGAGCCACAATACGTACAGTGACATTTTCGCGAGTTCCATGAGGAAGGTGCCGGGTGCGGTATGCGCCGCGAGCGTGAGCAAGATTGCGATCAGTTCCGCGACCAGCAAAGTGACGAGAATGCTGCCGGCAGCACAAAAGTCAGGGAGGTATACCTGCGAAATTCGGTTCCGGGTTTCGATGGATTCGGGCAAAGCGGGTCATCCTTACGAATGAAGCCCGCATTGTAACGCGACTCGCGCGCATAAAAACGTATCGCGGGACAACTCCGGGTCAAATCAGAGTTCTGCTACGAAGCGCAATATTCCTCGACTTTCGATTGCGCCTCGGCCCGTGCTACGTCCATTTCATTGTCACCGAGGTAGACGCGTTCGCCTTTGTCATCCTGGCGGTACAAGCGTCGCGATGTCAGTAGTTTTTCCAGGCGCGCTCTGAAACCCGTGCACTGGTCGGCGCGCTCTTTGGCCTCGGCACGCCGTTCTTCCCGGGTCGGAGCTTGCGGTCCGTTCGCAGCCGCTTCCCTGGCAGTGGCGCGCGTATCGCGACGTGCCTGCACCATGGCCTGAACCTGGGAGTTGTCAGTCGATCGCGACTCAATACCGGCAAGCCGTACGGCGCCTTCGGTTGGGCGGTCTTCGTAGTGCGAATTTCCGTCCTTGTCGGTCCACATATAAATCTCGCCGGCGGCAGCAACGCTGGCAGCAGCAAGGGTAAGGGTCAGAATAAGCGCCGTGGTTGATCGTATCTTCATGACAATTCCTGCTGTGTAAGGGCCTCGGCTGATACCCGCGGCCCTGCCTCGCCCGTGCCCTGTGAATCGGTCATGGACAAGACATTGAATCGTAACGCATTACAACACGCCGATGCACAAAATGCTGTGACCGCGCTCACAGCCTATTTTGTGCATCAGGTCCTGAAATATATCGAATTAAATGCACCAGCGCCTGGTATGAGCCCACCAGCCCCGGTGCCGCCTGCGGTCCGGCATAATCCCGACAATGTCCACCGCGTCGGCAAAACTGAGCCGATCTGCCGTTTTTGCCGCTGGTATTTTTCGGCTGACTGCGGTATTTATCCCTCATGATTAATGAAACCATCGATAAGCTGGCCCGAATGCTTGCCGAATCCGTGCCCGATGGGTTGCGTTCGGTGCGTGAGGACCTGGAGAGCAACTTCCGCTCGGTATTGCAAGCCGGGCTCGGCAAAATGGACCTGGTCAGCCGCGAAGAATTCGAGGTGCAGGAAGCCGTGCTCGCGAGGACGCGAGCGAAGTTAAAAGGTCTGGAAGATCGGCTTGATAAGCTTGAACATGAGCCGGCGAAGAAAAAGACCACGCGAAAAAAACCCGCGAAGAAAAAGGCGGTCCGAAAAAAAGCGGCGAAGTAGTACCACGCGAACAAGTCGCGTTGCCAGGGAGTGGCGATGATCAGGCGCATGAACTCGATGGAGCGAGGCACACGAACGCATGACGCCATCCTTGTCAGGCAGCGGCCACGATGAGTCTCGCGATGCTTCATTGTCGGGGACAGCTGGGCGTCGCCGCGCCGCCCGTTACTATCGAGGTTTTCCTTTCCGGCGGCCTGCCGTCTTTTGCCGTCGTTGGTCTCGTGGAAACCGCGTTGCGCGAAAGCAAGGATCGAGTCCGCGGCGCGATCTTGAGCTCCAAATTCAAGTTCCCGCAGGAGCGAATCACCGTCAGCCTGGGCCCGGCCGATATGCGCAAAGCCGGTGGGCGTTACGACCTGGCGATTGCACTGGGAATACTGGTGGCGAGCAACCAGGTACCGGGTGAATTGCTGACGTCACTGGAATTCTATGGTGAGCTGGCGTTGAGCGGAGAGCTACGTCGGGTTCCTGGTATTCTGCCCGCGGCTGTTCAGGCCGCGAAATGCGGTCGAGCGATGATCGTGCCGCAGGAGAATGCGATCGAGGCGACATTGCCTGACGCTGAAGTCTTTGTCGCGAATTCATTGCTCGATGTCACCGCCCATCTGCATGGTGCGCAGAAGCTGGCGCGATTTGAGCCGGCGGCTAACCAGGATCACTATCCGGCCGTCTCGGACTTGTGCGATGTGCGCGGCCAGGCACGCGCGCGTCGTGCGTTGGAAATCGCGGCGGCCGGTGGCCACAACATCCTGTTTTCCGGTCCGCCGGGGACCGGCAAGAGCATGCTCGCGCGCCGTTTGCCGGGCATTCTTCCGCCCATGGAATACGCAGAGGCGATTGAGACGGCCGCTGTCAATTCTGTACTTGGCTTGCCGTTCGACGTGTCGCGCTGGCGACAACGGCCGTTTCGCGAGCCGCACCATTCGGCATCGGCGGCGGCGCTGGTCGGCGGCGGCAGCAATCCCAGGCCCGGCGAGATTTCACGAGCGCATAACGGTGTTCTGTTTCTTGACGAATTAACGGAGTTTCCCCGCCATGTTCTCGATGTGCTTCGCGAGCCGCTGGAAACCGGCCAGATCACGATATCGCGGGTCGAGCGGCAGGCCGATTTTCCGGCGCGTTTCCAGTTGGTTGGCGCCATGAACCCCTGTCCCTGCGGTTACCTCGGCGATCCGCGCGGTGACTGTTCCTGTAGTGCCGAACGCGTCAAAACCTATCGCGCGAAAGTTTCCGGCCCCTTGCTCGATCGCATCGACATTCAGCTCGATGTACAACGGCCGGGAAAAGAATGTCTGCACGGTGATGCACCACCGGGCGAGGCGAGTTGCGTGGTCGCCAAACGGGTCCTTGATGCTCGCCGCAGGCAGGTACGGCGCAGCGGAATCTGCAATGCAGAGCTGGACGGCGAAGCGATGGAAGCATCTTGTGTGCTGAGCTCGGCCGCCTGGCAATTACTGGATCAGGCGATGGATCGATTCGTTATGTCTGCTCGTACCCACCGACGCATCCGCCGTGTCGCTCTGACGATTGCGGATCTCAACGATGAGGAGATCGTTTCTGTCGCACACATTGGAGAGGCGCTCGCGCTGCGTGGTTTGAGCTAAGGGCAACGGGAAACTCTCAGATGGGGCCTCCGCCACAAAAGTGTATCAATCGTGGTGACGATGCTACCGCTACGGCACTTCACCCAGCATGTAATCGATCGCATCGTAAATTTCCTGATCCGAGAGGTCCATGCGTGCGCCCTTGGGCGGCATGTAGCCGGTCGAACCCGCGTAGCCGTCAATGGCATGCGAGCGCAATGTCTCCAGACCCTGCTCGATGCGCGGCGCCCAGTTTGCGGTGTCTGACAGCGTGGGTGCGCCGCCGATGCCGCCGCCATGGCAGGCAATGCAGGCCTCATTGAACACCTGTGGGCCGGTCAGTGATGTCGCCACCGGCTCCGGTTTCGGTGCTTCGGCGACTTGTGGCTTGCTGGCATTCGCCTCGTCGCCGGGCAGGGATACGCTGCCGACCGGGCGTAGCCGTTCTTCCACTGAGGCCAGGTATTCCTCACTGGTGCTCGTATAGACGTCCTGGGTCACGTCGGACATCTTCGTCGCGACAATAAACAGCGCCATCATGACAAGTACAAGCACGCCGATAACCAGCGTGTACATGTCGAAAAATTTTTGATCACGGTTCAAGGTGTTGCTCCGGAAAAGGTGGTTCTACGCGCCTGGTCGGGCGCCAGGATCGCAGTATATATCAAGTGTATCGTCGTAGTCCCGGCGACTATTGCCGCGATTCGTAACGGTGCCACTCATCGTCGTTGGCAAACACCAGGCTATGGGTCGCATCACCGTCTTCGATATTGACCTGGTTGACCTGCGCCGGGTAAGCGTCGCGAAGAATGTCGTCCCGGATCCGGACGGTGTGCGGCAATCGCCCGGCATACTCCTGATAGACCAGTATATGGTCGCCTTCGAGGATTGCGCCAACCAGGCTGAGTTCGAGCTCGCCATTGGCATCCGCCATGCGAAACCGCTCCTCGACATACAGCGCAATGTAGGCTCGGCCAGCTAGATCGATGGCCGATAAATCCACTCTCTTGAGGACATCACCCACGCCCAGTTCCGCATCGTGTGAATGCAGCCGGTGAACGATTTCCGTTCTGCCGGATGTTGCATTCCACTTGATCGTTGTGAGGCTGCCGGGCGCTCGGTGCGCAAACGCGGAGCACGCGATACCGAGTGCCGCCGCCGCGACGATGGTGCGGCGTCCGATCGCGAAACTCACCGGCGATCTCAGTGAGCCGGACTCAGGGGTACCGAACGGATAATTTCTCCTTCGTCTCCCTTGCGTTCTCGAATAGTCTCCAGCATGTCGCCCATCAGGTCGCGTGTTTCGTCTTCAGACTTGTACAGTTCGATGCGGGATTTTTCGATCCGTCGCGGGAAGTGGTTGTTCGAGAAATCCGCGTCGGCAATCTGATGGTTGGGGTCAAGCTCAATGGATTTGATCTCGGCGTCGCGGATTAACAGCTTGGTGATCTTCCGGTAGTCACGCCGCCAGATTTCGGCCGGTAACATCACGAATTCCTCATTACCGTCGACGTCCGTGATCAACAACGGCAACGGTGTCGGTAATCCGCCGATATTCTCGAAATCCACGAAATAGATAAAATCTTCTTCGGCGGTTGCACGCACGAGGGCGTCGTATTCCCAATCCTCAAGACCGTCGAGCCGTTCGGTGTGGGCATTGCGATCCGCATTGCTGGGCGTGAACTGGTCGTTCTCGTTATAGAAGTCGGCAAGTTCCGGATGCCGTTCCAGGTAGGTCGTGCGGCCTTCTTCCCGGTTGCGCTTTTGCGTCATTGCTTCCGGCACTTCGGCGGCATGTTTTTCCCGCTCGTATTCCGACTCGACGTCCGGGTTGGTTGTTGACACCTTGTATTCACGTACGTCGGTCAATGCGACGTCGACGTGGTCCGTCGAGTAATACCAACCGCGCCAGAACCAGTCGAGATCGATGCCGGAGGCATCTTCCATGGTGCGAAAGAGATCGGCCGGTGTCGGGCGTTTGAATTTCCAGCGGCGGGCGTATTCTTTGAAAGCAAAATCGAACAGCTCGCGTCCCATGACCGTCTCGCGCAAAACAATCAGGGAAGCGACCGGCTTGGAGTAAGCGTTCGGGCCGAACTGCAGCAATGAATCGGAATTGGTCATGATCGGTACCTGATCCTCGCTGACCATATAGTCAGTAATGGCATCGAGTACGTTGACATGGTTCGGGCGGTAGGCGGGAAATTCTTCTTCCCACTCAAATTCCGCCATGTATTCGAGGAAGCTGTTGATGCCCTCGTCCATCCAGGTCCACTGGCGTTCATCCGAGTTCACAATCATCGGAAAATACGTGTGGCCGATCTCGTGAATGATGACGCCGATCAAGCCATACTTTGTGCGTCGTGAGTACGTGTTGACGGGTGCATCGTCAATGGGCTTGTCTTCGTCCTGCTCGAACGGCTCGGGCCGGTAGCCGTTGAACGTGATCATGGGATATTCCATGCCACCGCGCTTCCAGGTGTTGACGGATTGTGCGGTCGGGTAGGGATAGGCGAACGAGAAGCGCGAGTAAACATCCATCGTATGGGCGACAGCATGGGTTGAATACTTCGACCAGATGGGCTCGGCCTCATTGGGATAAAACGACATGGCGAGTACTTCCGGATTGCGCCGGTCGTCCTGACGATGAATCATCGCGTCCCAGATAAATTTCCGCGAACTGGCCCAGGCGAAATCGCGAACGTTGTCGGCCTTGAACTTCCAGGTTTTCATGCCGCTGGATTTTTCCTGTTCGTTCTCCAGCGCTTCTTCCGGCGTGACGATGAAGACCGGCCGGTCGGTGCCGGCCGAGCTTAGTCGACTGCGTTGTTTGGCGCTCAGGACCTCGCCGGGATTTTGCAGTGCACCGGTAGCGGAAACGATGTGGTCGGCAGGTACTGTGATTTCAACCTCGTAGTCGCCGAATTCGAGTGTGAACTCGCCGCGGCCCAGAAATGCCTTGTGTTGCCAGCCGGCGTAATCCGTGTAGGCCGCCAGTCGTGGATACCATTGCGCGAGGAAATAGATGTAAGTGTCGGTGTCGCGAAAATGTTCGTAACCGCCACGACTGTTGACACGATCCTCGTGCACGATATTGAAAGACCAGTCGATCGAGAATGTGATGCGTTTTCCGGGTGCCAGCGGTTCCGCCAGGTCGATGCGCATCATCGTGTCGACGACAGTATGCGGCAGGGCCCGACCCCGGGAGTCCGCAACGCGCTCAATTTCAAAACCGTAATCGATATCTTTGGCGAGTTGCTCGCGCGCGATGCGTCCGTAGGTCAAAACATCCTTGCCGGCTTCGTCCCAGGTCCCTCTGCCAACGGCTGCTTTCGCCGTTTCGGAGCGTCGCTCGAGCGACTCGTCTGCGAATCGATTCTGGTCGACCTGCATCCACAGGTAGCGCAGCGGATCCGGCGATGCATTGGTGTAAGTGATCGTTTCGGAGGCGCTGATGCGGCGATTCGCCTCATCCAGTGTCATCTTGATTTTGAAATCGGCGCGCTGTTGCCAGTATTGCGGTCCGGGTGCGCCGGAGGCGGTGCGGTAGACGTTGGCGGTTGGCAGATCAACGTCCAGTTGACGAAAGGCGTCATAGAAATCGCCCTTGGTTTGCCGAATGGCATCGGCCGATGCTGTGCCACTTACGGTAATGATTGCTACCAGTGCCAGGTAAAGATATCGCATCTGTATTCTCGTCCGTCGAAGGCTCAAAATGGGCCGGTAATGTACCATTACTGGCGTGTTTCTGCCTCCACGATGTCGGCCAGGAGCCCCGCGGCGGCTGTTGCTCCAGCCGATATCAACGGACTCGCAACCGATTGATTTCCGGCCAGCACGGTGAGACAGTGACGCATCGTATATGCCGCCATATTTATCCTGGAATCGCCAACAGATGCCAAAAATAATCCGCAAACCAGCCGCCCTGTTTCTAGTCGTTCTGCTGGTATCCGCGTGTGGCAAGGAGTCGGCGCCAGGTGGCCAACAGCGCAGTACGGCACCGTCCGATACCGCGACGCCGGCGGCGGATCTGGTCCTGCGCGGCGGCAAGATCGCGACCGCAGATCCGGCGACGGGTAATGTCGAGGCGTTGGCGGTCAATGGTTATCAGATCACAGCCGTTGGCAGCAATGAGGCCATCGCCGCATACATCGGAGCCGATACGAAGGTGGTCGAACTGGCGGGACGCTTCGTTATGCCCGGATTTATCGAGGGACACGGGCATTACCTCGGTTTGGGGCGCTCCAAGCAAATACTGGATCTCCAGGACGTTAAGAACTGGAGTGAAGTGGTGACGATGGTCGCCGTCGCCGTGGACAAGGCCCGTCCCGGCGAGTGGATCTTTGGTCGAGGGTGGCATCAGGACAAGTGGGACAGCGTGCCGGATGATGCGGTGGACGGTGTTCCGCGTAACGATACACTCAACGAGGTGTCGCCCGACAATCCGGTTGTCCTCGGACACGCGAGCGGCCATGCGGCGTTTTTCAACGACGCCGCGCTGGCCATGGCTGGCGTCGGCGACGATACGGCAGACCCGTCGGGTGGCACGATCGTACGTACTCCTGAAGGCAAAGCGACGGGCCTGATGCGAGAGACCGCACAGCGTCTGATCAATGCCGCGATGAACGAGTACAACGGTCGCCTGACCCCGGAGCAAACCGAGGCACTGAACCGGGAGCGCGTGCAACTGGCGGCCGACGAAGCGCTGAGTCATGGCGTGACCTCGTTTCACGATGCGGGCTCGAGTTTCGAGACCATCGATTTCCTGAAAAAACTCGAAGAGGAAGGTGCGCTGGACGTCCGCCTGTACGTCATGGTGAGACGCGAAGCCAACGAACTTCTCGACCAGGCCTTGCCACAATACAAAATGATTGCCGAGGGCAACGACTTCCTGACCGTGCGCTCGATCAAACGGCAAATCGACGGTGCGTTGGGCGCTCATGGCGCGTGGTTGCTGGAGCCGTACGAAGATTTGCCGGACACCTCGGGGCTGGTGCTTGAATCGGTGGAAGATATCGAGGGCACGGCGGACATCGCTATCCGGCATGGCTTCCAGTTGAACACACATGCCATCGGTGATCGCGCAGTGCGTGAAACGCTCGACATTTACGAGCGAGCCTTCGAGCGGGCCGGAGTCGACGGCCGTAAATTACGCTGGCGCGTCGAACACGCGCAACACATCGATCCCGCCGATGTGCCGCGCTTTGGCCAATTGGGTGTTATCGCGGCGGTCCAGGCGGTCCACGGCACGTCCGACGGTCCCTGGATTCCGTCACGACTGGGTGATGAACGTGCGAAAAGTACTTCGCAGCCGTGGCGGCGTCTTTTCGAAACCGGGGCGGTGGTCACGAACGGTACGGACGTGCCGGTCGAACGCATCGATCCGATTGCGTCTTACTATTCGTCCGTGTCCAGGATGATGGTGAACGGCGAGCGCTTCTACCCCGAACACGTGATGACGCGCGAAGAGGCGCTGACGACCTATACCGTAAACAATGCGTACGCGGCGTTTGAAGAAGAAATCAAAGGCCGCCTGATTCCCGGCATGTACGCCGACATGGTGGTGTTGACGCAGGACTTGCTGACGGTCGCGGAAGAAGAAATTCCGAACACGCAGGTTGATATGACTTATGTGGGCGGTGAGTTGAAGTACGCGCGCGAAATCAACCAGGGAATGTCCGATTTATTGCTGGAAGGATCAAGCTACGCTGATCGCGCTTCAGGAGATACTCCTGCAGACACCTTGACAGAAACTCCGTAGGAGCGTCTCCTGAGGCGCGACCCGGTGTCGAATTGGCTTTTTTCAGCGAGGCGTTAGCTTGTGGCTACGCGGCTCCATCCTTCAATCAACGAATCCGGGACCGCCGACCGGTCCTTCTCCAGGACCAGTCGTTCAGCAAGACGACGGTAGGTTCTCCAGCGACGCCATACCGCACTGAATTTCAAATCGAGATCACGCAATGCCCGGCGGTGGTCGATCAGTACGACGATCGCAGCCGCGGCCATCGTGCTGCGCCAGACCAAGACAAACAAAGCACGCCGCCACCCACTGATCATTTGCGAACGCAGGAAACAGCAATGAAAGTGCAGGTGTGCCCGTTCGTCCTCGACAATTTGTGCCAGCAGCTGTTGCAGTCGTGTATTTGGTAATCGGGTTGCCAATAGGTGGTAGTAGCAGATTCCAACCACCTCTGCGGCCAGCAACACGAGCACTTTCAGGCGCAGACCCATCAACCGGCGCGCGATGACGAACAGGCGTGCCGTCCAGTTTTTCTGAATCAGGGCGCCGCCGAGGTTGCGTACGCAAATAGCCAGAATCTCCGCGTGGTGGTGCTCTTCTTTGACGAACAGCTCAAGGGCTTTTGCGTAATGCGCGTCAACATTCCGGATTGAACTTTGCCTTGCTTGCCGGACGACCGTGCCGCCCCCGGATTCACCGAGTTGAAAAACGGCCAGCGACCTGGCGACCGAGTCTGGAATGCTGCAATAGTGATCAGCGGTCTCCAGTGATGGCAGCTGCTTGCGGCTTCGAGCGGCAAAAAACCGCTGCCACTCCCACCAGTTTGTTTGTTCATTGCTCATGATTTGCTCCCTGGATGTGTTCGTCGGGAGCATTTGTAGCAAGGCAATCTGTCACTCTTGCGGATGAAAAATGCCAGATTGTGGCCGCAGACAGACAGCTGCGGTGGGCATGAACGGGGCGGTCAGCGAAACGCGACCGCCCCGGGTTTCCTGCGTTGCCAGGGAAGCTACGGCAATTCGAATATTGCGACTGCGGTCGGATAACCGTTCGCGTCAACGCCCAGGTGTGGGGCTCCTGCGGTGGGATCCTCAGGCGTCAGCAGCTGTCTCGCCAGTAGTCGGCCGTCGGTCGACGCGGGTCCGTGTCCGAACACCAGAAACCAGACCTGCGATCCGCTACGGACCTGCATATCATCGAGTTTGTCCGAAAATTCGAGATGACCCTTGTGTGGGCTGATACCCGAATCCATGCGTCCGAAGACAGCCAGCGGATCATCGCCGAAAAAGGTGGCTATGCACCCGAAAAACCCGCCACCCGGACAACCGGGATCGTCAATATAGACCCACCAGACTGTGTAGGGGTTTCCAGGTGTCAGGTGATTGACCTCCAAATCGCCCTTCAGACCGGATTCGTTTACGCAAAGTTTGGCCTTTCCTGAAACCCCCATCTCGACAAAGTCCAGACTTTCAACGGCCGTTTTGTAGCAATTGTTATCGTTATTCTTGTGGGCGTAGGCGCCTGATTGCGTTGCGCCCAGTGCAATTACAGTTGCCAACAACAGCATTGATCTACGAATGTACGAAAAAACCTGACTCCTGTCGAACATAGTGATTCTCCTTAATGTGGATGATTCCTGGCATGCTTGCAGCCGTCCAATCGTGCATCGATCAGCACCAAACACGTCCGCCCACACTACGGTTGGCGCGCGGGCTAGTAACGAAAGAGTGGCGAAAAAAAGGCGATAGACTGACGAAATTGCCTGTCTTGCTGACCGAAATCGTCGATGTAGTAAGACATTCGGCGGTTTGACCGGATGCAGTGCGTGTTCGGCTCCGGTTTCGCTCGTGGTTGCCATTCGGTGAGCATGTGTGTTGCGGGTCCAAACCCCTGACAGCCGACAAGTCGACAATGGTCGGCTTACGTCACGCGGATGAACGGTTGTGTTAGATTCTATGGCTTCGACTAGTACGGCATGATGAACAACGGCGAAGCGATGAAAGATACCCGTTCGGAAAGCACTTCGGCTACGCAGTGGTGGGCAGAAACGCACGCGGTCGAGAACATGCCGCCGCCTTTGGTGGACTACAATCTGCTGACCAGCGACGTTGCCTTGAAAGAGGCTATTGCGCGGTCGGGAGCACAGTGGGCAGAGACGGAGTTAAACGAATTCGGTCAGAATGCGGGAACGCAGGAATCCATCGCGCTGGGCTTTCAGGCAAACGAACACCGGCCGGAATTTTTCAGCCACAGTCCCGACGGCGCGCGGATTGACGAAATCCGTTACCACCCTGCGTACCACCGCCTGATGCAGGTCTCGATTGAAAACGGATTACATTCGTCGCACTGGACCGATCCCGGTCCCGGTGCCCAGGTGGCGCGGGCCGCAAAATGTTATATGCAGACACAGATTGAGGCCGGTCACGGTTGTCCCATTACCATGACGTCGGCGGCGATCCCGGCTTTGCGGCGCCAACAGAACCTCTTCGAGCAATGGGCGCCGAAGATTATGGCGCGAACCTACGAGCCCGAGAACCGGTCCTATACCGGCAAAAACGGTGTCACCATCGGCATGGCGATGACGGAGAAGCAGGGAGGCTCGGATGTGCGCAGCAATAGCACCATCGCTCATCCTGTCGGCCAGGGTGGGCCGGGGGAAGCCCATGAGCTGGTCGGTCACAAGTACTTCGTTTCAGCGCCAATGAGTGATGCCTTTCTCGTCCTTGCCCAGTCGGCCGGAGGGCTTTCCTGTTTTCTGTTGCCGCGCTGGCATCCTGACGGCGGCAGAAACGCGATGCAGATCCAGCGGCTCAAGGACAAAATGGGCAATGTTTCGAACGGAGGTTGAGCTGCGTGGTGCGCTCGCCTGGATGGTGGGCGAAGAAGGTCGAGGCATACGCACGATCATCGATATGGTCGCCATGACGCGTTTTGACTGCATGGTCGGATCGTCGGCCGGTATGCGGCAAGCAGTTGCACAGGCCATACATCACTGCGACAACCGCAAGGCTTTCGGCAAGCACCTGTCGGATCAGCCATTGATGCAGAATGTGCTCGCGGATCTCGCGATCGAACAGGAAGCGGCGTTGCTCCTGACCCTGCGAATCGCGAGCGCGTTGGATCGACGGGACCAGGAAGCAGAGAATCTGCTGGTACGAATCGGCACTTCGGTTGGCAAATACTGGATATGCAAACGTACGCCAGGACACGCCTACGAAGCGATGGAATGCATCGGTGGCAGCGGTGTCATGGAAGAACGCATCATGGCACGGTTGTTTCGGGAGTCGCCGGTCAATGCAATCTGGGAGGGCAGTGGCAATGTTCAATGTCTCGACATGCTGCGTGCGATGAATCGTGAAACCGGATCGCTCGACGCCTACCTGGCGGAAGTGGAGCTCGGGCGAGGCGGAGACCGTCGTCTGGATCGCTTTATCGATTCGCTGGCCGGCGAGTTCGTGGAAACCGATACGGTTGAATACCGGGCTCGACGGATCGTCGAGAAGATGGCGCTGGCACTGCAGGGATCGCTGTTGGTGCGGTACGCGGACAAAGCGGTTGCCGACGGTTTCTGTGGCTCACGTCTCACGGACGAAAACTCCGGATGGCTGTACGGTTCGTTGCCGGTCGGTGTGGGCGATTGTTCGTCGTGCTTCACCCGGTGTTCGTTAGCGATCACTGAGCGTCATTGGCAGATCGACTCGCGCCTAAGATAGAATCTCGTTTGCAGACGTCGGGCGCCCGTAGCTCAGCTGGATAGAGTACTGCCCTCCGAAGGCAGGGGTCACAGGTTCGAATCCTGTCGGGCGCGCCAATAATATCTTGAGATTTCACATCTTAGCGAATTCTAATCTGCAAGCGTGCACCAAAGCCTATTTGGTTTTTTCTGTAGCGCCACCTTTCGCTTCCCGCGAAGTGTTGGCCTCTCCGTCCGGGCGAAATTCAGGTCGGGCGAAATTCAGGACACCCATTCAGATTGAAGCGATTTCTGTATGAAAAGATGAGAAAGAAGCGAACTTGTTGATGGGTGTTCTTAGCTAGCGTTAGCTTTTTCCCGCACAACGTTCGTTGCGAGCGCGATCATGGATCATGGACGTCAGGTCCGCGAGATTCGCTGGGATTACCAGTGTATTTCCCTCTTTCGCCAGGTTCCCGAATTCCCCGATATATTGCTGCGCTACGCGTAATTGCATCGCCTCTTCGCCGCCTTCACCCACCAATGCAACGCCAACCTGCCGTAGCCCGTCGGCGGTCGCGGTCGCAACGGCCAGAATAGCAGCCGCTTCGCCCTCCGCTTCATTGATCTGTTGTTGTCGTGCGGCTTCCGATTCTTTGATGACCCGCTGCTTTTCACCTTCTGCAGCATTGATCTTTGCGTCCCGCTCACCTTCCGAGGTCAGTATGACTGCACGCTTTTCACGCTCGGCACGCATCTGTTTCTCCATCGCGCTGAGGACATCATGCGGCGGATTAATGTTCTTGATTTCGTAGCGAAGTACTTTGACGCCCCATGGATCCGATGCCTTGTCCAGCTCCGCAACCACGTTTGAGTTGATAGCGCCACGCTCTTCGAACGTGCGGTCAAGAGCAATCTTTCCAATCTCGCTTCTCAAAGTAGTCTGCGCCAGCTGAGATATTGCAAATAAGTATTCACCGATACCATAGGATGCGCGGCCGGGATCAAGAACTTGTAAATACAGGACACCATCCACTCCGACCTGCACATTGTCATTGGTTATGCAGACCTGTTCAGGAATATCGATGGCTTGTTCCTTGAGTGTATGCCGGTAGGCGATTCGTTCAATAAACGGAATGAGTATATGAAAGCCCGCTTTCAATACTCGGCTGAATTTTCCAAGCCGCTCGATCACGTAACCATTCTGCTGCGGCACGACCACCGCAGTCTTTGCGATGATAAAAATTACAACAGCGGAAACTACCAGTGCTACGTAGAGCGAATTCATAAGAACTCCTTGTGCGTTATCTCTGCCTAGTGGCTTGTATCATCTTCTATATAGAGGGTTAGCCCTTCAGTGCGCCTGATGCGTACCTTGTCACCTCGGGACAAGGGTCCGGCCCCTTCGTTAACTACCGTCCAATCCGAACCACGAAAACTGGCTCTACTTGTCTGTCCGACCGCAAGATCTTCCGCAATGACCAGCGTTTCGCCGTCGAGTCCCTCAAGAAAACCCGGTGCGTTACCACGGATTTTTTCGTACAACATTTTTCGAAATGTGAACATGGATACGAGCGACAAGCCGGCAAATATCAGCCATTGAACCCACTCCGGCATATCGATACCAAAGCCACTTAGCGCGCCAACCAGTGCCGCGGAGAGGCCCAAAAACACGAGATAAAACTGCGCATCAATCGCGACCAGTTCTGCGCCAAAAAGAACAGCGCCCAGAATTGTCCATGCCCACCATGTCATCTTGTTCCCCGGGGTTCGGTTTACGGCTTTACTATAACCGGTGGTCGGCCTGAGGCCTGATTTGCACCTGCCTACAGCGGAAACATGCCGCGTTCCGTGGGTAAATCGGGATGATTCGACCCGAACGGTCAATAAGACACACCAGCCGCCTGTTCAAAAGACCATCCGTGGCATTTTCAACAGGCCTTCCGGGTTCTGGCGTGCAAGCATTGTTGAAGGCCGGATGGAAATACGAAATATAGTTGATGGGTGTCCCTAACTCATCGGCAGTAACACTATTTTCGCACAATTGAGGCTTTCGTTTTATCTATTCATGCATAATCCAGGCTAGGCGCCTGCACTCGACGCTCGGATACACGACGCCAATGAACTACGAAAAGCGACTTAACAACGTGTCCGGAAATGGTTGACCACTACATATCGACGTACTTTTAGGCCAGCTTGCATGACTCACCACTTTCCTAGAGACAATCGCCAACCTTTGTTCGTTTTTACGAAGTTAGTGATGCCTTCTCCTTTTAGACGTCCGTATATCATATTGTCAAGGAGTTTTTGATCTATGTCGAGATCAAAACCAAGTTCGTTTAAATCGACGCTATATGCGTACTTCACATTCGAGAAAGTCGCACCACCTTCTTCGGCCGGTACCGTGTATTCCA
>JAADHU010000071.1 GCA_013151645.1 Gammaproteobacteria bacterium | reverse complement strand
GAAACTGTAGGAGCGTCACCTGAGGCGCGACCCCCGAAACTTTCAGATCGCGTTGGTGGTGACAGGAACTAAAGATCACGCCAGGCCGGAATTTCGGAGCCCGGCAATGCTTCCGCCTCGTAGATCGCCCTGGCAATGGCGCGCGCCAGCGTATCCGCCGCCAACGCTCCCAGGCGCGTCACCAGCACGGACCGCGGAACGTCTTCGGAAGCTTCCCGATGCGCCGTTGACAGTACAAACACAACATCGCCATCGAACGGTGCGTGCGCGGGCCGTAGCGCACGGGCTAAACCGTCTTGCGCCATGATCGCGATGCGTTGCGCTTCCACCCTGCTCAGTGTCACGTCGGTCGCAATACAGGCGAGCGTCGTATTCGCCCGGGGCTGCATGGCCCGACCGTAATCCTCCGGACCCGCGACCAGCCCTTCCGTACCGAGACCGCCGAACTCCGCGTTTAACTCGACCGGCGCCGCCCAGAACGATTTTCCACCCGGTGCGATAGCGGACCCTAGACTGTTGACCGCCACCAGCGCGCCAACCGTCATGCCGTCCTCGGACTCTACCGATGCCGAGCCCAGCCCGCCCTTCACACCGCCCGAATTGGCACCGTAACCGGCGCCTGTCGTACCGAGCGTGAATTCGATGGCGGCCGCTTCCAGTGCCTGGATGCCAAGCTGGCGATAGGGAGGCGCTTCACCCCAGGCCTTGTTGCCACCGTTCGCCAAATCGTAGAGACAGGCCGTCGGCAGAATCGGCGAAGGCGGAACACCGGGCGCCGCGCCCATCGAAAAACCCCGGTCTCTTGCGCCCATCCAGGCCGCAATTCCGTCGGCTGCGGCCATGCCAAATACCGAACCACCGGAAAAAACAACGCCATCGATTTCCTGCACCAGATTTTCCGGAGAGAGTGCGTCAGTTTCACGCGTCGCCGGTCCGCCACCACGAACATCACAGGCCGCGACCGCGGCTTCGTCGGGCAGGATGACCGTGACGCCGGTTTGAGTATCCGCGTCATGAGCGTTGCCGACGGCCAGTCCCGGCACATCCGTAATCAGATTGCGCGCTCCGGTCCGGGCGATATTTCCGGCTGCGCCCGCCGCGTTTTGCTCCGCCGCTCTGGCTTTACCGGCCATCGTCATCGCGATGCCGGTAGTCGTGACCGCTGCCAAAGTCCCAAGCAGGTTTCTCCGGTTCATTTTCGTATCCATCTCGCAGGCTTCTATTCAATCGACGCTTCAATTGTTCGGCGGCCACCGCGGTGGCCTGATGACTCACCCTATGCAAATTTTCGAGCGAAGTCGAGATCGGGCACCGCTGCAAGAAGGCCGATGGTATAAGGATGTTGCGGATTCGAAAACACGTCTTCGGTTCGACCCTGTTCGACAATACGCCCCCGCTTCATCACCAGCACCCGGTCGGTAATGGATCGCACGACCGAAAGATCGTGGGTGACGAACAAATAGGACACACCGAGCCGGTCCGACAAGCCGGCCAGCAAATCGAGAATCTGCGCCCTGATTGATACGTCGAGCGCCGACACCGCTTCGTCCAGCGCGATAATCGCAGGCTCGGTGATCAGTGCCCGTGCGATCGCAATTCGCTGCCTTTGCCCGCCGGAAAACTCGTGCGGATACTGCTTCGCATCCGTCGATTTCATGCCGACCTGGTCGAGGATCTCATCGATTCGTCGACGCGCTTGCGCACCGGTCGGTGGCGAATCGTACAGATGAAAATTCTCGGCGATGAGTTGTTCGACACGCCAGCGAGGGTCGAAGGTACCGAAGGGATCCTGAAACACGACCTGGATACGCTGTCGTAGTTGACGCATGTCCTCGCGGTCGTCCGCGGGAAACGCCCGGCCGAATACCAGAACTTCGCCGGCCTGAGCCTGGTCGAGACCCAGAATAGTGCGCAGCAAAGTCGACTTCCCGCAACCCGATTCGCCCACCAGGCCAACGTTTTCGTTGGCGAAAATCTTCAGGCTCACGTCATCCACGGCACGCAACGGTGCGCGCCGACCGAAGAGTTTTCGTACGCCCGGATATTCGCGAACAACATGGCGTGTTTCGAGGACCGGGACGGTACC
Organism: Gammaproteobacteria bacterium; assembly: GCA_013151645.1. Classification (GTDB taxonomy): domain Bacteria; phylum Pseudomonadota; class Gammaproteobacteria; order Steroidobacterales; family Woeseiaceae; genus JAADHU01. The sequence goes on along the minus strand of JAADHU010000071.1, from coordinate 30,890 downwards.
GGTTTCCCGCGCCGCATGGCGCAGTGGGACATGCACTGCGTTCTTGAGAAGCGTCTTGACGTACGCCTGCTGCGTCGCCTGGAAGACTTGCAAAACACCACCCTGGTCGACAATTTCACCCTCTTTCATTATCACGACCCGATCGGCTGTCTGGGCGATAACGGCAAGGTCATGAGTCACCAGCATCAGTCCAATGCCGTCGTCACGAACGAGCTGCCGGAACAAGTCCAGAATCTCCGCTTGCGTGGTGACATCAAGTGCCGTGGTCGGCTCGTCCGCGATCAGCAGTTTCGGCTTGAGTGCTATGGCGATTGCAATGGCGACACGCTGCCGCTGACCGCCGGACAGGTTGTGCGGATATCGGTCCAACGGAAAACGTGCCACCGGCAAACCGACCTTCTCGAGTGTTTCCCGTGCCAGCTGGCGGGCTTCACGACGGGAAACGTTGCGGTGAATGCGCACGGTTTCGGCAACCTGATGGCCGATGGTCATCACTGGATTGAGTGCGGTCATCGGCTCCTGGAAAACCACACCGATATCCCGACCACGGATGTTGCAGAATTCGCGCTCACTGGCGGCCGACAATCGCAGATCGTCCAGCAGTATGTCCCCCGACATTTTGGCTCGGGCGGGCAACAGCCCCGCAATCGCCAGGGCCGTCATTGTTTTCCCGGACCCGGATTCGCCCGCCAGACCAAGAATTTCTCCTGCGTCCAGTTCCATGGTGAGTGAGCGAAGAACGGGTACGTCGCCAATGGACACGTTCAGCCTGTTGATATTGAGCAGCGACATGATCTAGCGCAACCGCCGGATGCGCGGATCGAGATGATCGTTCAGACCATCACCGATCAGGCCAAAGCCAAACACCAGCAGCATGATGGCCAGACCGGGGAAAATAGCGAGCCAGGGGGCGAAACCGATCATCGTTTGCGCTTCGCTCAGCATTCGTCCCCAACTCGGCATCGGCGGTTGCACGCCAAGACCGACATAGGACAGACCTGCTTCGGCAACAACACCGAGCGCGAACTGGATGGCCGCCTGGACGATCAGCAAGCCGCCGAGGTTAGGCAGGATATGTTGCAGGGAAATGGGCAACGCCGATTTTCCGGCGACCCGCGCGGCCAGAATGTATTCGCGCGCCCAAAGACTCAATGCTGCGCCACGGGTGACTCTCGCGAACACCGGAATATTGAAAATACCAATCGCAACAATCGCGTTGATTGCACCTGCGCCGAATGCTGCTGTGATCATCACGGCCATCAGTAGCGACGGAAACGCAAAGATCAGGTCGTTTGTGCGCATGATCGATTCGCTGACCAGACCCTTCCTGGCGGCCGCCAGCAGGCCCAGCGGCACGCCGATACCGGCACCAATACCAACGGCGACCAGGGCAACCGCCAGCGAATTGCGCGCACCCGTCATGATCATCGAAAAGACGTCGCGACCGAAGTGATCCGTGCCAAAAAGATGCTGCAGCGAAGGCGGGAGTAACTTGCTGGAGATATCGATCGCTTCGACATCGTACGGCGTCCACACGAAAGAGATCAGCGCCGCCGCAACGACTACGACGACCAGAAACAAACCGATTCGAAAACCCCATGACAACGCGTTGCGACGCGGCGAAGCCGTCGGTTCGGCCTTCCGGGTGTTTGCGATCTCGCCCAGGGTCATTTCGATGAACTCCTCAGGCGGGGATCAACGGCCAGGTAGGCAAGATCGATCAGGAACGTCACTGTCACGACGGCGAAGACCAGCACAATAACGACGCTTTGCACGACGATCAGATCGCGTTGCGTGATGGCCTGGAAGATCAGCCGGCCAATGCCCGGCAACGAAAAGACATTTTCGATAATAATCCCGCCAGCCAGCAGGAACGGAAGCTGCAATCCAATGATGGTCAGCACGGGAATCATTGCGTTCCGCAAAGCGTGACGCCAAAGCGATTGGCTCCAACTCAGGCCTTTTGCACGGGCTGTCCGCACATAGTCTTCGTTCATCGTTTCCAGCAGCGACGTCCGCAGCACGCGCGCGATGATGGCCGCCTGGGGTGCGGCAAGCGCAATGGCGGGCAGCAACAGGCCCTTGAGCGCCGGCAACCAACCTGCATCCCAGCCAACGAACCCCCCCGCGGCAAACCAGTGCAATTGCGTGGAGAACACAAGGATCAGTAACAAACCAATCCAGAAATTCGGCAATGCCACACCGACCTGCATCAGTGTATTGAGTGCGCTATCGATGAAACTCCCCCGCCGACTGGCGGCCAGCACACCTGCCGGCAATGCGATGATCAGCGAAAGAATCATTGCCATGAGCGCCAGTGGCGCAGACACCTGCAATCGTTCCGCGATCAAATCGCCCACCGGCACCCGATACGTATAACTGCTGCCCAACTGGCCCGTCACCAGTCCACTTACCCAGCTGAAATATCGAGCGATTGCGGGTGCATCCAGACCCATTTGCTCGCGCAGGGCGGCCAGCGATTCCGGACTGGCATTCATGCCCATCATGTAGGCCGCCGGATCTCCAGGGACAATCTGAATCAAAACAAAGATGACCACCGTGGCCGCGAGCAGTGTACCCAGATGCGAGCCCAGACGACCCAGCAGATAGCGGGCGCCCATTTGACGCATGACCAGTGCCATAAGAACGATGACGACGAAAAGCGTGAGAAACTTCAGTGACACGACGTCAGACCGGGTGCCTGTTTGTTTGCCTGCCTCCGCTGCATGGCCACCCTCGAACCAGGCGCCCGCCACGATATTGGCTGGTATCGGCGTATCGACCCAAAGGCCATTGAGACCGGCTTTCCAGACACCCAGTCGAGCGGATTGCACCAGGAACACGTTCACGGCGTCATCGGCAATCTTTCTCTGCATGGCCTGCAGCAATTTGTCTTCGGCGCGATCGTCAATCTCGATCTCCGACTGAGCGAAAAGCGCTTTGAACGCCGGGCTGGAGTAGCCGAAGTAGTATTCGTCGCGCGCGTAGATGCCGAAGTCCATCGGCTCGATGTGCTCAACAATGGTCAGATCGAACTCGTGGCGTCGGAACACCTGGTCGAGCCACTGCGCCCACTCAAGGTTTTCAATTTCAATATCGATACCAACACGGGACAGCTGCGCCGCAATCACTTCACCCGCCCGGCGGGCATACGGTCGTGGCGGCAAGCGTAACGATGCCTTGAATCCGTCCGCATAGCCGGCCTCAGCCAATAACGATTTCGCCAGCGCGATGTCATGCGGATATCGATCCACAAGATCGACATAAGCACGACCTTGGCGCGTGTAATGACTGCCGATGGGTTCACCGAAGCCGAACAGGGCACCGTCGATCACCGCATCACGATCAATCGCATGCGAGACCGCCCTGCGGACGAGACGATTGTTGAAGGGCGGTCGCGCGTTATTCATCGCCATGATGACCTTGCCTTCAGAGGCTCCAATAACCACCTTGAAGTTCGGATCGCGTTCGAACTCGGCAATGTTCTCGGGTGCCGGGTAATTCGGGAATGCATCGACATCGCCGGCCTTCATGGCCGCAAACGCCGCCGCCGGATCACCGATGAATTTAAAAACGACACTGTTCAGCCTTGCCGCGACACCCCAATAATCGGGATTCCGCTCCAGTCGAATCGAGTCTCCCCGCCGCCAGCCTGCAAACAGGAACGGCCCGGTACCGATGGGGTCACTCGCATTGGTAGCAGCGCTTTCAGGCGCGACGATGACGGCGTCACCCCAACCGAGGAAATACGGCAACGTGCCCGACGGATGGCTGAGACGGAGCCGGACGGTCTGTGGATCGAGCACATCGACCTGACGGATCGAACTCAGCAACGCTTTCTGGGCATTGGTCGAATCCGGCGCGAGCGCGCGGTCCAGAGAAAACTTGACGTCATCGGCATCGAACGTGCTGCCGTCGTGAAAACGGACGTTACTTCGCAGGTGAAAAGTGTACGCAAGGCCGTCCAGCGAAATTTCCCAGGATTCTGCCAGTGCCGGCGCGACCGCACCGTACGGCGTGATTCGTGTCAGACCTTCAAATACGTTGCCGTAGACAATCGAGTCAACGGCAGCCGCCGCACCGGATGTCGGATCGAGATTGGGTGGCTCCAGCGGAACACCGAGAATCAACGAGTCTTTGGCGTGGGCGTTCTGCACGGGCACGCTGCCGCAAAACGCGATGAACACCAGCAGAAAAAACCTGGTCGTGGCTTTCATCAGACTGAATTGATTCGCGCCACAGCAACCGCCGTCATATCGTTCGTCTGAGCAGGCGCGATGCGGTCAGTGCCATGACTTTGGCGGCCGCCGTCATGTCTTCAATGCCAACCCATTCATCCGGCTGGTGCGCGAGGTCCAGCAGGCCGGGCCCGTAGGCGATGCAATCTTTCAATTTGCCGATGCGATCAATATGTTTTTGATCGTAGGTTCCGGGTGAACAGACGAAACTCGCGTCGACAGCCAGCACTTCCTGTATGGCGGCCGCCGTTGTGGCCGCGACGGGGCCGGTCTTGTCGGAAATGCTTGGCTCTACGGCGAACATCTCGCGAATATCGAACTGAAATCCCGCGCGACTCTTGACGAGGTCATCGAGAATGGCGGTGATTTCCGAGCGGACATCCTGCAGGCTTTCTTCAATAAGGAAGCGGCGATCGATAATCATTCGGCAGGAATCCGCGACACAAGGGGCCGGCAATCCTGCATAACCTTCAGCCTGTCCGCCGTGCAGCGAATTGATGTTCATGGTCGACTGGCGGGCACCATCCGGCACCACCGGCATGTCGGACACGCGCTGCGCAAGCATCGGATACAGTTCTTGCTCGAAACGGTCCAGCACGGCGGCCATGTGACGGATCGCGGAATCGCCGAGAAACGGCATTGAGCCGTGCGCCATACGACCTTTGGTTTCGATCTCCGCCCACCACACGCCACGATGTCCGATACACACGCGATCAACATTTAACGGTTCCGGGATGATGACGTGGTCGACGCGCGGGGCCGAAAACCAGCCGCGCTCGGCAAGATAGGCCACGCCGCCGAAACCTCCGGATTCTTCATCGACGGTCGCCGATATTTCGATTGTCCCGGGGTAGTCGGGATCGCTGTCTATCAGGGCTTCAACGGCAACAATGGCCGATGCCAGTCCACCTTTCATATCGCAGGCCCCGCGACCGTAAACTCGGCCGTCTTTTACAAGACCCTCGAACGGCGGCACCGTCCAGCCCGAGCCGACCTCGACCACGTCGATGTGCCCATTGAAATGGACGCAGGGCCCGGGCCGCGCGCCCTCTCGTCTTGCCACCAGGTTAATGCGCGGATACGCATCGCTGTCGCCAGGAACTCCAACCGCCCGCACGTATTCGATCTCAAAACCGCGCCTGGCGAGACGCTGGCCAATGAATTCGGCGCAAGGTCGATAGGCGTCACCCGGCGGGTTGATGGTCGGGAAACGGATTAGCTCACAGGTCAGCTCGACCAGGTCATCAACGCGGCCGTCGATGCGATCCAGCACAGGCTGCAGATCAGATACAGCGTCCACCGTCCACCTCCAGCGCGACGCCCGTAATCATGGATGCATCGTCGGAACAAAGAAAGCAGGCGGCCGCGCCCATGTCTTCCGGCGTCGAAAATCGGCCGATTGGTATCGAGGCGAGAAATTTCGCCCGAATTTCCGGCGTATCTTCGCCCATAAATGTCTTTAGCATCGGCGTCTCACCGGCCACGGGGTTGAGTGCATTGACGCGGATGCCCGCAGCCGCGAGTTCGACGGCCATGGAGCGCGTCGCGGTGATCACCCATCCTTTCGAGGCGTTGTACCAGGTCAGATTCGGCCGCGGACTGACACCGCCGGTGGAGGCGATATTCAGTATGGCGCCAGCGCCGTTTTCTTTCATCACCGGAACGACCTGCTGCGCGGTTCGGTAAACGGCTTTAATGTTCACCTCGAAGATTCGATCGAACATCTCCTCGGACAGGCTATCCAGTGGCTCCGGCTTGTGACCAACGCCGGCATTATTGACCAGGATATCGATACCGCCTAACGCGCGGACGGTGGTCTCCACCATCGTTTCCACGTCGGCGGCGCTGGATACATCGACTGGCAGGCCAAGCGCCGCATCGCCCAGCTCAGCAGCCATTGCCCTGGCCGCGTCGCCGTTAATATCAGCAATGACTACCCGTGCACCTTCACTGATAAAGCGACGTACGATGCCCGCGCCGAAACCGGACGCGCCACCGGTAACAATCGCTGTTTTTCCGTTGAGTCTCATTCAATCTGTTCCTTTCGCATGCAACGCCGCAACGGTCTTGACAGTCGTAAAGCCATACAGCGCCTCAAACCCTTTTTCGCGGCCGTGACCGGATCGGCCTACACCCCCAAAGGGCAGTTCCACGCCGCCACCGGCGCCGTAGTTGTTGATGAATACCTGCCCGGCGCGGAGCTGTTGCGCCAGCCGCATCTGCCGGGCGCCGTCGCGTGTCCAGATGCCGGCGACCAAACCGTATTGCGCGCCGTTTGCAATGTGCAATGCTTGCGCTTCCGTATCGAACGGAATGACAACCACCACCGGGCCGAAAATTTCCTGCTGCGCCAGCTCGTGATCCGGATCAACATCGACGAACAAGATCGGACGAACATAGTGACCACCCGACGGCGCGTTTTCGGCGAGGGCGCCTTCTGCAGCGACCTTGAGGCCGCTTTCCCGGCCGCGATCAATAAAACTCGACACCAGCGACTTTTGCTTCGCGGAGATAAGCGGCCCGACGTCGAGGTCATCAATCGCCGGCCCAACTCGCAATGCGGCAAACCTTTCAGACAGACGACTCACGAGTGAATCGTAGATGCCTCGTTGCACCAGTATTCGCGATCCGGCCGAACAGGTCTGACCCGCATTTTGCACACCCGCATTCACCAGAAACGGCAGCGCCGCGTCCAGATCAGCGTCGTCGAAGACCAGCTGCGGCGATTTCCCGCCCAGTTCCAGCGTCACCGGCACTGTGTTCCGCGCGGCAGCCGACTGCACGGCAACACCCACATTGGTCGAACCGGTGAATGAAACATGATTAACGCCCGGGTGTGCCGCCAAGGGCGCACCGGCATCGATGCCCGTGCCGGGAATGACATTCAACGCGCCCGGGGGAAGTCCCGCTTCCGCCGCGATCCGTGCGAATTCGAGTGCCGTCAGGCAGGCCTCTGCAGCCGGCTTCAGGACCGCCGCGTTGCCGGTGGCCAAAGCGGCCACGACAGAACGGCCGATAATCTGCATCGGGTAATTCCAGGGAATGATGTGCCCGGTCACGCCGTGCGGTTCGCGCAGTGTATACACCGTGTAGTCGTTCAGGTAGGGAATGGTCTCGCCATGAAACTTGTCGGCACAACCTCCGTAGTATTCCAGGTAACGCGCGAGCGCGAGAGCATCCGCTCGGGCCTGTTTCAACGGCTTGCCGACATCGCGTGCTTCCATCTCGGCGAGCGACTCGACCTCGCCAGCGACCATTTGTCCCATCCGTGCCAGCAACCGGCCACGTTCGGCCGCCGTCAGTTCACCCCAGGAACCCTGCAGTGACGCTCTGGCCGCAGTGACCGCCGCATCGACGTCAGCCACCGTTGCAGCCGCGATTTCACCGATGGCCGCACCGCTGGACGGATCCTCCAGCGGAAGGACCCCGCCATCCGTGGCTGCGCGCCACTCCCCGCCGATAAATACTTTGCTGGCGTATGCCGGTATGTTCATTTTTCCCCGCCTGTTGGCTGCTGCTCGACTGACAATGCCCTGCTTCAGTCGTCACTGGCTGGATAGATCACGGACCAGTCATCCTTCATGCTGATGACGCGCCAGCCATTTTTCTTCGCGGCGTTCAACGACGCGTTGTCATCTTCCGCGTAGGCAAACTCTCTCGCCGCGTCATCGTGATCGATCAGCAGTTGCAGCGACACGCCCTTTCGACCTTGCGAATAATTCATCATGCCGATATCCCCACGGCCGCCGGCATTCCCCATGACAAGCAAAGGCCGTTTGCCGATATGCAGATCGATGTTGATTGCCTTTTCGTCCTTGTTATTGATCGGATTGAGATCGCTCGTTGTCAGCAACTCCCATCTCCCGTCGATCTCGTGCAATTCCTTTCGATAAGATGTACCAATGACCTGTTCTGATTCGATGCCGTAAAAATCAGCCGATATCACGCGCATGAAATCGATGCCCCCGCCGGAACAGATATACGTCTTGAAGCCATTGGCTCTCAGGTAGTCGAGCAATTCCAGTGCGGGTTGATAAACCGTCTGGCTCATTGGTACGTCCAGAGCGGGATGCCGGGCGGTGGCAAAAAACTTCGCCACCTCGGCGTCGAAGTCCTCGCGACTCAATTCCACCATCGCGGCTTTGACCGCATCGATCATCACGCGGATGCCGCCGGTTTCGAAGAACTCACGATCATGAGCAAGCGCCGCTTTGTAAGGTTGCTGTTCGCTCACTTCCGGATGCCTCGCCGCCGCGTTTCTCAGCAGTTGCTCCAGGAACAAGCCCTGTACCCACGGTTCTTCACTCCAGAGAGTGCCGTCGTTGTCGAAAACCGCGATGCGATCCTCTGGGCGTACGAAGTGTGTACTGCCTGCCGTCGTTATGTCCGCGACAAACTGTTCGATCGTTTGTTTGAGATCGCCCTCCGTCCATGACGGCAAGGGGTCGGCGGGCTGCGCCATCGCGGCTGCGCCCGAAAAAATGGTGATGCCAAGCACAACCAAGAGAAAAAACGACCTTCGCACTGTGGCATTTCCGACCATCGATACCGTCACTCCGCTTTTCTCCATCGCTCACACCCCTCCACCCGATCAGCGTCTTGCAAGACTACCGCACATCGTCGGTTCAGGTGTACTTTCCAGACGCCATACGCAACGGCCAGTGAGGCGGCCGTTGGCGATGTTATGCGGGTGTTTTTTGTATCGACTGCGGCTTCGATCGGCCTACCGATAAAAAATATGGTGCCCAATCCGGGTGGTACGGGTTCGTTTTCGTTTCCAGGGAATCTTGATGTGGCTGCTGTGGTAGAACAACGCGCCACCGGTCGGATCGGGCGGTGGGTCAACCAGCAAATCGGCGGCGATTGCGCGCGCGGCTATCCATCCGCTTCGATCGCGTGGCCGGTCGCTCTTGCCGTCACACCACCACGAAAACTGGCACGGCGGCTGTTCGCCGCCCTGATAAACCACAGCGCAAGGCGTACCCGGAAAATCGCGACTCCGCGTGCGATTGAGAATCGTCCAGCCAACGGCCACCATGCCCAGGCGACTCTCGCCGCGCGCTTCCCAGTACAGTGCGAGCGCAAGACAATGATGTTCCGCTCGCAGATTTTTTGCCTGGCCGATCTCAGGAAAAAGGGACACGATCAAAAGCAGCAGGCCCGGCAGGAAGATCCGATTAGAAAACATGACGTCCCCAAACAAACTGGCCGCACGAGCAGATTCGCTGGCCTATGACGGGTGATTTTCTACAACCGACCTTAACGCCGGCTGAATCCCGGCCCAAACCCGCAACCGCCTAGGGTCGCGCGAACGAAAGCAGTCATTATGTCAATCAAACGAGGCGCCAATTCGACCGTTTGCCGTCGATTCCGCTCCCGGCCAGGTCGCATCCGTCCCGAACACCTGTTCGTGCCGCGCGACAATTGCCGGCCACAACTCTGCGATGCCACAAACCTCCAGTCGAAACTCTTTTGCGAGAATTGAAACCAACGCGTCGGACGACTCCAGTAGTGTTGACTCGATGCCGTCCGGCCCGGAAACGCTGAATACGCGACCCCGCAACGTGCAATGTCGATCACGATGGCGTTGCTGCGCGACCAGCGTTAATACGAAACTTGAGTCAGGATCGTTTTGAAGGCGCTCACTTTGTTGAGCGAGCGAGGTTTCGCAGGCGGGATCGTCCATAAAATCGAAACTGAATTTTCCATCGCCCGGGTCCTCCCAGAATCGCCAATAAGCATCGTCCAGCCGATCCAGTCCGAATTGGAACGGTGGCTGGTGGTGTTGAGCTTCCCGTAACTCGATGGGCTTGATCATGCTGCCTCCGAAACCGACGTCAACCAGATAACGGCTTTCCGTATCCGGCCATGTGACGAGCAGACAGAGGTGACTTGCTGCGGCCGCCTCGCCGTTTTTCTCACGCATTACGTTCCCGGCAATCCGGGTGACGTCGAAACCGATTTCGGACAAGACCCAGCCGAACAAGCCGTTCTGTTCGTAACACCAGCCGCCGCGACCATTGACAACGATTTTGTTGTAGGCGTCCTCAATACGAATTGTCAGCGGACGACCCAATTGCACATCCAGATTCTCGAACGGTACCGAACAAACGTGCGCTGCGTGCAACGCCTCCAGCGTCGCGTAGTCGGGAGCCACGAGGCCGCCGTATTTGATACGATCGAAATAGTGCGATAGTTCCATCGGCGTGTTCCTGTTGAACAAAAATGCTCAGGGAGAGTCGTATCACTCAATAACTGCCAAATCTACTGTAAAAGAGTGTATTGAAGCAGCATCGCTCGTCAAGCACAGTACAATTACAAGAACGCTATCGGTAGTCCCGCTATGAAATTCGTCCGTACCGCCAAACAGTACGATAGTCAGCCACTGTGGATCTGGCTACGTGGTCTGTTCGTGTTATCCCTTCTGCCTGCGCTGGCGACCGCCGCCGAGGAGACAATAGAGGAGATCATTGTGGTCGCCCCCCGCACGCTGGTATCGATCAAACGTCAGATGCTGCGGGCCGATATCGAAATGTATAAGATTTCGAACACGCTGATTGACGATCCTTTGTATAAAGTCTGGTGTTTGCTGGAACCAATACCAAGGTCAAGAATTCAACGTCGGGTTTGCAAACCGGGTTTTGAACGACAGGTCAATGCGGACATTCTCGCCGACGAAGTCACGATGGGAAGATTCTCTATCGGCGAACCTACCTTCACCAATAATTACGATTTATCAAGAGCAGAGATAGGCCGGCACAGAAAAGTTCTGAAGCAGAAATTCGCAGATTTGGCCGCAGACAATCCGGAGCTGGCGAATGCGATTTACGAAAGAGCACACTTGAACATGGAGTACGAAAAAACGTTGCAACGCAATCGTCAAAAAGACGACTAAGTTCTTGCCAGTGTTTGATATGAGTGCTGGCGCCCGCTAGCTCAGCGCGGTTTGAGTTCCGGTTTTTTCAGAAACACCGCCGTATCGTAAGGATTAAATCCCGTCGAGCTGTCGATATCCGGCGAGTCGGGATCGAGTATTTTGAGCAGCGGCTGGGTGGCTGCAGGTTGTTCGGCATAGATATCCGGCATTACAACTTTGGCCCCCGATTCGACGCTCTCAACTGCTTCAGGCGTCTCATCAGCCAGCTCTTCATCGGTTGATGTTATGTTTTGTGTCATTCTTCGATTCCGTTGATTAGAGCTTCTACCGCACCAGCGACCTTGACCGTACCGTATTGTGCCGATCCTGAATGCGACGCAGTTATCGGAATCGATCACTATAGCACTAAAAATCAGGGGCTTAACCGCGCTGTAAGCGGTGCACCGGAACCACATGTGGACTTGTTACAAGGACCTGTATAAGACCCGCGAAGGCGCCCTGAAAGCGGAATCGGGCGTCTGTGCGTGTTCAGGTGTCGCTTGAGCCACCGATGCAGTTGTAACAGCGAGCAATCAGCCAACCGGCCGCTGCCGCCCACACCACCCAGAGTACGAGGCCCACGAAGAACCCCGACCAGGTCATGGTCCAATTGAAGCCTTCCATGTTTCCGTGCAGCATGTGGCCGGTCAATGTCCCCATCATCCCAGGCATCAGTACGACCAACGCACTGCATACGAACCAGAGAACAACGGTCGTGCCAGCCAGTGAAAACGCCAACCTTTTCTCATCGAGTTTCATCGTAGACCTCCTGCGCGATGTGTCGCGTTGTGACACTTGAAAGCTAACAAGAAGTGGATTCTTGTTAAATTAGAGCATCTACCTACGCAGTCTCGGCATCTGTCAAAGGGCCAACGGTTCGAATCGCCGGTCGAGGGCAATTCCAGTATCCGTCTGTAAGCTACAATACTGACGAGATACCAGGAGAACATTCGAGTGCGAATCCGTGAAGATAATCTGGACGGTTCTGAAATTGCCGCAATGCTGCGGGAGCATTTACGCAGCGCACACGAGCACTCGCCGCCCGAAAGTGCGCATGTCCTGAATCTCGACGAGTTACGGTCAGCGGACATTACATTCTGGACGGTTTGGCAGGAACAAGTGTTGCTTGGTTGCGGAGCACTAAGAGAACTCGACGGGAAACACGGTGAGATCAAGTCCATGTGGACAGACAGGGCGCACCGCGGCAAAGGCGTCGCTTCGTTCATGCTTGAACACATCGTCGCAGAAGCACAAAAACGTTCCTATAACCGCTTGAGCCTCGAGACCGGTTCGATGGAAGCGTTCGCTCCGGCACGCGAACTTTATGCTCGCTATGGATTCGCATATCGTGGACCGTTCGCCGACTACAAGGAAGATCCGTACAGCGTTTTTATGACTTTAGGTCTGTAGTCTTCTGTTCAGGCACGGCGGAAAGTATTTATTCAGCCGAGAAGAATTTGCGTGAGCTTGCTTTCATAGGCATTCAGGTCTTTCCAACCCGTAGCACAATGCACGATTCGACCGTTCACTTCATCGACAACCGTATATCCGTCATCGGTTACCCGAAGTGGCACGTCCTGCATTTCCAGGAGATCGAGTTCGGCTGCCATGTAAACGGCGACCGTATCGAAAAGTGTGGAGCTGATCTTGCTTGTATCCGTTGACGGATCCATGTACGTCGCACCCGGTAGCCACACTTCGTAGTTATCGATTAACGCCTCCAACCAGGGATCGTCGCTCGCATGAATTTCCTGGTAGTTGCTACCGGACAGCCGTACCAGACCACAAGTATCAAGCGGCGTAATTGAGCAATCCCATGGCGCGGCGAATACTTTCTGCAGCGATCGCGGATCAATCCTTACGTTCCATTCGGCGACCGGCTCCGGTGCACCGTCATAGCCCGAAAATATCGATCCAAACATACCCACCATGCGCGCATTATCGGCAATAGATGGATCGCGCCGCAGTGCTTCCGCGATATTGGGCACCGGGCCGATGCACAGTAAAGTAACCGGCTCCGGCGAGCCGTTGATCGTGTCAATGATTGCCTGCACGCCGTCTTCGTGGACCGTTCCCGGGTAATCCTGCAACTGATAATTTCCCAGCCAGTCGCTTTGGCCGCCCGGCTCATCCGCCTTGTCGACGCCGATACCGATCGGTACGTCGGAGCGTCCTGTCAATTCGAGCAACTTCGCCAGCAGGCGTCCACGATAGATAGCGTTTCCGAAATCGCCTACCGCGAGCTTCAAATCGAACTGGCGCATACGAAGCAACATTAACAGCGCCCAGGTATCGTCAACATCGTCGCCGATGTCGGTGTCCAGGATGACTGGAACAACGCCCTCTTTTGGATCATTGGTCTGACGCACAACGGTTTTCGCTTCCGTGCCGGATCGGCAGCCAGCCGCAAGACCAATGGCAGTTCCCAACGCGTATTTACAAAATCGTCTTCTGGTTTTCACGTTTGCCTGACTCCGATCGTTCCGCGGAATGACTCCAGACGACAAATCTAGCAGCTTCTTCGGAATGGAGTCCCCCATCTTTTGGTACCGGCCGCGGCAAAGAATACTGCGGGCAAGGAAATGTTTCCCTTCCCGATGGTTATTCGCACTGGCGATTCGATCTCAAGGGCAACACCCTCACGCTCATGATCCCGAAGTGGGTTGACTGGCACGAACCCGCTCTTGTCATTCTGGAAAGAGAAGGCCCGGCCGATTAGCGGACACGTTCGCAGGACGACCTGAGCGGTTGTAGAAGGGCTGCCGGATTTACGTTTGAATCGAATCAGGTGCCACCTTCTCCAGCCTCAGCTGACCCCGTTTCCGGAACGCTATTGACATCGCCACTCATTATGCTCATTATTGAACATGTTCATTTTTGAGCAGCAATATGTCCGCGAACAAACTGACACCGAAAGAACGCCAGATCATGGACCTGCTTTTCGCAAGCCAGGCCATGAGCGTCGGCGACATCAACAAGTCACTGCAAGACGGGTCTTCCTATTCGTCAACCCGCGCCAGTCTTACCCGATTGGTGGACAAAGGTTTGCTTCGATTTACGCGGGACGGCGTAAGATACCTTTTTAGCCCGGTTGAAGACGTCGAGACCGCAAGTCGGCAGGCTATCAGGCGAGTTATAGATACATTTTTTCGCGGCTCGCCATTGGCGACCATTGATGCCGTTCTGAAGTTCAGTGGGGAATCGCTCTCAGCCGATGAACTTAAGAAAATAAATAAACTTCTTGATGGACTGGATACTGACAGCGAGCCGGGTTGATGGGGCCTTTCTTCGCAGAACTTTTGCTGAAATCAACGATCCTGCTGTTGATTCCGCTTGGCTTGCGCCTGATAAAAAACCGTACGTCGGCAGACTCAAGAGGCAAGATCAGTGTTGTCGTCCTGATCGCGGTCGTCTTTCTGCCCGTTATCATCGTGCTGGGACCGGATGTCGTTATTTTCCAGACGGATTTCGTGGCTGGTTCGACGGAGTTATTTTCCTCCGCATCCGTTTCCGAGGCGGACAATACATCGTCAATCGACGCCGCTTTTCCCACGGGTTCGAAACACGATACGACCTCACGCGCGCTCGGCAACTTTGCGTCCATGGCGTTCTTTTCGATCGCTTTTCTGGCAATTTCACTCCTGCTTTTTCGATACTGGAAAACGACCCGTCTGATAAATGACCTGGTCGAAGTCAGGGAAGCCGACATTCGCCGTGAATTCGAAGCGTTACGACTGAAGCTGTGTCCGCAACGAAACATCCGACTGTGTTGGCAGGAGTCCTCCGCGTCGACATGGACCTGGGGCGTGTTCAAGTCGACCATCGGAATACCGACTGATTTCGCCGGGTGGGCGCACGGAAAGCGTAAAGCAGCGCTAGTACACGAACTCTTTCATATTCAGCAAAACGACTGTATTTCAGTCCTGTTTGCACGATTCGTTGTTGCGATTTACTGGTGGCATCCATTGACTTGGGTATTACTCGCTCAGCTCAGGCACGACATTGAGTGCGCGACAGACGATCGAGTCTTGGAGCACGGAATCCGTGCCAATGATTACGTCCGCTACCTGGTCGAGGTTGCACGTTGCGACAATTCACCGAGCAGTATGGGTATCGCGATGGCCAATGGAAGCGGCACATTGAGAGGTCGGATCAAAGCATTGATCGAGACCCGACAAAGGAGAAAAACCATGTCAAAAGCATCAAAACTTTCCGCCTTGTTGATCGGCTTTTTCGCCGTATCCGTTCTCGGCAGTCTGACGGTTGTAGAAGCGTCGCCGACTGGCGTAGATCGAGAATACATTCGACTATATTCAGCTTCGCCGGAATATCCACAAGAGGCGCAAGAAGCAGGAATTGAAGGCTACGTTGATCTCGAATATGACATCAATTCGATGGGCGGGACAGAAAACATAAAGGTTGTGAATCAGGTTCCTGAATCCGGAGTATTCGAGCAGGCCGCAATCGACGCAATGCGGACGTTTCGATATCTGCCGAAAATTGAACGGGGCTTGCCTGCACTAGAGCAAGGTGCCCGCATGCGGATTCAGTTTTCGCTCAACATGCAGGGTACGGAAACGAAGCCGGGCGATGCGAATTCAGGCGATATTTCGGCCACGAGCACGTCGATCATCAGGACGAACCGCGATTTTCGCGCCAACCTCAAGCGGGCGGCACTTGCGGCAGATCACGATCTGGATGGGGAACGTTTTCTGGATCTGGCGGAAGCCTCTTATTTGACGCACCCGGAGATGGCCAGCTATTTTCTTCTCAGGGCGACCCAGTTGGGCACCGATAGAGGCCTCAAACTGGCCTCTCTGAAAGCGATGACCCTTTATGAACTTGGTGACATGAAACGTTCACTGGCGCTTTTCACCCTGATCGCCGAAAACGAAGACGACTCTGCATCAGCAGAGCGCTGGATCGCCCGAATCAACTATCAGATCCGACGCCGTGAACAGGTTTATGATGAACTCATGTCTCAGCGGCAATGATACTGGCCGCGCGCGTGGCGGCTGAGTTTCATCAAAATCGACAGGCCGATGGCAAATGCGTATTCGTCAGCGTTGTCCTGTCGTCGCCAACCGCCTCCATACCCTCTGGTGGAGTCCGGTAACCACACGTCCACGAGATCGGACTTGACGGACTGCCGCTAACAACGATCGGCCGGATCGTTAGCACTTGCTCTTGCAACTGTGAATTGACGTGATTGCCGAATTCGACATGCATTGCTCCGTCAACCACTTCGACTCTTTTCACGTAGTTGCCGATCAGGTACTTCGCATCGGGAACTCCGGCTTCTTCGTTATTCGCCGGGAATCGCCCGCGATCTTTGTAGAAGTCCTTGATGGACAGCTTCAGTTCGCCGGTTATTGAGAACGACTCCACGACCTGGGCCCGAATGGTGTAGTCCTGGTACGCAGGTATCGCTATAGACGCGAGGATTCCGATGATCGAAACAACGATCATTAACTCGATTAATGTAAATCCCTTCTGCTTCATTTCATCACCTATATCACGGAGCCCATTCTAAAAATCGGTAAGTACATGGCCACAACGAGGGTCGCCACGAACAGGTAAATGACGAACTTGAGCACTAACGAGAACCGGTCCCGCGCCTCAACGAGCGCCAGCGCCATACGCCCAATGTGTTGGTCGCATTGAAAAGCAATTTCTTCGTTGAAGTAGCCCAGTTTTGCCGCCACGCCCAGCTCCGTTAAAACAGCACTCTGACCGAAGTCTCCACCATCTTCCACCAATCGCTCGAAGCTCAGATCGGACGATTGATTGGCTGCCTTCGCAGCCTCGGCCACCGCACGAGTCGCTTCGACGCCGCTCTCGACGAGGATTCGAGTGAAATTCAGAAACAAACCGAGATTGTATGACTCCGTAATTCCACCAACAATGGGCGCCCATTTGGGCCATCGTGGCAGTGGAGAGAGGCGCTGGATTCGACCATGAAATAGCATGACGAACCAGACCACCAGCCCAACCATGAACGTCAAAACGACCGCGAACAAGGGAATACCGGCACCACTAAAAGCGAACACGGCTTTTGTCAGCTCAGGCATCGGCGCACCGAATTGCGCGAACATGCTGTTGAACGAGGGAACGACGAATACGCCGAACGTTATTGCGACGATCAGCGCGACCACGGATAGCGCGGCCAGATACCAGATCATTCCGATGACGCCCGCCCAGTAAGTCTCAAATACCACCTTGCTCTGCTGCACGTATTCAACGAAATTTCGGAAGAAGCCGTTTTTCGATCCGGTGACTGCGGGCAACAAGTTTGCCAGAGTCGCATAGGGGTTTGGCCCCAGCGACGGGCCCTGTTCCGTCGAGCCGCTCAGAAGATTACGCATGTATTCAACGTCTTTAGCGTATTGCCTGGGACTCGCCTCAGCCAGGCGTTGCAAAGCCGGCTCAAGCTGTTCGTCCGACAAGAGATTCGAGAGCTGGCGACTGACGAATGCGAGATTATCTGTCGATTTGGATGAAAACATTGGTCGTTAGTAGTCCCTGCATGAGGAAGGTAGGTAGGCCATCGCGATGTCGGTCTTGTCCGGCCCACCCGGTGTAACGCCGTCCGCAGCACTGTAGCCTGAACACGCCCAGAAAACCGGCGAGCCCGGGCTGCCGGATACGAGCATCGGTCGCATCGTTAATTGTCGGCCGCCCAAGGGCGACACCGAATCGGAATCCCCGAAGAAGGTCGACAATGATCCGTTCTCGTTGAGTGTCATGTGATCGACGAACCCGCCGAGGTCTTTCTCCTGACTGAGCGTTGGGTTGTGCAGCTCGGCTTCAGCCCTTGGCCAATGACCATGCTGGGCACGGTAAACGACCATTTCCGCCTTCACGGTCGACGTCAGGCTGAACGCCTCGGTCAATTGGACACGCAGGATATTCGTCTCGTAATTTCTGATTGCGAACGCGGTGAGAAACATGACAATCGAGATGACCACCCCGAATTCGAGCGAAGATCGGAGCTTTTGACTGATGTCAGTCGCGATAAGAAACTCTGCGATTTGATTGGTCCTAATGGCCATTCAATATTACCCGTTCACCGATACTCGCAAGAAACAGGGAGAACGTAGAGTCGATAGCCTGGGTTCTCCCGGGCAACACGGGCAATAGCCTGCGGGGGATCGATCCCGATTGATCGTAGCGACGACGGACTCATGACTGTTTCACAATTGGCTGTAAATGGGACTGAATAACCATACTAGCAAATCGACCTGGCAATCGCCCGTGTGATCGTAAATTCACACATTTGGTCGACCACAGACCTACCGAGCGCGAATCGGCCCAGCCAGCATGCCACGGCGATGGCCGCTGAATATCGCTGCGTTTGCCTGGTGAAAACCAAGCGATGACTTCATTGGCTGCCGACCGGCTCTTGGCCGATGAAACGACGTTTGGCATTGGTGCCGCCATTAATGACAATATAAAGTTGTATTTCCCGATCAATACGGATCGGTTTCTTATCGAGACAACCGTTGTCTATACAAATTCCAAGAGAGAGTTTTAAAACGGCCCACTCGCACAAGAGTTCGATATTGAGCAGCTGGAACTGGGCGTTGGTTTGTTTTTATCACGAACACCGCATCAGAAAAAACGAAGTTGTACTACGGCGCACGACTTGGCTACATTGATTCCAATGTCGTTAACATCAAGACCAACGGCTATTTCTTCGCACCTACTCTTGGCGCTGAATACTATCTGACAGACTCCTTCAGCATCGGTCTGGATCTTGCTCTTAATTATTCGAAAATTGACGGTTCAAATGCCGATCAGAATAATTTTTCCACACAATCTGAAATAATCATCCGATATCGTTCTTGAGAGATCAGGCGTCGACACGGTGTCAGATCCTGCGCCGTAGCCCATGTCGAGGAAAAGGGCTCGCACCGAATTGTCATGATTGTTCGACCGCTGTTATCTTAAGTCGATGTAAAATGGTGGCACCTGACACCTCTTTTTCGCAAATTCATAACCGGGATTCGAGCGATCCTTGTTCGTAGCGATAAATGGCGTCCAACGAAATGGCGATCGCATCTTCCCATGATTTTACCAGCGGCCTGTTCTCCTCCTCGTATACAACATCTGCCGTTACGAGATTTCCTGATACGCCGCATATCATCGCTGCTTTGAGCCCCCTCATATGTGCGATCGTAAAAATGGCGGATGCCTCCATTTCAACATTGACGAGCTTGTGTTTAGACAGCATCTGGATATGTTCCGGGGTCTCCCCATAGAAGGCGTCGTCACTGGCGCTGATACCGACATGCAGTCCAAAATCCCGCTCCGAGCGTAATTCAATTGCCGATTCGATCAACGCGTTCGTCAGAAAGTGATCGGCAACCGCCGGAAAGCCCTCATTGACGTAGAAAGGCGTGGTGCCATCATTTCTCATTGACGCCGTGCTGATCACAATGTCACCTATGTTCACTTCCGGTTGCAAAGCACCCGTGCTACCGACTCGTATGAAATGTGTTGCGCCCACGTTTGCGAGTTCTTCGATGGCAATCGCGGCTGACGGACAGCCGATGCCGGTGGAGGTCGCACTAACGGGAATGCCTTTGTAAGTGCCTGTGACGGTCCGGTATTCCCGGTTAAACACAACCTCTTTGGCATCCTCCAACTGTTTGGCGATCCGAAGAACCCGGTCAGGGTCACCCGGCAACAGCACGTATTTGGCGACATCGCCCGGCTTTACACGCAGGTGGTATTGAAGTTTTCCTTTGGTTATTTCCGATTTATCCAGCGTTGACATGCGTCTCTCCCGGAACAGACATTGAGGGCTAAGGTGTCAGGCTAATGTATCAGGTCTGTTTTGCCCGGGCGCCTAAATAATCCTGACACTTTTTTCTGACACCTTTTTCATGACACTTTTTTCAGGCCTCGACATCGATCGCAAGACGATCAAACCGGATACGGAAAAATTCGAGACGTCGGTGCCCGGCATTTATGCCGTCGGCGACATCAACCTTTACCCGGACAAGAAAGTGCACGTCCAATACACGACCACCAGCCGGATGATGTACGAAGGGCTCGTAGCTCGACGGTCGAACCGGCGCCTCAGCGCGCGAGATGTCGCTCCAGGAATGTTTCGATGCGGCTCAGGATGATCAGTCGCGCGGCCTCGTTCGACATGGTATGCCCGCCGAACTCGACCTCGACGTATTCGATGTTCTTGTCCAGCCGTTCCAGGCGCTTGCTGAAATTCCGGCCCTGATCGGCGTGCACGCGGGTGTCGTCTTCGGCCTGGATCACCAGCATCGGATCCTCGATGCGCTCGGCCTGGTGATACGGTGACACCTCGGATGCCCGGGCCTCGTCGAGGCCGACGTGTTCCGTCCACTCGCTGCCGCCGATGTATTTCTGGTCGTCGGCGATCAGTCTCGGCAGATTCAGCACACCGTTGATCGACACCGCACAACGGTACAGTTCCGGCGCCTGGATCGCTCCCATCGCGGCGGCATAGCCGCCGTAGGACCAGCCGACGATGCACACCCGTTCAGGGTCGGCGATGCCTTCGGAAACCAGCCAGCGAGTGGCGGCCGATACGTCCTCCTGCATCAGTCCTCCCCATTGCTGGCGGCCGGCCGCCTGGAAAGCATATCCATAGCCGGTCGAGCCGCGAAAGTTGGGTTGCAGGACGGCGTAACCTCGCGATGCGAGAAACTGGGAAAGAAACCAGAATTCCCGGTCGTCCCGGGACTTTGGACCGCCGTGCGGAAGTACGACGGCAGGGAGAGAACCGGAATCCCTGTCCGCAGGTAATGTCAGAAATGCCTCGAAGCGGACGCCATCCGCGGCCGTAATCCAGTGCGACTCGACCGTGGACAGATTCTCGGCCGACAGTCCGGGCATTGTCTCGGCGATGAAGTCCATGCGACCGGCTTCGCGGTCCCACAAAAGGTAGCTGCCCGGAACGACGTCGCTGTAGGACTGCACCAGAATTCGCTGCCGGTCCTTCGACATGCTCTCGATCCGGTTGACGGTATCCGGCAACGCCCGGTCCAGCGACCGCTGCAGGACCTGGAACTCGTCGTCGAAATATCGCGTGCGCGGAAAGTCGTCAACATAGTTCACGCCGACCGGGCGACCGCTTACCGGGTCATAGGCCATACCCGCCGCATCGACGGTGTCATGCGTGAACACGGACTCGATGACGTTACCGGTATCGACGGAGATACGGCTAACGGTCCGGAGACCGTGCTCGCCGGGGCCCATAACGTAAAGGACCGACGGGTCGGCGGAAAATGCCGCGGGCCTCAGCCCATTCGCCCACCAGTCCTCGTCGTCGACGTTCGTCCAGCGGCCGTCGAGAGTACGAATCGTCATCTTGAATCCATTGATCGGATCGTAGCCGTAGCCTATTCGAATCGAGTGATCCTGATCGGTAACCCAGTTTTGAATGCCACGGGTTTCACCACGAACGATCTCGTGGTCACCGGTGCGGACATCGACCTTACGAACCTCGTCCTGGGCGTTGGCGTCCTCGTCCACGGAGACCAGGATGAAGTTGGCTTCGCCAGGCAGCCAGTCGATAACATTGTCCTGTATCTGTGGTGGTGGCAGAAATGCCGAACCCTGGCGCAGTGCCGTCGAATCCCGCCTGCCCGGCTTGATCAATGGCACCAGATCTGTCGCGTCGTAGCGCATCGACAGCAGGCGCGTTTCGGTGGTTTCCGTGGTACCGCGCCTTCCGGAATACGCCATGGAAAACACGATGCGCTCCTCGCTGACCCACCTCAACCAGGAAAACTCCAACTCTTCCAGCGGGGGAAGAACGAAGGGCCTGTCCGTCGATTGGATGGGCTGTACGACCAGGTGACGGCGTCCTTCGACCGGTCGAAAATAGGCGAAGAACCTGCCGTCCGGCGACAGCTCGGCGCCGGACACCATGGGCAACTGCGCGAACACCTCTATCGGTACGGGTGCATCGGCGGCCTGAAGGCCCGGCGTGGCGTGCAGCAGCGCCATCGCGGTGCCGATGCGTTTAACGATCGGCCACCACGCGGCGTTGCCGATCGCATTCGGGGCGTCACACGACGCGTGCGATGTACGACTGCCAGCTAGCAAGGCTTCATTGTCCGGTGATTTAACCAAATGACTGCAAGTGTCCCGTTCGAGCGTCAGGCTGACCCAGTATGCCCGGTGGTTCCTGCGAACGCACGGAGCGGGGCCGCGCGTGTGGGTGGCCCGTGGCTTTCCAAGGCGATAGTTGTGCAGCATGACGGCGGAACCAGAAGAGCGCGATGGCCACGAGCATAGCCAGGCGATCAGCCACCGTCACAGCGTCATATATCAACAGTTGCCCAAGTAAATAAACCTGACACTTTAATTTGCCGAAAATCGCGTTTCAATCGTACGCCCCTGCCTTTGATACCATGAGATAGAAAATAACGAGAACGCTGCAAAAGGCCGGTATGCCTAGCGCGATCCACGCTCGCATCAGGCCCCGATAGTCATCACGTTTTGCGCCATTGGCCATCAGATCTCTGATGCGAACTTGAATCCAGACCACCGGAACCCAACAAAACCCGACCAGCACAAACAGGCCGATAACGGCCATGAACCAGCTTGATTCAAAATCGATATTCAGTTTTGCCGTGAGCCACAAGCCCGTCGCTAACTGGATGATCACAGCCGGCGTCGTAAACATCCAATCCGCCATTACGACGTTTCTGGTGGTCAGGGAAAACGCCTCTTCATTTTTGCTCAGATACGCCTTTAACATGAAGAAGGCAGTTCCCATCCCGGTGCCGAATAGTACCGTTGCACTAATTATGTGTATCAGTTTGATCCATAGATACGAATTCATTGGCCCTACCCGACGATTTCCCAATCAATATCCAGATCACTCACCTCTGTGTCAAAGTCGGCCATAGAAATAAGACCAAGGCAGGGATAGGCGCCAGTCTTCGATATCGTGTTCGCCGCCAGTTTCCGCGCCAATATGAGCGCCGGGGTACACGGGATTTCCGGGCCGTGATTTTGCCTTGCGGTCAGATACCATGATACAGAGCTTGCTTTTTGATCCGGACCAATTCCGGATAAGCGAACGTGCATGCCACCGGTGTCCGACCCCAGGTTGATTAGTCGACTACTCATCCAGCGAAACAAGGGCAGGAATTTATTCCAGTCTCTGACAATGCCCATTCTGGTCAAGCCGCCCATTAACCAAAGTGAAACTTGCTCCCACCTGGCCTCAAGCGCCGCATGAAAGACCACTGTTTTGCATTCCGGAATGCAGGCCGGCAGCAATGCAAGATCCGGCACGTCGCACGCGGCCGATAGTCGAGTTCCGAGGGCCGGATAGTTCTGCATCGTCATGTTTTGCCAACCGTGCATGGTCACCCAATTTCCGTTCGAGAGCACCTGGAACGGCTTCCCACAGTAGCTCAATACAGCAGCGACCGTACCAATGCCTCGCGGCGTCTGATGCGCGGGCGCAATGGATATTTCTATGCCATGGATCTCGCTAAAACGGGGCCTCAGAAGATCGATTACCGCGCTGGATAGCCCTGGCAGCGTGCTAGCACCGGCAACCAACAGGACGTTCGCTGCCTTGGCGGCTTCATCAAGTTGATCAAAGTTTCGCACAAAATCCCGGCCATCGGCCAAATCAATATAGTGACTGCCACACTGAATACACGCCTGCGCAACTCGATAGTTCTGACCTTGGTACGGTCCGGCGGTATGAACCACGATATCCGGTTCGAGAACGGCAAGGTCGTGTTCAAAATCCTCAGAGGATTGATCGAGCGCCACCGCCCTCACCGTTGCGCCCGGCGAGAGACCACGCAGCTCAACTGCAAGTGCATTTGAACTGGCTAACTTTCGACTTGTGACTACCAGTTCTGTATGTGGTTCGCCCACTAATCGGCGGCAGATTCTGCCACCGAAGTGACCCGTCCCGCCAATAACGACGATCGTCTTCGGGCGGTTCAAGGCGCGAGTCCTTTGTTGTGATTACAGTTCTCCATGCACAACCCGTTGATGTAGTCGTCACGTTTCACATTGGGGATGACGATCTTGCTTCCTTCGGCACTGACCAGTTCGGCAGAGAGAAACAGCCCCTGTTAACACTATCGCAGGCGGAATAGTGGCATAAACCGAAGAAAACTCCATTTAGGGAATTCCGAAGATCGCCAGTGCAACTATCGGCACATTTCCCCAGGCGATTGCCGCCTGGATGCTCGCTACACCACCTTGGCCGCCCGACCGTACGCCGGTGACTCTAATTTTGCTGTTATGAGGCGACTTTCTTTTCAAGTTGGTGAGAATCGGGTGGCTAGAAAGAGATCGGCAGTGTCAGTTTATTCGAGCACTGAAAGAGATCAAAGACGGCCGCGCGGACTTATTCAAGAGACCCGGACTCAGCGAACCTGGCATTGTGATTTAGCTGACCAATAAATGTATGGACATCGGATATAGTCGATAACCAATGATCCTCTACCCTGAGCTCATCTTGATTTTGCTTCCCGAAAATAACCACCTCATCACCCGATGCGATATTTTTCCGCCCATCTGTTATATCAACCATAGTGGTATTCATTGACATATTGCCGACCGTTGAATACCTTTTTCCGCCGATTAGTACTTCAACTAGATCTCGAGGAATTCCATTGGCTTTTCCAATGGGGATATTAGCCAGATAGCTGTCTCTTTGTAGCGTGAAATTGCTGCCATACCCCACAGAACTCCCCTTGGGATAAAAGTTTATTTGTCCAACTCTTGAATAGACTGACATCAATTGTTGTAGTGCCTCCGGGGCTTCTTTCTCCAGTTTTTCACCGAAAACCAGGGAGCCCACACGAACCATATCCAAGTGCGCCTCTGGTAAACGCAAAGTAGTGGACGTATTGGCAACATGCAGCAGAATATCACGACGGTTAAGGCGTGCATGTTCAATGATCCAATTGGCCTGTTCTTCGAAGACAGCAAGAGCGGAGCGTGTTTCATCAATATCGATTGCATCAGCATTCGGAAAATGAGTCATTATGCCCGCGACTTGTAAATTCTTGAGCTTCAGCAGCGAAAGTATCTGCTTTCTAATTTCCGGAACGCTCATATCAAAACCGTTTCTAGACATCCCTCCCGAATTCAAATTCAAGTGAATCCTGATGATTCGCCCTTGTTCCGCGCCGAGTTTTGAAAGAAGCCTGGCCATCTGCATATTTCCGACCATCTCTTCAACCTCACCGTACACATCCGGCCTGGAATGCACTGCCAAGAGCTCACTATTACTAGCTAGCCGCAATCGCACGATTGGGATACTTAAATTCATTTCATTCATGATTTTTAATGAATGATTTTCTGTAATCCCGAAATAGTCCGCCCCGGCCATTTCAGCGACATTTCCAAGCATTTCCAGCCCATGTCCGTAAGCATCGGATTTTACGACGACCATCAATTTCGTTGTATCACTCAGAAGCTCTGTCTTTACAAGGCGTATGTTGTCATAAAAGGCTCTTTGGCTAATTTCAATGTAAGTATCAGGTCTTTGTTTTATAGCGGTCTGTTTCTTGTTCCAGTCAGCAATGTGGTTTAAGAGCGACTCAGAATAATCTCCCGCTGCCCAATTAACCTGAGAGCTCGATGGATCACTTACGCCTGCCATTGCAATCAGCGGGGCAATTAGAATGAGAAAGAAACTGCGTAATTTGGTAACTTGAGATTTCATCTGGTATAGGGCCCTGTTTATTGAGAAATCGCGCGATTGGCTGCGATCGTGCCTGACCCGGAGTCTACCGCTGTGCGGTCCGTTGAGTCGAGATTACACCTAATAGCCTGTTGAAAAACTCCGTTTTTCGACAGGCTGCTAAGGCTGACACTTTAATCACGCCTTAATCCGTGGCTGTTACGACAATGTCTTGACCGAAACGATCGACGGTTTGTACAAGACCGAAGTGATCAGAAAGTGTGGTCCGTGGCGTAACGTCGATGCGGTCGAGTAGGCAACACTCGAGTGGGTCGACTGGTTCAACAACCGTCGCCTGCCGGAACCAATTGGTGATATACCGCCGACTGAGTACGAAGCGATGTATTATCAAGAACAAGCTCAGGCGATGGCCGCCTGAGTCAAACCAAAAACTCTCCGGAGAAACCGGCGCGATTCAATCACGATAAGGGGTTTTCAGTTCATAGCGAACCTGCCAATCCATTTGATCGTTCCGCGGGCCCGGTGATGCCTGACTTGGTTAGCTGAATGGAAGTTGTGGATTTTAGTTGGGTCGCTATCGCGTTAGGTGACGTTGCCTGGATAGCTTTGGCCTTTGGCATGGGCTTTCTGTCCAGGTCGGTCGGACTGCCGCCCCTGGTCGGGTTTCTGGCGGCCGGATTTCTACTTGGCACTCAGGGTATTGCCAACGATGAGTTGCTGCAAAAGCTGGCCGACCTTGGCATTACACTCCTGCTGTTTACCATTGGCCTGAAATTACATCTGCGAACTTTGGCGCGACCGCAGGTGTGGGCAGTCACCGGCATTCACACCTCAGTCGTCGTCGGGGTTTTCGGTCTCGGCATTTATGCGTTAACGCTGACGGGAATACCGCTTCTCTCAAACCTTACACTGCAGAGCGCCCTGCTAATTGCATTCGCCTTGAGTTTTTCCAGCACGGTATTTGTTGTCAAGGCGCTCGAAGAGAAAGGCGAAATGACTTCGATGCACGGTCGCATCGCAATCGGCGTCCTGATCGTGCAAGACATTGCTGCTGTAATCTTTCTGGCCGTCTCCGTCGGTAAAGTGCCATCACTTTGGGCGCTTGCACTATTCTTGCTCATCCCTCTAAGGCGGCTGCTATATCAATTGCTGCAGCGAGTCGGTCACGGTGAACTGCTGGTACTTTACGGATTTCTGCTGGCTCTGGGCGGCGCTGAAATCTTCGAATTGGTCGGTATGAAAGGTGACCTGGGCGCGCTTGTACTGGGCGTCCTGATTGCGGCTCACCCTAAAGCGGACGAAATGGCGAAGACCATGTTGGGATTCAAAGACCTGTTTCTGCTTGGGTTCTTTCTGTCCATCGGACTTTCAGCGCAGCCAACAATAGAGACGTTCCTGGTGGGCGCACTAATTACACCTTTCATTTTCTTCAAGTCAGCACTGTTTTTCGCACTGTTGTCACGTTTCAGGTTACGCGCCCGAACCTCACTGCTGACGACGCTTAGTCTTACCAACTATAGTGAGTTCGGCCTGATCGTTGCTACCGTAGGCGTAGCGAATGGGTGGATAGACGGAGAATGGTTGATCATCATTGCGATTGCCCTGTCATTGTCCTTTGCTATCGCAGCGGGCTTGAACTCCGTTGCGCATCGGCTTTATGCACGACACCAAACCATCTGGAAACGTTGGCAAAGCGACGAACGATTGACGGATGATCGTTTACTTGACGTTGAAGGGGCAACAATCGTAGTTGTCGGTATGGGTGGCGTGGGCACCGGCGCTTACGACGCGATGCGCAGCCAATACGGTGCCACTGTCGTGGGCGTGGACACCGATCCGATCACTGTCAGCAATCATCGCACGCTGGGCCGCAACGTCCTCCTCGGCGACCCGAGTGATGCGGATTTCTGGGATCGCGTGCAAGCATCGCATAAGCTCGAACTGGTCATGCTGGCTCTGCCGAAATCTAACATTGCTCTCGCGGTGCTGGATCGCCTGCGAGAAATATCCTTTACAGGGAGAGTTGCTGCAACGGCCAGGTATCCAGACGAAGAGGCTTTACTGCAGAAAGCGGGTGCGACCACGGTATTCAATCTCTATACAGAAGCCGGGGCTGGATTCGCAGCACATGTCGATACTCATGTGCCGATACGGCCGGTGGATCAGTCTTGAAATAATACAACGTTGCAGGAAGTACACGGCCGGTTGTAGTTTATCGCTGCGCAGAAATTTCCTTGTGCAGAAGAAGCTCAAAGGCCGCCGGTTGGCGGGATCAACCACTGATCGTTGAGTAAATCGATTCCGCCATCCATTTCCTCCTGCACCGCACGGTCGATAACGAAAATTCCTTTCTGTGCCATTGACCAAAATGAATCAACGCCGTCGTTGGCGAAGTTCCGGCGTGTCCGGTGAATATTGAAGCGGTCGGCGAAATGGCGATCGAAAGCTTGTTCGATGCCGTCTTTTCCGAGCATGAAACCCAACAGCCCACCCCAGGTTGCCGCTGGATTGTCTGAATCCCATCCTGCCAAGACCGCGATCTTGACCGTGTTCTGGTAGTCGCCTTCGCCATACAAGAGACTGATTATGCTGGCCGCGAAATTTATTCCGGATGCGAAACATCCATTGCAATACAGATTTCTTGCCGTGATGTCGTAGCCGTCCTTTTGTTCAATCTGATAACGGCGATATATATCGTTACGAGCCTGCTCCCAGGGAACGTCATCGTCATAGCGCTTTTTCACGTAGTCGAACATTTTGGCGGTATAAGAATTATCCGGAATATACTGCCGTGCAGAATGTGCCATCCACTGAATCTGCTCTCGCATGGACAGTGCCGGGTCGACACGCGTAGCGAGCGAGTACATGGCAACGTAAAACTCGGCTGCCCAGGCCGCATCTTCCTGTGCGGTGGTTCGAATCGGCAAATGTGCCATCCTGAGCGCCACGTCGGGTCGGGCCGGCGCGAACAATCCGAAAATTTCCGTCGTTAGTTGCGCGTCGATCATGTCGTAGTCGGTGTTGTTGACTGGGTTGCTGGTGGCCGGCGGCGTCAGACCATCGTTAAGCATCAGGTCGTAGGCACGCTGATTGGAAACCCACAGGTAGTTTTCCTTCTCTCCACGAGAATTAACGAAAGGCGTATCTGCCTCGGAATAGATGTGATTGAGCCAGCCTTCACGAATTTGCTCCCCGCTAAGGACGCTGGTTTGATGGCTGAGGAGCAATTCCTGATAGATGTATTCGATATCGGTATCATCGTCAGCACCCCAGGTGCCGCCCTCTTCCTCTACTACCCAGTCGATTGTGTCCGATAACTCGCTGGGCATGTCATCCTCAGCCCAGATAGCGGCATCGTCTTGCTGGCCCCAGCTTTCCCGGGTGTAAAAATTGCCGTGCTGCCCTTCCCCACCAATTTTGTCCAGCTCGGTTACCAGGCCGGTCCAGTTTGCGATACTTTGCCCGAGCCAGAAGCCGTACAATTTTTGCAGATAGTCAGTTCGGGAAACGGCCAGGTCGCCTGGCCTTGCTGTGTACGGCAAATACTGCAAAGAGGGGCTTGGCAGCGCCTCCTTTGCACCGGAGTGTGCGGACTTTACCGTCACGGGCGGCAAATGGGACTGGACTCGTTCCACAAACATTTCAATGAACCGGGTCCAGTCCAGATCGTACTGGACGTTCATTTGTTGGGCGCCTTCTGCGCCGGGCCAGANNNNATCCCGGCCACCTACGGACACTCCGTAACTGATGCCATGCTCGATGTTTACATCGACGAAGAGCTTTTCGGTGCTGACCAGGCTGGGATCGATCAGGCTGGCTACCGCAATCTGGTCATACATGAACCATGAACTGTCCGGCTGATCTTCGAATCGTGGACCCATGCTGTCCGCCAACAGGCGCGTCAGCGGTGTATCTACCGCCACCATTTTCTCGTACCAATGTTTCGTCAGTGCCGATTTCCGGGACACATTCAGCGGCGATAATTCGATAGGAATGCCGGACCGGAGTGTCACGTGCGCGGCTTCAGGATCCACCCAGAAATTGTATTCCGCGTTTGGCGTGATATTGCCGGCACCGTCCGGCAACAGGGCTATCGCGCCACCCATGATGAGCAGTTTTTTGACGTTACCGGCGAACTGCGGTTCCGCACGAATGGCCTGCGCAATATTCGTCAGGGGCCCGATTGCGACCAGGGTGACTTCTTGTGGCCGCGCCATCACCGCACGTACGATAAACGATACGGCAGACTCATTTTCCACGGTCTTCGTCGCGAACCCGCCCGGGGGTTCTGTCGGCGTTTCATTCGAATACCATTTTCCGTAGTGGCTTACGGCGAAGTCACTTTTAGCATGTACCAGTGGCATATCGGCACCGCGATAGACCGGAATTTCGGTCCGTTGTGCTATCTCCAGTATTCTCAGAACGTCCGCTGTGCCTTGTTCGAGACTGTCGTTTCCAGCCACTGTGGTGACGCCGAGAATGTCGAACTCCGGTGACCGCAGCGCCAGCATGAGAGCCAACCCGTCATCCGTTGGTGGCATGCCGAAATCCGTGTCAAAGATTATCGGTATGCTACCTGCAGTCTGGGCCATGACGGGATTGGCCGTTGCAAGCATTGAAGCGCAGAACAAAACTGGGTTTTCATGCAGGTTCCTTGTGTTTGTGCAACGTCCTTCGGATGCGTAGAGTATATCCACTTTGGGAACTCGATTGCTTCCGCTGCGATGACGGCGTCAACATGAAAAAAACAACCAGTACAGTCAATATTTGGGTCTTGATAACAGCCGGCTTTTTTCTGGCGGCCTGCGATGACTCGCCAGCGCCGAACGAGGGCGGCAACCCAAATACGAATGAGGATCAGCGTCCCATCGTCGCACTGATCATGAAGTCACTGGCGAATGAGTTCTTCGTAACGATGGCAGACGGCGCGAGAATGCATCAGGCGGAGCACCGCGAGAATTACCGGCTTGTCGTCAATGGCATTAAGAATGAAATTGACCTTACCCAGCAGGTTGCGCTTATTGATCAGATGATTGCTTCGCAGGTTGATGCCATA
>JAADHU010000047.1 GCA_013151645.1 Gammaproteobacteria bacterium | reverse complement strand
AAACCCTGTCAGGGTTGACTCAAACACTCCGTAGCCAAATGGCTCAAGCGCATCTGAGCCGATAGATTTGGCATCGAGAATACTCACACTGACGTCGAATAGTCGAAGTGAGGGCTCGGCGCCCAGGCGTTGCTCGATCGCTTCGGCGTTCAGTCCAAGCAGCGGAATATTTGTCAAGCCTGGTAAGATGAGCACGCCAGAGTCATCCAGCTCATAATAATGACTGCCCTGAATGCGTTGCAGTGCGACGTCGTTTTGCAGCGCCTGTTCTTCCTGGCGTGAAAGATCGCCCGTGACTGTTAAATCGATGATCAATCGGCTGCCCTCTTCAGCCTTTGGCTCCTCAATACTCCCCGTAAAATCCGTTGGCAGTGGTGCGTTCGCTTGCGGGAACGGTGAGAGACCTTCCACAACACTCGACTGTGGCTTTGACGTGCCGCCCGACCCTCGATTCAGTTCCTCGAGCGCCTGCAAAGCCTGCTGCCGCTGTGCGGGCGGTAGCTGATTCAGCATTTGTAGTTGTTGTGCTGTCGGGCGTACGGTTTGTGCGACCGTTTCAGTCGACGCAAAAAAGATCAAGAGGCAAGTTGCGGCAATCGCGAAAAACAGACTATTGGCGGCAAGCGTTGTTTTAGGTTCTCTGGTCAACATGGATCCAAGTGTTGGTTTTGTGAAGTGCGGATATCAACGTTTGTTTTCTGGGGTTGGTCTTGTGCCAAATCGGGTCTGATCGGTCGCGCGTCAGGTCACGCTCCTACAGGGGCGCGTTCTGACGGGCGGATTGTACCAATATTGGTCGCAACTGCCAGTTTGTGGGAGGGTATGGTCTGGGACCGAGTTAGTAGGCACTCCGCCATTGCACATAGGCTCGAACATCGCTGCGGGTTTCTTGGGCCACTATGTCGTCCAGCTGTTCGAATCCCAGGCCCACATCGATCTGACCATATTTGAAAACCCGGCTGTGAGTGATGTCCAGACTCACGATATCCTCTTTGGTCGGCGTCAGGCTGTTGCGCACATCCGGTGCACCGGCTCGGTTCAGGGCACCGAAGCGAAACAGAGCAAACCATTGAGTGTCTTCGTCATCGACCAGCATCAATCCGGTCGAAATCACCCGTGAATCGTTATCGATACCGTGCCCGATCACTCTACCGCGAAAACGCAGGCCCGTTCGGTAGATGGAGTGATTGTAAACGGAGTTGACTTTGTTGTTTGACTTCGTGAAATCGGAGATGGTCACCGCGATTTCCCCGAACCACCGGTACGACCAACGTTCGCCCCAGAAGCCGGTGGACTCGAGTCCGAACAAACCGAAGTAATCAGCCGGCAATCTATTGACCTCATCTTCTCCAATATACTGCCCGTACAACGCAACAGGCCGATCGAATATCGTCGTCGACCAACGTGCGTCAAAACCGCCCTGTTGATTGCCTGGCTCATCACTGATATCAATTTCATCACGGTTGTCGAGGCCGGTGGCGAGATTCACAAAGGTATCCAGATCGCAGGGTCGGCCATTGCCGCACCATTGCGCGATTCGTGACATCCCCAACTCCAATGACGGAAACGGCTTGAAGTTGACTCGAATGGCGAAAATTCGTGCATTGGGCACTTCCCGGGCTTCTTCCATCTTCGCGAAATGCATCGACACATCCCACGGCCCGATCCAGCTAAGCCATTTGCTCTTGAACGCATCGGTGAAGTTTCGATCAATCGAAATCGCCGGCATGGGTCGCGCGTTGTTCGAATAGATCAAACTTCCATCCCAGCCCGGGCCCCACCAGCGATCCAGCGTATTTCCCGTGATCGAGTAGTTGCCCAACACAAAACCAACCATCGAACCATCAGCACGAAACTCGTTTTTTCCGCTCGGCGCGCCAATCGCCACGCCATGAGACAGTCCATTCACCGCCTGACCGTTGAGAGAAACCGCAAACCGGTCGCTGGTGTAAGAAACACCCGCACTGATCTCGGCCGATTCCCGCGGTGTGTTCTGAAATGAGCGAATACGGGTAGGCTTTTCCGCCATTGATGCACCGGCGTTAAAAGTGAGTTCGTTTGTGCGCGTCTCCCAGCGAGCCCTTGCGCTCACACGGTTCATCGCGTCGATGACATCCCGGGGCAACGCTTCGATCTTTTCGGCCTGCCGGATATCCGTGATGATCGGGCCCCACGCCAGTGGCCAGGTCGTGACCGGACCTTTGATAACGCCGTGATCGGCGAGGCGTTGAATATCGTGCCGGAGTGCCATGTTGCCGGACGTAATCATCGGGCTGGCGATAGCGGTCGATACGGAAAACACGGCCAATAGGACCGAAAGCGCCCAACGGCATGAGTCGAAATAGAATTTGATGTTTCTTGTCCTTAAAACGGCGTAGTTCGCGGTGCGATGGTAGCAATTTTCCGCTGGACGCGCCTATCGGGTTGCTTTCGACCACATAACTTGTCGGTCTATCATTCGACCTCCGGCTCGCGCCGTAAAATCGCTGCACGCGCGAAAGCGGAGGATAAGAGCATCAACCAGTGGGTACGTGACCTCATTGGTCGTTCCGTGCGCGATCGGGGCAGGATGCAGTCAGTCGGAGAGTTTCCAGCGGAGACCTTGACCCAGACGATTCGGGCAGACTACCGGCGACGAACTGGCTGACATTTTTTAGTGGCTGCGCCATTCCAGGAAGGCGCGGGTATCGCTGCTGGTTTGGCCGCTCGCGATGTCATCGACTCGTTCCACGCCCAGGCCGATTCGGACCTGGCCGTATCGAAACAAGCGTGTATGGGTCAGGTCGATGCTGGCGATTTCCTGCGGCGTCGGCGTGAGGCTGTTGCCGGCGTCGGCAGAACCGCCTCGATTGAGTTTGCCGAAACGAAGCAGGGCCAGCCACTGTGCTTCGTCGTCGCTGACCAGCATCAGGCCGGTCGTCGCGACCCGCGAATCGTTATCGGCATTGTGGCCTACCGACCTGCCGCGATACCGGTAGCCAGTGCGATAGATGCTGTGATTGTAGGCGCAATTAAAGATTTCATCGGACTTCCAGAAACGACAACTCGTCGCCGCAAACTCACCGAACCATCGGTAGGACCAGCGCTCCCCCATCGTACCTGTGGACTCAAGGCCGAACTGGCCCAGGTAGCGGCTGGGGTATCCGCCGGCTTCATCTTCACCGATGAGCTGACTATAAAACGCTACCGGCACGCTGAGCAGTCGCGTCGCCCAGCGGATGTCGACACCGGCCAGTTGATTGCCGGGTTCGTTTGCCCGCGTCGTCCCGCCATCGCCGCGATTGTCGCGACCAAGCAGCAAGTCAACGAAGGTATCGAAGCCACAGGGCCGCCCGCTACCACACCATTGTGCGGTGCGCGACAAACCGATCTCCAGCGACGGGATCGGCTTGAAATTGATCCGCATACCGAAAAATCGTGCATTCGGAATCTCGCGATCATTTTCCATCTGGCCAAAATGAAGTGAAAAATCCCACGGACCCAACCAGTTGAGCCATTTCGTTTTGAAAGCGTCGGTGAAATTGCGGTCGATCGAGAGTGCCGGGATCGGTCGGGCATTGCTGGAAAGAATCAGGCTCCCGTCCCAGCCGGGGCCCCACCAGCGTTCCAGGGTATTGGCCGTGAACGAATAGTTGCCGAGCACCACACCAATCATCGAGCCATCGGCCCGGTAATTCTGACCGTCGCTGGGTGAGTCGACCACCTGGCCGTTCAACGAGATCGCAAACCAGTCGCCGGTGTACGAGATACCGGCACCGAGTTCAGCCGATTCTCGCGGCGTATTCTCAAACGAACGCAGGCGAGTGGGTTTGCCGGCGACCGATGCGCTTGCGTTGAAGCTGACTTCGTCAATGCGCGTCGCCCGGTTGGCCCGCGCCTGGACCCGGTGGATCGCGTCAATGACATCGCGGGGCAGTTGCTCAAGTCGTTCGATGTCACCGATATCGGCCATGACGGGACCCCACGCGAGTGGCCACGTACTGACCGGGCCGGTAATAATGCCGTAGTCAGCCAGACGCTGGATGTCGTGTCGGAGCGCGATGTCGCCTGGGGAGATTAAGGGAGTGGCGGTCGCAGGGGTGACGGATAGAAGGACCAGCAAAAGGAGCGGCAGCGGTAAGTGGGTGCGCTTGTTCATACGTATACGGTAGGAGGCGTTCGGTAAGATGGTAGCAATATCTGGCGTGATGCGCTTGGTGAAAGATTTGGGGTCGCGCGTCAGGTCACGCTCCTACTGGAGTGCCGCTAGACAAATTGTTGGAACGTCACCTGAGACGCGATCTATGTTGAGCGGAGCTTCTTGATGCGTTCCAGCAGGCGGTGGGTCGAGGGGTTTCGGCCTTTGTAGGATTTTTCTGCGGAAACCACATCCTCCAGCGAAGTTGCCAGTTTCTTGCCCAATTCCACACCAAACTGGTCG
Organism: Gammaproteobacteria bacterium; assembly: GCA_013151645.1. Classification (GTDB taxonomy): domain Bacteria; phylum Pseudomonadota; class Gammaproteobacteria; order Steroidobacterales; family Woeseiaceae; genus JAADHU01. The sequence goes on along the minus strand of JAADHU010000047.1, from coordinate 3,989 downwards.
AATGGGTTCACACCCCAGATAACGTTTTCCACGAAAACTTTGTGCTCGTAAAGCGCGATGAGTTGTCCCAGCGTTTCCGGGGTCAGACGTTCAAACAGGATCGTGCTGCTCGGCCGATTGCCCGGATGTGCGCGGTAGGTGTCATCCGATTCATGGCCTTCCATCAGCGCCTCGCTCTGCGCCAGACAATTAGCGATCGCGAGATCCTGCCTTGCTGTCGTCGCTCCGGACGAACGCACCGGCAAAATGAAATCCACCGGCACGAAACGTGTGCCCTGATGCAGCAATTGGTAAAACGAGTGCTGAGCGTTCGAACCGGCCTCGCCCCAGATGATCTGGCCCGTCGCCGTGGTCACCGGTCGACTATCGCCGCGCACGCCCTTGCCGCTCGATTCCATTTGCAACTGCTGCAAATAGGCCGGAAAGCGGTCGAGCCGGTTGTCGTAAGGCAAAATCGCGTGCGTTTCGGCACCGAAAAAATTGTTGTACCAGACGGAAATCATCGCCAGCAACAGCGGCATGTTTTCCTCTGGCGGCGCCTGGCGAAAATGCATGTCCATGCGGCGCGCGCCGGCCAGCAGGCTCTGAAAATGCTCAGTTCCGATAACCAGCGCCAGAGATAAACCGATCGAAGACCACAGAGAATAACGACCGCCGACCCAGTCCCAGAACCCGAAACGGTAGTCCGGATTGATGCCGAACGTATCCATCGCTTCGTGATTGGTGGATGCAGCCGCGAAATGGTCCCTAACCGCATCCTCTCCGAGCGTCTCGGCGACCCAGGCTCGTGCCGCCGTCGCATTGCTCTTCGTCTCCTGCGTCGTGAACGTTTTCGAGCACACAACGAACAGAGTCTGTTCCGGATTCAGTGTCTCGATCAGGTCCACAAGCTGGGTGCCGTCGATATTCGACACACTGTGAAAATTCATTCCCGGTCGCCAGAAATGCCGCAATGCACGACTCGCCATCACGGGCCCCAGGTCAGAACCACCAATGCCGATATTGACGATATCCGTGAGACATTGGCCGGTATGGCCACGCAGTTCACCCTCCTGCACCGCCGTAACAAAATTCTCCATGCGCGTAAGCACACGCCATACGTCGATGACACCCGGTGTTTCAAAGGCCACCTGATCGGACATTTTCGATCGCAGCGCGACGTGCAGCGCGGGCCGGTCTTCAGTGACGTTGACGTGCTTGCCGGTAAAAAGATCTTCAACGGCTTCAGGGACACTGGCTTGTTTTGCAAGATCGATCAGCAAGTCGCGCGTGACGTCAGTAAGGAGATTCTTGGAGTAGTCCAGCAATAAATCACCGCTGGTCACTGAAAAACGATCAGCACGCCGCGAATCGTCCGCGAACAATGCACGCAATGAGGACGACTTCATATCGTCGCGATAGTGCGTCTTTAATAAGCGCCAGGCCGGCAGGTCGGTCGGGTAGCGCGCGCTAAGGCGTTTCCTAGCCACCTTGATTGTGATCGGGCTTGTAGAAGTCCAGATACCACTCGACGAAGTTCTTGATGCCCGTCTCGATCGTGGTGTTGGGCTGATAGTCGACGTCCTTGACAAGATCCGACGTATCCGCGTACGTGTCCGGCACATCGCCTGGCTGCAGCGGCAACATATTTTTCTCGGCTTTCTTGCCCAGGCATTCTTCGAGTACTTCAATGTAGCGCATCAACTCCACCGGCTGCTGATTGCCAATGTTGTAGATTCGGTACGGCGCCATGCTCGTACCGGGGTCCGGGTCGGCCGCGTTCCAGTCTGCATTGGGCTCCGCGGTGTGATCCATAGTACGAACCACTCCCTCGACGATATCCTCGACGTAGGTGAAATCACGACGGTGCTTACCGTAGTTGAACACATCGATGGTTTTCCCCGCGATGATGTTCTTCGTAAACATGAACAACGCCATGTCGGGTCGACCGTATGGCCCGTAGACCGTAAAGAAACGCAGTCCGGTGGTTGGCAGCTTGTAGAGATTGGAATAAGTATGCGCCATCAGCTCGTTGGCTTTCTTCGTGGCTCCGTACAACGCCAGTGGATGATCGACGTTCTGGTGAATGGAAAACGGCATCGCGGTATTGGCGCCGTAGACTGAACTCGATGAAGCGTAAACAAGATGTTTGACGTCGTTGTGCCGGCAGCCTTCCAGCACATTCACAAATCCGACGATATTGCTGTCAATGTAGGAGTGCGGGTTTTCAATCGAGTAACGTACGCCGGCCTGCGCCGCAAGGTTGATCACCTTGTCAAACTTTTCTTCGGCGAATAACTTTTCCATGGCGGCGCGGTCGGCCAGGTCGATGCGAACCATCGAAAAGTTGTCGTAATCGTCCAGAATGGCGGCACGGCCATTTTTCAGATTGACGTCATAGTAGTCATTGAAGTTGTCGAGACCAACCACAGTGTCGCCGCGTTCGAGCAACTGCTTCGAGGTATAAAAGCCAATGAATCCGGCTGCGCCTGTTACCAGAATTTTCATGCGTTTACTCCGTGGCCGTTACAGGCGATCGTCTGATTTATCTTTCGGTAGCAGGTATTTGACGTCGTAAAGCAAAGAGTCTGCTTTGCCAAACGCACGAATCCCCTCCTCGCCGAGCTCGCAGAACTCATCGTGTGAGACGGCGATCACGACAACATCGTACGCACCTTGCTCCGGGCTTTTGACCAGGTCCAGGTCGTATTGATCCTTTGCCTCTGCGGCATCGACCCAGGGATCGTGCACATCGACATCCGCGCCGTAGGATGCAAGTTCGCGAATAATATCGACGACCTTGGTGTTGCGCACGTCCGGACAGTTCTCTTTAAACGTGAGACCGAGCACGAGAACGCGCGCATCGAGTGGCTGGATACCCGCCGCGATCATCTTCTTGATGATACGCGATGTCACGTACAGCGGCATGTTGTCGTTGATTCGTCGCCCGGCGAGAATCATTTGCGGGTGGTAGCCGAGTTGCTGAGCTTTGTACGTCAGGTAGTACGGGTCGACACCGATACAATGGCCGCCCACCAGGCCGGGGCGAAACGGCAGGAAATTCCACTTGGTGCCGGCTGCTTCCAGTACTTCTTCCGTGTCAATATCCATGCGCTCGAAAATCATCGCCAGTTCATTCACCAGCGCGATATTGACATCGCGTTGCGTGTTCTCGATGACCTTCGCTGCTTCGGCAACCTTGATGCTGGAGGCTTTGTGCGTGCCGGCGGTGATGATGGACCGGTATACCGAGTCGATATAGTCTGCTGCTTCCGGTGTTGAGCCAGCGGTCACTTTCAAAATAGACGGCAAACGATGCTGCTTGTCGCCCGGGTTGATTCGCTCGGGGCTATAGCCGACATGAAAGTCCTCATTCATTGTCAGCCCGGAACCTTCCTCGAGGAACGGCACACAGAATTCTTCCGTTGCACCGGGATAAACGGTGGACTCGTAAACAACGATATCGCCTTTCTTGAGCACAGACGAAATCGCCTCACTTGCCGAGCGCAGCGGCGAGAGAATGGGTCGATTGTCATTTCCGACCGGGGTCGGCACGGTGACAATGTAGAAATTGCTATCAGCAAGGTCACTGATGTTGGCCGTAAAATCCAGGTTTGCTACCGAGGACAGTTCCTTGTCGGAAACTTCAAGCGTCGAATCCACACCACGGCTCAATTCAGCAATTCGGGATTCTTTAACGTCCAGGCCTACCGTCGGAAATTTTCGGCCAAATTCGACGGCCAATGGCAGGCCAACGTAGCCCAGGCCAATGATGCCGATACGCAAATCTTTGATGTTGAAAGTCATGGGGATTCCGTGTTCGATTCAGCCGTTCTAAATATCACAGATTGGAGCGCAATTCGCGTGCATGGTTCGCATCCGGTAGTGCGAAGGCCGTATATCGCGGCGGTCGAGCGTCAGGTCACGCTCCGACAGAAGCTGCGAATCGGCATCGGTCGCGCCTCGGGAGACGCTCCTACAGCACGCATAGTAGGAGCGTCTCCCGAGGC
>JAADHU010000021.1 GCA_013151645.1 Gammaproteobacteria bacterium | reverse complement strand
CGTCACCTGAGACGCGATCCTCTTAAGCCCGGTCGCGCGTCAGGTCACGCTCCTACAGGAGTGCCAGTAGAATAATTGTAGGAGCGTCACCTGAGACGCGATCCTCCTGGGCCGGGTCGCGCGTCAGGACCTGTCCATATCCTTCAAACGATACAACGCTTCGAGTGCTTCTCGCGGCGACATTGCATCGGGTTCGATTTCGGCCAGCATGTTTCGCAGCGGATCTTCATTCACGGCAGGCTCGATCACAGTCAGCGGTAATTGCGTTTGTATCGACTGCCGGTCGGCGACCTGCTGGGATTCCAGGACCAACAAGAATTGTTGCGCACGCCGGATAACGTTCGGCGGTACCCCCGCGAGTGCCGCGACCTGCAAACCGTAGCTCTGATTGGCAGGACCGGGTTTCACTGAATGCAGGAACACCAGTCGGCCGCCATGTTCCGTTGCATCCAGATGCACGTTCGCGCAGCCGGCCAGTTCACCGGCGAGCGCGGTCAGTTCGAAATAGTGCGTGGCAAAAAGCGTAAACGAGTGCAGTTTTTCACCCATGTGATGTGCCGCGGCCCAGGCCAGCGACAGTCCGTCGAACGTGCTGGTACCGCGGCCGATTTCATCCATCAGCACGAGGCTGTGTTCAGTTGCGTTGTTCAAAATTGTGGCCGTTTCGGTCATCTCGACCATGAACGTCGAGCGGCCGCCCGCGAGATCGTCAGAGGCACCAATGCGCGTGAAAATGCGATCAATGGGGCCGATTCGCAGTCCGTCTGCCGGTACGAAACTGCCGATGTGAGCGAGCACGGTGATCAGTGCTGCCTGCCGCATATAGGTGGACTTGCCGCCCATGTTCGGGCCGGTAATGACGAGCAATCGCTGCTCCTCACTCAGTGACAGGTCGTTGCAGATGAACGGTGAGTCGATCACCTGTTCGACGACCAGATGCCGGCCGCCGGTGATCTCGATGCAGGGCTCGGCGGTAATCTCCGGCTTACTCAGGTTGAGGCTGACGGCGCGTTCCGCGAAACACACCAGTACGTCGAGTTCCGCGAGTCCGGCCGCCGTCTGCTGCAAGTCCGCCAGGCATTCGATCAATTCGTCCAGCAGACGTTCATAAAGCAGTTTCTCGCGCGTGAGCGAGCGCTCGCGAGCGCTTAAGACCTTGTCTTCGAATTCCTTGAGTTCCGGCGTGATGTAACGTTCGGCACCTTTCAATGTTTGCCGTCGAACATAGTGGTCCGGTGCTTTGTGGGCCTGCGCCTTGCTGATCTCGATGTAATAGCCGTGTACCCGGTTATAACCGAGCTTGAGCGTTGGCACGCCCGTATTCGATTTCTCGCGCGCCTCAAGATCCAGCAGGAACTGATTGGCGTTCGTGGCAATGGCGCGCAGGTCGTCCAGCGTTTCATCGTAGCCCTCGGCAATGACGCCGCCATCCCGGATCAGCATCGGCGGAGCGTCAATAATGGCTCGCCGCAGCAGTTCCCGTTGTTGCGGGTGATCGGATATTTGTGCCAGCAGGTCCTGTAGACGCGGAGAATCGGTCCGCCCAAGCAGCGCGGCGATATCGGGCAAGCGGGCGAGCACAACGCCGAGTTGCGCCAGGTCCCTTGGACGAGCCGATCTCAACGCGATTCGAGTCAGGATTCTTTCGATGTCACCGATACCGCGCAAGGTGGCCTGCAGGTCGTCCGCCAGACGATCACCGATGATAGTGTCGATCGCCTGGTAACGTCCCAGGCGAATCGTCGTATCGCGCAACGGACGCTGTATCCAGCGTCGTAACAAGCGGCTACCCATCGAACTCTGGCAGCTATCCATCACGCCGGCGAGCGTGTGCTGTGGATGGCCAGTCAGGCTTTCTTCGAGTTCGAGATTGCGCCTGGTGGGTCCATCCATGATGACGGCGTCATCACGACGTTCTACGGTGATGGATTGCAAGTGCGGCAATGCAGTTTTCTGAGTATCGCTGACGTATTGCAACAGCGCGCCAGCGGCGGCAAGTCCGCGCGGAAATTCTTCACAGCCGAATCCCGCGAGGTCGCGGGTTTGAAATTGCGAGCAGAGCAGGCGTGTCGCGCTTTCCGTATCGAAATGCCACGGCGGCCGTTTGCTGACGCGTACCTCGTCGCGAATCGCGGTGTCTGATGCCTGGTCTTCGCTCAACAGCAGTTCGGCAGGACGGAGTCGCTCGAGTTCGTCGGCGAGGGCGTGGCTACCGGATACTTCGGTCATGCGGAACCGGCCGGCCGACAGATCGAGCCAGGCGATACCAATCGCGGAGCGGTCTGTAAACACTGCGGCGACCAGGTTGTCGCGCGCCTCGGGCAGCAGGGCCTCATCGGTCAGCGTACCCGGCGTGACCACGCGCATGACTTTGCGCTCCACCGGCCCCTTGCTCAAAGCCGGATCGCCAATTTGCTCACAGACGGCGATCGATTCACCTTTTCTGACGAGTCTTGCCAGGTAGTTTTCCGCCGCATGGTGCGGCACACCGGCCATGGGAATCGCGTTGCCGCCGGATTTTCCGCGAGCGGTCAGCGTAATATCGAGCAGCTCGGCCGCGCGCCTGGCATCGTCGAAAAAAAGCTCGTAGAAATCGCCCATCCGGTAGAACAGCAGCATGTCCGGATACTCTTTCTTGATGCGCAGATATTGCTGCATCATGGGCGTATGTACGGCAGAAACTTTAGCGCTCATGGTTTTCTTGTTATTGATTAAGGTGCTGAATCGACGGCGTGTGCGAGCGACCCATGCTAGCCTTTGCAGGAACTCAAATCCATGCCGGCGGAATGAGGCAGTGGCCATGACATGAAAATCCTGCACGTTGAGACCGGTCGACATTTGTACGGCGGCCCCCAGCAAGTCCTGTATTTATGTGCGGGACTTGCGAACCTTGGCATCGACAATTTGCTGGTTTGTCCACCGGGAAGCGCCGTGGGTGAGGCAGCGAGAACGCGCGGCATTGAGGTTGTAAACCTGGCCTGTGCGGGGGATCTGGATATGCGCTTCGCATGGCGACTGAGGCAGCTTCTGGCTGAGAGAGAACCGGACATTGTGCATTGCCACAGCCGTCGTGGCGGTGATTTCCTCGGTGGGCAGGCGGCGGCTATGGCCGGTATCCCGGCCGTACTGTCGCGGCGCGTGGACAATACGGAGGCGGGCTTTATATCCGGTCTGCGCTACCGGCCGTTTCGCAAGGTGGTGGTAATTTCCGCCGCCATTGACGCCGTTCTCGATGCCGCCGGCCTCGCGGGCGACAAGCGGATCATCATTCGCAGTGCGGTGGATGTGGACCGCTTCGCGGTCAAACCGAGCCATGCAACGTTTCGTCGGCTGTTTAATCTCAGCCCGGATGATTTCGTGCTCGGCTCGGCGGCACAGTTTATTGCGCGCAAGGGACAGCGCTATCTGTTGCGCGCCGTCGCGGAACTACGCCAGCGCTATCCGCAGCTCAAGCTGGTCATGCTTGGTCAGGGTCCGCTTGAAATCGAATTGCGAGCATTGTCAGCGGAACTTGGACTGGCGAACGTGGTGCAGTTCGCCGGTTTTCGGTCCGATCTGGATGATTATCTGGGTTGTTTCGATGTGCTTGCCCATCCCGCTTCAAGAGAGGGTTTGGGCGTGATCGCGCTCAAAGCGGCGGCCGCCGGCGTGCCGGTCGTCGGTTTCCGGGCCGGGGGGTTGAGCGAAGTCATCGTTCACGGCAAGACGGGCTTGCTCGTTGCGCCTGGCGATGTTCAGCAACTGGCCGCGGCGATCGGCTCGCTGGTCGACGACAGAGAACTAGGACGTGTTTACGGTAGGATGGCGGTACAACGCATGCGAGAAAAATTTTCGGTGAAGCGGATGGTGGACCAGCACATAACGATGTACGAGTCGATTCTAAATGCCTGAACGAGAGGCGATTGGCACAGCGGCAGTCGCGCTGGTCGGTGAGCTCGCCGCTGCCGGCATGTCCGTGGCGACGGCCGAATCGTGTACGGGCGGATGGATTGCCAAGTCCATCACCGATATTCCCGGCAGTTCACGGTGTTTCGCCTACGGTATCGTTAGCTATAGCAACGGCGCGAAGGAAGCGGTTTTGGGTGTGCGGCCGGGCACGCTGGCACAACGCGGTGCGGTCAGCGAGGCAACGGTGCGGGAAATGGCGGAGGGTGTGCTTAAGCTGAGTGGCGCCAGCCTTTCCGTGGCCGTCAGCGGCATTGCGGGGCCGGATGGTGGCTCGAGTGAGAAGCCGTTGGGGACGGTCTGGTTCGCCTGGTCGGAGCGGCACGACGGATACTGCAGTACTGACGCGACGCTCCACCGTCTGTCCGGCGATCGCGAGAGCATCAGGGCCCAGGCCGTGGTTATTGCCTTACAGGAACTCCGCCAGCGGCTCCGCGATCATGGCTGACAAGAAACTGTTTTTCGCACTGTGGCCCGATCAGCGGCAGCAGGAGGCCTTGCGCAATACGATCAGTCCGATCGCCAGGCTGGTGGAAGGAAACGCCGTAATCCGTGGAAACTGGCACGTTACGTTGGTGTTCGTGGGCCAATTCCCGGAAGAGCGCATCGCCGAACTGATCGCTGCGGCGGCCGCCATCGAAGTGGAACCCTTCCGTCTGCGATTCGATCGCCTGACGTTCTGGCGGCGTCCCCGCATTGCCTGCTTGCAGGCTATTTCGGTACCGCCGTCGTTGCAGCGCGTGGTCGAGCAGCTCAACGAGGCGTTGTCGGGCCTCGGCGTGGAGCCAAAAATGGAAACCTATCGACCGCATATTACGGCTGTGCGCAAGGCAAGATCGTTTGAACCGATTGTTTTGGCGCGTCCGCTGGAGCTTCAGTGGTCCGGATTTGAACTTATTGAGTCTATTTCATTGCCCGGTGGTGTTCAGTACTGTCCACTGAAACAATAAGTTCGGATCAATTCTTCATACAAAGCCCCGTTTCGATTACCGAAAGTGACTGTCGGTCCTGCCGTTTTATGAAATAATCAGGACTTCAAATCACACCGAAACGGCAACCAAGAAATGGATGAAAATCGAAAGAAAGCACTGGCCGCGGCCCTTGGCCAAATAGAGAAGCAATTCGGCAAGGGATCCGTCATGCGTCTCGGGGATGGCGTCGCCAGGGATATGGATGTCGTATCGACCGGATCGATCGGGCTCGATGTCGCACTGGGCATTGGCGGGCTGCCAAGAGGCCGTGTCGTAGAGATTTACGGTCCGGAGTCATCCGGCAAAACGACGTTGACGCTGCAGGTCATTGCCGAAGCCCAGAAACTTGGCGGAACCGCTGCATTTGTCGACGCCGAGCATGCGCTTGACCCCTCTTACGCGGAGAAGCTGGGTGTCAACGTGGATGAGTTGCTGGTTTCGCAGCCGGACACCGGTGAACAGGCACTGGAGATCACCGATATGCTGGTGCGCTCGGGCGCCGTCGACATCATCGTCATCGATTCCGTTGCCGCACTAACCCCCAAGGCTGAAATCGAAGGCGAAATGGGCGATTCGCACATGGGGCTGCAGGCGAGACTCATGTCGCAGGCATTGCGCAAGCTCACCGGTAACATCAAACGTTCCAATACCATGGTGATTTTCATCAACCAGATTCGCATGAAGATCGGTGTGATGTTTGGCAGCCCGGAAACGACCACCGGTGGCAATGCGCTGAAGTTCTATGCCTCCGTTAGGCTTGATATTCGACGCATCGGTGCGCTGAAAAAGGGCGACGAAGTGATCGGCAACCAGACGCGCGTGAAAGTGGTGAAGAACAAGGTAGCGCCGCCGTTCAAGATGGCCGAATTCGAGATTCTCTACGGCTACGGTATTTCACGCGAAGGTGAGCTCATCGATCACGGGGTTTCGCAGGGCATCGTCGACAAGGCGGGTTCGTGGTACAGCTACGGGGATGATCGCATCGGCCAGGGTAAAGAAAATGTGCGCGAATACCTGAAATCGAATCCGGACATCGCCGCTGACATCGAAGCGAAAGTTCGCGCGAAGCTATTGCCTGCCAAAGAGACCGCTGAGAAGGAATCGGAGCCGGTTGCCAAGGAGGCCTGATCTCGCGGTGTGAGCAAATCCATTCATGAACTGAATGCGGATCTTTTTAACGCCGAGGCCGATGACCGGTTCGCAAGCCCGCTCGAGGCGCGCAAGAAAGCCATGGATTTTCTTGCCCGCCGCGAGCATGGCCAGGTTGAGCTGGTCAAAAAGCTGGTGACTCGCGGGTTTCTGCAGGAAGTTGCGACAGAGGCGATTGAGCGTCTGGCCGAGCAGGGCCTGCAGAGCGACCAGCGATTCGTTGAGAACTTCATCCAGTCGAGAATCGGTCAGGGCAAAGGTCCGCTGCGAATTACCCAGGAGCTGGGACAGCGGGGGCTGGTTGCCGGCCTCGTGGAGCAGATTCTCGGCGATCTCGAGACGGACTGGTCCTGGTTGGCATGCCAGGTTCGGCAGAAAAAGTTCGGTGACCGCCGTCCCGTCGAATTCAAGGAGAAAGCCCGGCAAATGCGTTTTCTGCAATATCGGGGGTTCGATGCCGAGCACATCGGCGTCGCGGTAGCCGATGCTCGGGGTGAGCAGAATCGGGAGCAATAAGTCGTTCAGCTCTCATTCAGGTAAATTTAAGCCCCGGTTAAGCGACCGGGGCGCATGCTGCAGTTGCAAGTGGCCGAAAAGGAATCGGCCCGGACAAGGAGAGCAGCATGAACATCGTCTACGCAGCAGAAAAACCGAGCATCGCCGGTGTCCTGAGTGAGTATCTGCATCATCGCGTTCCGGCGCAGGAAATTCAGGTGTGTGATAACCCGGATGAAACCGGCAGCTTCCTGATTGAGTGGGATCTGCACCGCTACGTCCTCTCGCCGGACGGCCATGTTGAGTCGGACCACGTCGCAGCAAGGCCCGAATAAAGAGATAGCTTCGGGCAACGCATTGGCGAGCCGTCAACGCAAGCTGATGCCGTGCTCGATCCACGCCTTCAGACAGACCGCCATGCGGGTCCAGCCACTGCAGTTTTCATGCGACCCTTTGAGTCCGTCGGCATCGGTTTGCCAGCCTTCCTCGCTGATACTTAACAGGGTTCCACCGTCTTCGAGTGCTTCGAACTCGAAAACGATTGCGACGTCATAGGCCTCATTCGCTGTTTTCTTCCAGACAGACGAATCGATCGACAGTTCGATGCGCTGTTGATCGACGATGTTCTTAACGACGACGGGTAACTCGCCGTAGTTGTCCCAGCGCCATTTGATGATGGCGCCCTCGATCAGATCACCGCTGCTACTGTTGGTGAAATATCTCGTCAGCTTGTCGCTGGACACAACTGCATCAAACACTTCGGCAACCGGTTTGGCAATGCGTGTGTTCACCGTGTAATTGCGGGCCATGATTCGTCTCCTGTTTCAGCTTGAAAAAAATGTTATAAAAATATAACATATAAGTCAAATGGACGAAGACGAAAAAACGAATCAGCTGGAAATTGCGGACGATCTTGTCTTCAAGGCGCTGGCGGGGTCGGACCGCCGCAGAATCCTGGATTTGCTTCGGGATGCGCCGTTAACGACCGGCGCTATCTGCAAAAAGCTGCATTGGTTGAATCGATGTACGGTGATGCAGCATCTCGGGGTGCTGGAGAAGGCTCGCTTGATTATCGCGCGTAAGGAAGGTCGTCAACGCTGGAATTATCTCGATGTCAGTCCCATTCAGAGAATTCACGAACGCTGGATTCAGGCGTACGCGACGCCGTCTGCGCACTTGCTCAGCAGATGGCAACAACAGATCGAAGGGTAGTTCGATCGACACATTAACCGCTCGCCTCAGAGATCTGACCGACAGTCCGATTTTATGGAATAATTGCCGCTAATCTCCCGCTGGCGGTTTTTCCGTCCGCCCTTAAGGTTCTAACCCGTACCTCGGTATTCTGATCGATGAAATCCATGACCAGCAATGAAGTGCGCGACGCATTTCTGAATTTTTTCCACGAGCGTGGACACGAAATCGTTGCCAGCTCACCGCTGGTGCCCGGCAACGATCCAACGCTGCTGTTTACCAACGCGGGCATGGTGCAATTCAAGGAGGTCTTCCTTGGGCAGGAACAGCGCAAATACAATCGTGCGGTTACCTCACAGCGTTGTGTGCGTGCCGGGGGCAAGCACAATGATCTGGAGAACGTCGGATACACGGCGCGTCACCACACGTTCTTTGAGATGCTGGGCAATTTCAGTTTCGGTGACTATTTCAAGGAAAAAGCCATCAAGCTGGCCTGGGAGTTCCTGACCGTCGAGCTTGGATTGCCGGCGGAAAAACTGTGGGTCACGGTTTTTGATGACGACGATGAGGCCGCCGATATCTGGCTCAAGACTATGCAAGTTGACGCCTCGCGGTTTTCGCGTATGGGCGCTAAAGACAATTTCTGGGCCATGGGGGACACGGGACCCTGCGGACCGTGCAGCGAAATATTTTACGATCACGGGCCCGACGTCGCCGGTGGTCCCCCGGGATCGCCGGATGAGGACGGTGATCGTTACATCGAGATCTGGAACCTTGTTTTCATGCAATTCGATCGGTCAGCCGATGGCGAGATGACACCGCTACCAAAACCGTCGGTCGATACCGGGATGGGTTTGGAGCGCGTCGCAGCGGTGATGCAAGGCGTACACAGCAACTACGACATCGATTTGTTCAGCCACCTGGTTCGCGCCACGGCTGAAACACTCGGCGTGGACAACAACGGTGCCAGCTCTCTGAACGTCATCGCCGATCATATCCGTGCCTGCTCATTTCTCATTGTCGATGGTGTGTTGCCGGGCAACGAGGGCAGAGGGTATGTGTTGCGGCGCATTATCCGCCGCGCTGTCCGGCATGGCCGCA
>JAADHU010000008.1 GCA_013151645.1 Gammaproteobacteria bacterium | reverse complement strand
TGGGCCTTTGCAGGTCAGACTGCAGGCGGTCAGAATCACTTACCAACTGTGAGCAACACCATTAACTCTGAGCCAACCAACATCGACGGACAGACCATGAAAAGCTGGATGGGAGTTGCGAGAGTTTTGCGCGTCCGATGGTCTATTGCTACATCACGCATTGGGGCAATATCAGCATGCCCCCATTCTTTTCACTCACAGCCTGTAGGTTGAACCGTGGGCCGGGGTGAAGCGTGTTCTTATAACTCGTCAACTTCCAACAGGCTAGATCAATATATGGCGGAGAGGGTGGGATTCGAACCCACGAAGGGCTACAAACCCTTGCTGGTTTTCAAGACCAGTGCATTCGACCACTCTGCCACCTCTCCGGGGTAACGCGGCGCATTTTGCTTGCACTGCGGCCATGTTTCAACCACCCGGGCGGTATTAGTGGAAAATAGAGCGTATTTTCGCGTCCCGACGATTGAAATGAGCGAGTATGAGCGCTATATCAATCGATCAGCGCGGTTTCGCGAACGAACTACCGATGTATGAGTCCAAATTCAGCAACCGTGAGCAAGAGCAACAGGCAGACTATGCGGTGAATTTTGATCGAATGGCAAGCAGTGCCCTGACCGTCATTATGTCGCTTGGCATGATTGTAGCGACAGCTCCCGGTCGTGGTGTGTGGACCCTGCCAGCCGATGGTCGGATAGGGCAATTTTTCGGACAGACCAATGATGGTGGGAAAAACTGGGTTCCGTGGTTCGAAGAGTTCTATACTCGAACAGGCGGCATTAAATAGAGAAGCGAGAGTCAGTTGAACAAGCAATTTGGCAACAAGCCGTTTGGCAATAGACAATTTCCGGTGGGCAACCCGTTGGCCAACGTGCTGGTCGTCATCGTAGGCGCACTGGTCGTGGGAGTATCAATCGTGCTCGGCGTGGTTGCCTTTATCACCCTGGGCGCTCTTGTGCTCGTATTGGCCGCTGTCATTGGCATTCGCGTCTGGTGGCTGGGTCGGAAGATGCGCAAGCAATTTGCGGCAGGTACGAACGATTCCGGTCAGAAGTCTGCCAACGTCGAAATTATCGAAGGCGAGTTCCGCGTCGTATCGCCCAGAAAGGGCAGGGATTCAGACTCCGAAACGTAGTCAAAACCGCCGAAACACCGTAAGCTCGCTGCCCATGAGCAAAGGGCAGACAACGGCGGAACGCCGAAAAAGGCGCCATCGACGCCGCATTCAAATCGTCATCCTTTATAGCGCGATTGCGCTCGGGCTTGCCTGGTTTTTCGAGTTACAGGCGACCACGACCATGATATTCGTCCGTCATGCGGAAAGGGCGCTGGAACCGGCGGACGATCCGGGCTTGAGTGAGGCCGGCCGGCGACGGGTGGCCGAATTGACCCGGCAGTTGGTCGAAGCGGATGTCGTCGCCGGTGTCGACGCAATTTATTCAACGCCATTCAGGCGCACGCTCGAGACGGCACAACCGTTGGCAACGGCGCTTGATCTGGAAGTGAACCAATACGATCCGGACGACAATGAGGCCGTGCTCGAAACCATTCTCAAATCGCACAAAGGCAAGATCATTCTGGTTGTGGGGCACAGCAATACAGTACCAACATTGATTGCCGATCTCGGTGCCAGCAAGAAAGTTCCACCGATCGGCCATTCTGAATACGACAACATCTACATTGTCTCGATACCGTGGTTCGGCAAGACAAAGACCATCCGCCTGCGTTACGGCGAACCCTACGATCCGCGGACGGACGACGTAAAAGCGCCATCGATGCCAGCCATCGAAAAGCCAGAAAGCGAAACGACCTGATTCGAAACCAACCAGAACAAGAAGCGTATGTACAAACAGGAAATACTGACTATCGAGACCGCCGGCCGAGGCGTGTACGACCTGACTGAGCGAATACAGGATACCGTGGCGACAGCCGATATTTCGGTCGGCATCTGCCACCTCTTGATTCGCCACACGAGCGCGTCACTCATGATTTCCGAGAATGCAGATGCGGCGGTGATGCGTGATCTGGAGTCGTTCATGTCGCGGCAAGTGCCCGATGGCGATCCGATGTATACGCATACACAGGAAGGGCCGGACGATATGTCGGCGCATGTGCGCAGTATTCTGACGCAAGTGGATTTGAATTTACCGATCACCAACGGGAGTTGCGCGCTCGGTACGTGGCAAGGTATCTACTTGTGGGAGCATCGCCACGCGCCGCACACTCGTAGTGTTGTGGTGACATTGCATGGTGAGTAGCGATACTCGGGTTATTGCTGATTGCGCCTCAGGTGATGCTTCTACCGTTTTCTGTTGGCACTCCTTGTAGGAGCGTGACCTGACGCGCGACCGCTGAAGCGGATTGCAAATACCCTGTTGAGGTGGGCAGGTTATCTCTCTCGGTCGCGATCATCAACGCGTATGCCCGCCGCTTCGCGCAACATGATCGCCTTCTGAATGAACTCCGTGTGGCGGTTTACCAGCACATCCGCCTGCAGTGCCGCCTGGATCTTTTTTCCCTGGCTGATCAGATAAGTCACGCGCCGCACGCCGACACCGAATGGCCCGTCAACGTCGTACATCTTGATGGCCACCTTGTCAGTGTCGCTCAGGAGTTTAAACGGCAATTTATGTTCCTTGCGAAATCGTTCATGACTCTCGCCGTCCTGCGGGCTGACACCGACGACCTGCAGCCCAACGGCTTCAATATCACCGTGAACGTCACGAATTGAGCAGGCTTCCTTGGTGCAGCCTGGCGTGAAATCGGCCGGATAGAAATAGAGGATCAATGGCCCGTTCTGCAACAGGTCCGACAACGATACGTCATTACCATTTTCGTCGGGCAAGATGAACTCCGGCGCACTGCTGTCCGGTTTAAGCATTCGATGACTCCTGTTTCGGGGCTGTGTCGTTACGAAAATCGACTTCCATCACATCATAGCCGGGTTTGACCATGCCAAGCGCGAGGTACGTTGCCTGCGCGCGCTGATTCTCGTGTTCTACATACAATCGAATTCCACAGCACTCGGGATCTTGCCGTGCGAGTGATTCGACGTGCCGATACAGGGCCGAGAACACGCCCTGGCGTCGTGAAGATTTGGCGACGTACACGCTTTGAATCCACCACATGACGCCATTGCGCCAGTCACTCCATTCATGCGTGATCATGATCTGTCCGACCACCCTGCCGTTTTGTTCGGCAACCCAGTAAAGACCCTTGCGACTATCTTCCAGGGCAGCCCGGACTCCCGGGCCGATCAATGACGGGTCGAGCGGGCGGCCTTCCGTTTCGAGGGCCATCGCGGAATTATGGGCGGCAATCGTTTTCGCATCGTCCGCAGTAGCGTCGCGAATGGTAACCAGCACTACTTGAACGCCCCTGAATCGACGTCGCGAATAAACCGGATGATGCCGGTGAAATACGTTTCCGGATCGTCATATTGCGACAGGTGGCTGCCGTTCGGACAATACAGGTAGCGGCCGTTTTGAACTTCGCTCGCCATCCATTCCATGTGTTTCGGGTCCATGGTGTCATATTGCGCGCCAATGACCAGCGTCGGTACCGCAATCTTGTTCAGGTCCGCGGTCCGATCCCAGAACTCAAGTTTGCCACTGGCTCCCAGCTCGCTGGGCCCCTGCATGGAGACGTAAATATCGGCATTCATGTGTTTGAAGGATCGCATGACCGGTTCGGGCCACTGCTCGATCGGCAGGCGCAGCACGTGGTAGACGTAGTGATGTTCGAATAACAGAGACGTGTATCGAGGGTTCTCATAGTCACCGGTGCGCTCGTATTCCTTGATTTCGGCCAGAATTTCCGGGTCCATGGTGGCCATCAGTACGTTACTGGCATACTCGTTGTAGGCGGGAATGCTCGCCATCATGTTGGAAATGATCAGCCCTTTCAGGTTTTGCTGGTATTTCAACGCATACTCTATCGCGAGCATGCCGCCCCAGGACTGTCCGAGTAAATAGAAATTGTCTTTGTTCAGGCCCAGTGCCTGACGCACCTGTTCAACCTCTTCGACAAATCGCGGTATCTCCCACAAGTCGGCTTCGTCCGGCTGATCGCTGTAGTAAGAACCCAGTTGATCGTAGTAGTAGTACTCGATTTCGGCACCTGGGAAGTAACTGTCGAAGGCCTCGAAGGCTTCGTGCGTAAATGCCGGTCCGCCGTGCAGCAGCAAGACCTTGATCGTCGGATTGTTACCGGTGCGTTTCGTCCAGACGTTAAACGTGCCTTTCGGCGTTTTTATCGGGATCATCCGGACACCGCCACTGAGAACATCGTCTCGGCCGGTGTTGTCATGATAGTTCGATGGTGTACTCGCGTCCGTCGCAGTGTCGTTCGAGCACGCCATTAACAAGACGGTGCTGGCAATGATGAAGAGGATGTTTTTCACGGTCGACCTCGGTACGAAGTTTTGAGGCAGTATACTGGATTACGACACATCCCCACGAGTCCAGTTATAACAGTCATTTATGTGGTATTCGTAATGTAGATTCAAGGAAAAGTTTCCGCGTAAACGAGAGGCAACGATTTGCTGTATTGGGCAGGCCTGCGAGCCTATACTTGAGGGCAACGGTGAAACGATCGATCAGGAGAGCAAGACCAATGAAAAATAAAGCGCTAGCAGTGATTTCGCTCGGACTTCTCATGGGAATGGGTTACACCCTGGCCGAGGATGCAAACATGAGTTTTTTCCTGACGAGCCACGGTCCGGGTGACGGCGCGAATCTCGGTGGTCTGAAAGGTGCGGATGCACACTGTGCCGCGCTGGCGGAGTCGGCAGGGGTGGCCGGGAAAACCTGGCGGGCTTACCTCAGTGCGGGCGCGACCGATGACGCTGCGGCAGTCAATGCCCGTGATCGAATCGGTACCGGGCCATGGGTCAATGCAAACGGCGTCCAGGTCGCCGCCGATGTCGACGATCTGCACAGCGACGCCAATAAACTCAGCAAGGCCAATTCGATCAGTGAATCCGGTGATGAGATCAACGGCCGCGGGGACTCCCCGAACCGCCACGATATTCTGACGGGCTCGAATCTGGATGGAACCGCCTTCCCGGACGGCACCGATCATAGCTGTCGCAACTGGACCTACAATGGAGCCGATGGCAGTGCCCAGGTGGGTCACCACGACCGACAGGGCGGTGGCCCAAACCCGACTTCATGGAACAACGCACACGGCTCGCGCGGTTGCAGCCAAAGCGACCTGGTTGGTACTGGCGGTGATGGTCTCTTTTACTGCTTCGCGATAGACTGAGCGCCCTTAAAATACCCCGGTAGCTCGGCTGGATGGAGCGTCCGCTTCTTAAGCGCTATGACGATGTCAACCGCATCGCACGAGCGTGCGAAGAGGTGAGCAGTTCTGCATGCTGAGACGAAGACCGATGGTTAACCAATTGCTTTTTTCAAGACCCGCGCTCTGTATGCGGAGGGAGTCTCACCTTCCATTGTCTTGAAGGCGCGGTTGAATGCTGACACGCGGCGCACAATTCGGGGCTCATAGTCAGCACGTCGAGGCCGACAACTCCGCAAGAATCGCCCGAGAATGAGTCACCGTCAGCTCGACAACAAGAGCAACCGGGCCTCCCGGTTGAGTCACGAACGGTTTTTTCACTTCTCTGCCACTCGTGCTGCATCAGGTCGGATTCCGCCTGGGTCACTTTTTCACCTTCGCCGGCTAGCTGAAAAGCGCTCTTCGAAACTCTTGTTCCCCGATCGGACTGAAACGGATAATTCGAGAGCCATTGACCGGTTTCGCCCAATGTTCTTGGTAACAAAAGTCCAACAAGGCCTTGCCGAGACGACCAGCGAGATGGTGCCGGCGAACGCTCCAATCCAGGCAGGGCCGGCAGACCGGGCGGCGCGATTTATCAACACGGGCGCAGGCGATACCGAGGGCGCCGAAGAAATTCTGGCCGGCGGCAGTCAGTGCCAGTGTATCTTTCGAATCAGTTTGTCGAGTCAATCGTATGAAATCGCGATCAACGAAAGAATCATAAGCTTCAACAGCCAGTTCACCGGCTAGATGGTCATAACAACGCCGCGCTCGCCGCAACGCGGGATCCCTGGGGCCTGGGAGCATTCGGGCCGTGCGGCTACGTTGAGCCACGCCCATTATGCTTTCCAGCATGGCTGCAACGTCCGGCGACTCGAGCTGGAAATATCGATGCCGACCCTGGGATTGGACACTCAGCAACCGGGCCGCCACCAGTTTTCCGAGGTGAGAACTAGCCGTCTGCCTGGTGATGTTTGCCTCGATCGCCAGCTCTGATGCGGTGAGTGCCTGGCCTCCCATCAGAGCATTGAGAATTGTCGCGCGCGCCTGGTCGCCGAGCAGGGCTGCAATGGCCACAAAACTTGGTGCTTCTTTCATGGTTCGATACTAGTCGAACCGTTCTTGCTGAACAAGACGATAGAGTTCCTGTTCGCACAAACACCAGCAGAGCAGTGAATATGAGCATTACCTGTTTTATTCGATACGAAATAGACCCGACCAAGCGTGACGAGTTTGAGCAATACGCTCGAAATTGGGGGAAGTGCATCCCGAGTTGTGGTGCTGACCTCGTCGGTTACTTCTCACCCCACGAAGGATCATCAACGACGGCGTATGGCGTCTACCACGTCGACAGTCTCGCACACTACGAAGCCTACCGAGCTAAACTGAACGAACATCCCGTCGGAAAGGAGAACTACGCGTTTGCTCAGAAAGAGCGGTTTCTTTTACGCGAAGACCGGATTTTTCTGCGGCTCGCATCCGCGCCGCATGCGCCGATGGTCAAAACATGATTGCGGTTATCTTTGAGGTCTGGCCCAAAAGCGATCATGAGCAAGACTACTTCGACGCGGCACAGGCGTTAAAGGTTTCGCTTGAAGCGGTGCCGGGTTTCATTTCCGTTGAACGTTTCCGCAGCGTCAGCGACACTGGAAAAATCCTCGCGCTGAGCTTCTTTGAAAGTGAGGCGGCGTTACAAACCTGGCGAAATACGGACGAACATCGGAAGACGCAGGCGCTGGGGCGAAGCGATTATTTCAAGGACTACCGACTACGAATTGCAACGGTGCAGCGTGATTACGGCATGGTCACTCGTGAGCAAGCGCCGGCCGATAGCCGTTCAGTTCACGAAGATGAAGAGGCAAATCCTTGCCGCAGTGAAAGCGATGATTGTCTCCCCAACACATGCACCACTGCAGGCAATGTCATCCGCTATATCGCCAGCAACTTCCTGACCCTGGCTACATTGGCCGAACGTTGTTGCTGCAACGCGGATACGATTTTTACCTGGATTTCGCAGGAGTGCCTGCCTGGGCCTTCGTATACTGTATTGACCAGCCATGAGGTCCACTCATTCTTTGGTGCTCGAAGCACCGAACCGGAGCGACTTCAGTATTTTCCTTGCAGCCATATTGCTCTGGTCACACGCTTGCAGCACCTCCAGACCGATCTTGAGCCGGTTGGTATCCACGACCTGTTGCAGTCTGAGTTCATAGCGGCCTATTCGTCGAGCATCAAGGAGCAATCCGCCTGGAGGCACGGGTTATTCGATGCCAGGGAACTACCCAACCTGGCGGAGCAGGAGTGGCGTCACTGGCTGAACGGCACGTACGGATTGTGCACAAAGAGATCGACGGCGGCTGATATCGCGATCAAGGAAGCCTGCGTACGAGAATTGGAACATCTGGTCGGGGACACTGTAGAAACTTCGTTGAATGATCAACAGCTGCAACGTGTAAGTCAGGCGGTGGCGAAGCTTGACAATGTCTCAGCCGAGTTTGCGCCGGATGAATACAACGACAGCTCTCGCCGTCGCTGGATTGACGACGTCACGGATCAGCTTGGGCTGGAAAATCCCGGGCAACGTTAGAGATTTTTGGCCACGCTTAACCCGAACATGGCATGATGAACGTAACGAGCGGTAACGCTTAGGTGACGGTTTGTTCCCACCGAAAGTTCTCGGCATGAACCGAGAAGCCACGTTATCGGTAGTTATTCACAGAAGAGTGGATGTCGGCTTACACCTATGAGCGGACGATCGTGGCGTCACATAATTCGACTTTCATCAGGTGAGCATTGGCCACGAGCAGTCAATGTCGAATGCGGTGCCGTACATCGATCGTGCAGAAGTCAGCGCGCAAGCGATTCGATCAATTCTACCCGATAGCCGTCCGGATCCTCGATAAAGGCGATGACGTCACGGTGTGCCGATTCATCGGTTGCGAACATCATCGGTCCCGGGTCCCGTACAATTTTTACGCCCAGGCCTGCCAGTCGCTTACAAGCTGCGTGAATATCGCCGACTTCCAGTGCCAGATGACCGTAGCCGGTGCCGTGTTCATAGTTGTTTTCATCCCAGTTATGGGTCAATTCGATGACCGCATTGCTCGCCTCATCGCCATAACCGATAAAAACAAGCGTAAAACGTCCTTCGGTAAACGATTCGCGTCGTAGCTCTTGCATTCCCAAGACATCCCGATAGAACTCGACGGAACGATCCAGATCTTTCACGCGAACCATGGTGTATAAAAGGCGGGTCGGCAGAGCGGACAGATTGGGTTTCGTACTCATAGTATTGATTTCGATTTGATAGTGGAAAGGTGCCAACGGGCGGTTGTTCCACCCGTTGGCATTTATTAGAAGTTATTACTTGCAGATTTCGCCGGTATAACGAACAAGGCCGACCATGTTGTCTGGGTCACGAAGATCGACGAGCCCGTAGCTAGTAAACTGACCCTTGAAACCTTTCAGCGTACCGCGCGTTACATTCTCTTGGATATGGTAGGTGATCTCGATCATGTACCGACCCGGCTTGCCCGGAATGGCCGTAAGAATCGCGAGATCCTTGGTCTGAAAGGCTCCGCCGTCATCTCTGCCA
>JAADHU010000077.1 GCA_013151645.1 Gammaproteobacteria bacterium | reverse complement strand
ATTTGGAGGCCATCAAGGTTATGCGACGAGGTTCTTTGGCTTCGGCACTCCGGAAAGCATTGATGTCAGGAGCGTGACCTGACACGCGACCGGGCTTAAGAGGGTCGCGCCTCAGGTGACGCTCCTACAATTATTCTATTGGCACCGCTGTAGGAGCGTGACCTGACACGCGACCGGGCTCAGGAGGTCGCGCCTCAGGTGACGCTCCTACAATTATTCTATGGGCACCGCTGTAGGAGCGTGACCTGACACGCGACCGGGGCTCAGGAGGTCGCGTATCGGCAGATGCACCTGCTGTTATTCTTTCCAGACAAGTGATCGAAACTGCGCCTTCGAAAGCAGTTCATTCATTATGGCTGCCGACATATTTTCTTCCCGCAGCCTGGCACGCCGAACCTGATATGCCGGGAAGAATCCGCTACACGGCCGCTGAATACACTCGAATCGGGCTGCCATCGAAGAATCGGCTGAGCCGGAATGCCGACAGATCGATGCCAACATCGTTGCCCGTAAGCATCGCCGCAATGGCCTTGCCCGCGCCCGGTCCGAGGCCGAATCCGTGTCCGCTGAATCCGGTCGCAATGAAAAATCCCGGCAGGGCATCTTCGGCGCAAATGATCGGCACGACATCGGGCGACGTTTCCACCATGCCCGCCCAGGACTCGACAATTTCGACGTTTGCGAGTTCGGTAAAGGTCGCGGCAAGATTCTTTTTGATTCCGGCCAGTACCTTTGGATTGGGTTCCGGGTTCAGCACCCGCATGGTTTCGAAAGGCGATTCAGCATCTAGCAACCAGCTTTTCGGCATTCTTAGCTCATCGAAGAAATCTTTGCCAATCGAAATGCGTAAAGAGCGAATCTCCTCTTTGAGCGCCGGCAGAAATTTGAACGCGTAACGAAACGTGGCGGGTGTAATGCTGTGGTCGATGATCGTGCCATGCGCCACGGTATAGCCGCCATCCTGTCGCGGGCGTATGCCGAGTTTCTCGTCAAATACGTTGCCCCGAATTGAACTCTTGGCCGGGGCTGTGCGAGCAACGGTGCCGCGCACTTTGAGTTGCGGCAATGAGATACCGAGGGAACCGCAAAACAGCGAAGACCATGCACCCGCGGCACACAGAACCGTGGACGTTTTTATGCGGCCATGCTCTGTGACGACGGCGGAAATGCTGCCCGCAGTGGTTTCGATGCCACGCACGGCACAGGCGGTCATCAGATTCGCTCCCTCCCTGACGGCGGCACGAGCAATGGCGGCTGTCGCCTTGTGCGGTTCGGCCCGACCGTCGTTATGCGTGTACAAACCACCGACCCAGTGGGAGGAGGCCGCTCCTACCTGGGCAACCAGTTCATCGCCGGAGATGACGCGGGTTGGCACACCAAATTCTTGCGCGACGTCCTGCCACGCCGCAAGCGTGGCAAGCTCTTTGTGCGTTCTCGCAGGATAGAGGCAACCGCCTTCGGTAAAACCGACATCTTCACCGATGTCCTCGGCCAGCGTTCGCCAGATTTTCAGGCTCTCGATCATCATGGGCACTTCCCGGGGATCGCGGCCTTGCACACGAACCCAGCCCCAGTTGCGCCCCGACTGCTCGCCGGCAATGAAGCCTTTCTCGCACAGCGCAACACGTACGCCCTGTCGAGCCAGAAACCATGCCGTCGATACACCGACAATACCGCCACCGATAATGACGATATCGGCAGCCTCCGGACATACTGCTGGCGGCGCAAGTTCGCCACTCCAGGTACTTGCAACCTGATCGCTATTCATAACGTTACTCACTCGTTGGTCCGTCGGAACGCTGATATTGTCCGCCAGCGACGGAGCCACTGTGTACTTCCCAATACCCGGTTCGTAGTATAACGTTGCTCCGATCGTTGCGGTGGAAGCAATTTCAGTCATCGCAGAAACCACGGGACAGTGGCCGGTCGTCGGGCCGCGCTTTATAACCCAACTCGGCATTTTATGAACACGAATATTTCGCTGCTGGTACTTTTGTCATTGGTTCTCAGTGGGTGTACTGCCCCGGAGTTACTGCTGCGCAAAAGCCACGATGCGCCCTCGAATGAAACGTTGCCGGGTCAATGGATCATGCTGGAGAACATCGACAACGCCAAACGCGACCTGGATCGCGCGATTCGTGCCACCAACGATGTGGATGAAAAAAAGGAAAACCGCCGCTTTAACTCAGCGCAAAAGAAAGGCGACCACGCACCGAGGCCCGTGGTGGGTGGTCTGGTGCATGTGTTTCTGAAAAACGGCAAGATGCTCAAGATCACCCGGACCGAAACGGGCTTGTTCATCAGTTTTGACCGATCCATCGTTGAGGAGTACCACTTTGGCGAGGCCCGTACCATCAGCGTGGGCGCCGTCAGAGCACAACGCGTCTCTGGCTGGGAAGGCGACCAGTTCGTCGTAGAGACGCTGGATGACGAGCGTATGAAGCTAACGGAGCGCTACCAGGTTCTGGACAATGGATCGCGGTTACGTCGACAGATTACCTTTCGCAGCAAGCAAGGCGAAGAGGTGACTAACGTTCAAACATTCAGGCGCGATTGACGGCGATCGTTAAGAAAGGGGGATGCATCTGACCGTCACCCGGCGGGATGAAAGGTACGACCGAATACGCACCCCCCTTAAACTGAACCTCTTAAGTCACTATTTATCGATCTTGAATCGAAATCGATTGCGTAGCCCGGTGGTACCAACCGGAACGCCATCGACCACCCGGGATTTAAAGCGAAACCGGTAGGCTGCCTCAATAGCGGATTTTTCGAACAATGTGTGCGAAGAATCGAGCACAAAAACATTAATCACCGAGCCTTCCGGGCTAACGTCGAAGCCCACCGTGACATAGCCTTCTATGTTCTGTGTCAACGCCCGCATCGGATACGCTGGCTGTACTCGCACGATATTGACGAGAGGACCGTCGGTGAAAGCCGGCGGTCCGAATTTTGGCCGCGCGCTTTCGGGTTGTTTCAAAGAGATCGAGACACCGGTGCCGGTACCGCTTGATTCAGTGGATTCTGGCGCCCGATTCGTCGGCGGTATCATGGGCGGTGGTGGCGGTTCGATGCGCTCGTCAAGCTGCGGGGGTAAGTCTTCGGTCGGAGGGAGTATCCATGCCAGATCGGGGCCTTTCACCGGATCGGTTCCGACGGCCTTGCCGGTGTCGATCAGTATATGCATGAGATACAACAAACCCAAAGTCATGGTCACGCCGAGTGATGCGGAGGTTAGGTAACGTGTCATCATTGTGCTTCCTCGTGTTGGTCCCGGTTCATCGAGACGGCCCGCCGTGATACCTTGTGGAACGATGTATAGACTACATACCTTGCGCTACGATGTATATATTGACATACCTCGCAGCGCGAGGTATGTTGAGAAGCTGGGTTAAAGACGGGGACTTCATTGGCACAATCCAATCCACCTTTCATGAGCGGTGTACCCGAATTGCTTCTGCTGCAGCAGCTCAATGCCGAAGAAATGTACGGCTACGAGCTGGTAAAACGAATTCGCGGCGTGACCGGCGAAACGATTACGCTCGGCGAGGGCGTTATCTATCCCGTCTTACATGGACTGGAGCAAAGCGGCGCATTAAAAGCACGGCGTAAAAAGGTCGCGGGACGAACGCGAGTGTATTATTCTGTAACGGCGAAGGGTCGCAAGCGACTTGGGATATTGCAGCATGAATGGCAGCGCATTCAATCGGGAATCAACGCCGCTCTTGGAGCAGCAAGCCGTGCCTGAGCCCGATTTCGAAGCGTTGCGAAGCCACCTGCTTGACGCGGGTATTTCGCCCCGATTCGTCCGGCGTACAATGACAGAGCTTCGCGATCACTATGACGACATTCGTCACGATATCGCTCAGCAGGGTATTTCGGAGCACGAAACCGTGCGCCTTGCCACCGAGCAGCTTGGCAATCTCCACGTGATTGCCAAGCACGTAAAAAGCAGAACCGAATTGCGCCGATGGAGCTATCGGTACCCTGCGATTGGTCGCATCGCGTTGCCCCTGCTTTGTGTCGCAGCGTTGCCAATAGCGCCTTTTGTCGCTGGTGCGAATCACGCCCCGGCGCTCGTTCGATGGGGGGCGATTCTTGCCCTCAGTGGCCTCGTCACGGCCGGCCTTTTTCTGGCAATGCAATTATCGATTTCACTCGGCTAGGCGTCTGCTGTCAGGGGCCTTTCCCCAACGGCGCGTAGTGAGTCAGAACCGCCCGGACGCGACGTTTTCCGTCACGATGTTGTTCGATCAGGACAGGCAGAAATCCCAGTGCCTCAGCGCACCAAAGCGTGCTCACTCGCGAAGAGTTTTTAGCCCGATGTTGAATACCAATCGCCTCGAATTTGCCGAACGGCGTTGTGATGATTTTCGTGCCAATGTTGCTGACCTGCAGTTGCTTCAAGCGGGCACCGTCAAGCAACGCGTACTCGCTGTTCGTCTCACCGTTTAGCAGCTTGTACATCAGCTCGTATTGAATGGATACGCGATCATGAACCTCTCGATCCAGCTCGAAAGTGAAATCCTGATCGTTAATCCTGCCGCTTACCCGTTCGTTGCTCCAGTCGAAATCGAATGTCATGAACTTGTCTTTCTTCGACAGGGTGTCCGACGATGCATAGTGCAATGGTCGAATACCGTCCGCGTCCAGCATGAATTCAGAGCGTTCCTCAATCGAACCGCGCATCAACAGCCGGGCGAATCCGGACGGCTTGATAACTGATCTTGATACGAAGCCTCCTTCAGTCGCCGTAACCGTCGTGCGCATCGTACCGCCAAAGATACTGATCCTGACTTTGTAAAAGGCCTCGTGGGGCACAATGGTAGCTTCGGCCAATACCGTCTCGCCGGGCAATGCGATCATGGCGGCGATGCAGCCGATGACGACAAACCGGAATTTTTTCCAACGTTGCGACATGGACGATCTATCCGTTGTTGACCTGCAACGCCTCTTCGGACCGTTTCTGCAGTGAGATAATTGCATCCTGCATAGCCTTGCGATGCTCTTCGAGCTCATTCCTCGATCCCGCGGCCGTAACAACCTGAGGCTCGCCAACGGCCAGAACGATTCGGGCAAACGGCTTGGGTATCATGAAATTGTCCCAGCGCCTGAGATACCAGGCCCGATCTGCTGCACACGCAATGGGAATCATCGTCGCCGAGCCGACGAGGGCCATCAAAACAACCCCCAGTTTGAACTCATATTTCGGCCCGAGAGGGCCATCCGCCGCCGTGACGATGGAAACGCCTTCGTTCATGACGGCATGTATGTCCCTCATAGCCAGCGCCCCGGTGCGTTTGGCGGAGCCCCGGATCACTTCCGCCCCCCATGACCTGGCGATTCTCGCAGGGACCTCGCCATCGACGGACGGCGAAACGACGAATCCTGCCCTGAAGCCCCGGCGCATCCAGTCGCGCATCATGTGCAGGCAAAGAACGGTGTGTTGATGCCAGTAACAGGGGGCATACACCTTGTCTTCAGCCAGTACCCGCTCAACCACATCCTTGCCGATGACTTTCTCGATCCGGTATGTCCACCAGATCATCTGCAATACGGCCAGCAGCACCGGCAAGCCGAAGAAGTAATAGACTCGTCGCCCGATCGACATCTTGCGCTTGCCAACGAATCCGCGACGGGACTCGACGTCATCAAAGTCAGTTTTACGGTTCTTGCCTGTCATGTATCCAAACGTCGGTAGGGGTGTTTTCTGCTCCGGAGTCA
This sequence comes from Gammaproteobacteria bacterium, assembly GCA_013151645.1. GTDB lineage: Bacteria > Pseudomonadota > Gammaproteobacteria > Steroidobacterales > Woeseiaceae > JAADHU01. The sequence goes on along the minus strand of JAADHU010000077.1, from coordinate 42,721 downwards.
CGCTGAAACCGGGGTTGGCACGCGTTTTCAGGCCCGCCTCGGGCCGAGCACAATCGAGTTTGCAGTATCAGTCCGGTGCCGGTCAATGTAATATTGCGGCTGAAATAATCCTCGTCCCGCCATAACCTGCAGCGTCAATGACTTCATCCAGCACCCCATTGCGCCTGCCTCCCGGACCGGAGGAGGCCTTTCGAATCGATGTTAACCCTGAAACGCTCGACTGCCTGCTTACGCTGCAGCGCCGATACGGCAACAGGGTAGCCATTCCGACACCTAATGGGCGCCCGGTCTATTTCATCAACGACCCGGATGCGGTGCGGCAGATCCTCGTTCGCAGTCACGCCAGATACGGTAAGGGCCCGGGCTTTGTAAGGGTCAAGATGCTGTTGGGAAACGGCATCATTGTGAGCGACGGCGATGTCTGGCGCCGCGCCAGGACCATGATTCAGCCCGCGTTTTCCCGCCAAAGCGTGCACAAACTGGTTGCACAGATGGTTCGCTGTACTCGCCGGCGGGCGGCACTCTGGAGCGATGTGGTCGCGGCCAACGGGACGTTGAATATTACGCGTGAGATGAACGAATTTGCACTCGAACTGATATTACGTTCAATCTTCGGCACGGATTACGAAACGCGTATCGTGCATGATGGCGGTAACCCGTTTTCATTTCTGAGCGACAACGCCACCCGCGATCTAAGGGTCGTGATAAAGGTGCGGAGCTTGAGAAACTTCCTGCTCGAAGTCGTCACCGCCCGCCGTCAAAGCGGAAACCAGGACGAATTCGATCTGCTCTCAATGTACCTGGGTGCCACCGACAAAAACGGCCAGGGGTTTACCGACGAAGAGTTGATCGACGAGTTGATTACTCTGATAGTCGCGGGCTATGAAACGTCAGCCGGCACGCTCAATTGGGCATGGTCCCTTCTTGCAAGCCACCCTGATGCCGAAATGAAACTGCTCAAGGAAGCGAGAACACTGCTTCCGGACGAAGCATCGATCACCTTTGAAGCGGTGGGGAAAATGACATACACGCAGCAACTGATCGAGGAAACATTGCGCCTGTATCCGCCAGTCTGGCTTTTTTCGAGGCAGGCGTTACAAGACGACGCTCTCGCGGAATTCGATATCCCGGCCGGGACGGAAATTTTTTTCTCGCCCTATATTCTGCATCGGACCGAGGAGTATTGGCCGGATCCGGAACGTTTCGATCCGTCGCGATTCGAGCCGGAGGAAAAACACAGGACGGGAGAGCGGCCGTATTTCCCCTTTTCGCTTGGCCCGAGACGATGCATGGGTGAGTATTTTTCGTTCCTGGAAATGAAAATCCACCTTGGCTATCTGCTGCAGCGCTTCCACATGGAACGAGAAAGCGCCGAGTTCCCTGGCCTGGATCTTGGCATCAATCTGCGCTCGCGAAATGACATTATCTTGCGGCCATCTGTGCAACAATTCGCCGCATGACTACCTACAAGACATTGATCGAGTTACTTGATCACCGTCAGGACACCGACAAGCTTATTCGATTCATCGACGGGACAGACGACGAATCTCTGCTTACCTTTACCGACCTTCGGTCGCGTGCGATACATTTCCTGGGGGCCCTTCAGGACCGTGGCATGAAGGCGGGCGACGAGCTCATCATCCTGAGTGGATCGAACGAGCGCTTCCTGATTGCGTTTTGGGCGGCCATTCTCGGCGGCATCCTGCCAATCCCGATTGCCGTTGGTATCAACGACGAGCAACGGCTAAAAATATTTCGCATTGCGGCACGACTGCAAAATCCAACACTGTTTACGGACGAAGCGCTGCAGGAACGACTAAAGACGTTTGCGGCCGTGCAGGGATTGTCGTACGCGAATTCCCTGCTGGACCGAAAATGCGTAACAAACATCGACAATCCGTCAGGCCGGGACGGCACGGTACAACATCGGGAACCCGACGACCTGGCATTCATTCAATATTCTTCGGGATCTACCAGCGATCCGAAAGGCGTTTGCCTGACGCATCGCAATCTGACCACCACGCTTGAATCGATGGTGCGGGGTCTGGAACTGACAGAAGAAGACAGCGCGTTGAGCTGGATGCCACTAACGCACGATATGGGCCTCATCGGTTATCACCTGACTTTTTTCGCGACGGGCCTCAATCATACGATCATGGACACGAGTCTCTTCGTACGCAGGCCGCTGTTGTGGCTGTCAAAAGCGAGCGAGTTAAGGGCGACCATTTTGTGCTCGCCTAATTTCGGTTACAAGCACTACCTGAAGATGTTCGTGCGAAAGCCGGCACCGGAGATGGATTTGTCCTGTGTGCGATTGATGCTCAATGGTGCGGAGCCAATATCGGCCCCTTTGTGCGACGAGTTTCTCGATGCGACGGCGCCATTCGGCCTCAAACGCTCCGCCATGTTCCCGGTCTATGGCCTCGCCGAGGCCACTCTCGCGGTAACCTTCCCGAAAACCGGCAAGGAATTCAGCTGGATTCTGGTGCAGCGACACAGTTTACGCATTGGCGAACCCTACGCACCGGCCAATGCCGAGGACCACGACGCGGTCGGCTTCGTCAAGCTGGGCTCGGCCATCGACAATTGTGAATATCGAATTGTGGATAATGATGACGGGGTGCTGGCAGATGGCTGCGTCGGCAACATTCAGATTCACGGTGAGAACATTACCAAAGGCCTTTATCGAGACCCGAGCGCCACTGAGGAACTATTCACCGACGATGGCTGGCTCAGGACGGGCGATTGCGGTATTTGTGCGGAGGGCGAACTGGTCATCACCGGTCGCGCCAAAGACATCATCATCGTCAACGGGCAAAACTACTATCCGCACGATATCGAGGAGATTGTCGCCAAGCTGGATGGACTTGAGTTGGGTAAAGTCGCGGTCACCGGTGCCATACCGTCGCCAACCGAGGTCGAAGAAATCCTGGTCTTCATCTTGTACCGGAAGGATTTACCTTCATTTCGCGAGTTGGTCACCAGAGTTCGCGATATCGTAGGCATACAGGCGGGGCTCGAGGTCGATCGCGTCATCCCGGTGACGCGCATTCCCAAGACCACCAGCGGTAAGGTTCAGCGAGCCAAGCTCACGCTGGAATACCTTGACGGCGATTTCGACGTTGTGTTGCAGCAGCTCAATCAGTTGCCGAAGCGTTCGACCCTGTACGTCCAGGAAGTTGTCAGTGACCCTTTGGCCAGTGAATTGATGGCCATTTGCGCCGAGTTTTCCCACGACCGAAAAATCGGCCCGGACGACAATCTGTTCGAGGTCGGCATCAGTTCGCTCACGCTTACGGAGATAATGTTAGCGGTGGAAGAAAAATTTCCCGGATTGATCGACATTAACGACCTCTTTGAGCATCCGACGATCAACGACATGTCGGCCTTTCTTGCCAACAAATCCTGACGAAAAATAGGAATCGACAACATGGCATTTACGACAATCGCCGGCACTGGTGGTTACCTTCCTGAACGAGTCATGCATAACCGTGAATTCGAATCCCTGGTCAACACGTCTGACGAATGGATCAGGGAAAGAACGGGGATAAAACGGCGCCACGTTGCAGCAGACGATGAAACCACATCGGATATGGCACTGGCGGCTGCGAACAGGGCCATTGAGGCAGCGGCCATCAACGTCGAGGATATCGACCTGATTATCGTTGCGACAACCACGCCCGACAAAGTTTTTCCCAGTACCGCCTGCATACTGCAACGCCATCTTGGGATTCATAATATTCCCGCATTCGACGTTCACGCCGCGTGTTCCGGTTTCATGTACGGTCTCGATATCGCCGACCGTTTTATTCGTACCGGGGGAGCGTCGTGCATATTGTTTGTGGGCGCCGAATCGTATTCCCGAATCATCGACTGGAACGATCGATCGACTTGCGTACTGTTCGGCGACGGCGCCGGCGCTGTGATTCTAACAGCGGGCGATGAACCCGGAATCCTGTCCACTCACATCTACGCCGATGGCCAGTATGAGGAACTGTTGCACGTACCCGCGGGCGTGTCCTCGGGGTTTGACCTGCTCAAGTCGCAGGCCGCCTTCATTCAAATGAAAGGCAATGAAATATTCAAAAAGGCCGTCAGCACTCTGGGTGCGATCGCACGAGAGGCCCTTGCGGCCAACAATCTCGACAAACACGATATCGACTGGCTGGTTCCGCACCAGGCAAATCTACGAATTATCAGGGCGGCCGCGAAAAAACTGGATTTACCGTTAGAGAAAACCATTATCACCGTGGACGAGCATGCCAATACATCCAGTGCATCGATCCCGCTTGCCCTGGACGTAGCGGTGCGAGACGGACGCATCAAGAGAGGCAATCTACTTTTACTGGAAGCCTTTGGGGCGGGACTCACCTGGGGGTCCGCTCTCGTTCGTTACTAACACAGGCCATCGAACCGATAACGCGTCGCATTGACAGGGTCGGGTGCGACCGTTTGACCATATGTTCGATTCAGTCGTATTTGCTGCAACGCAACAGAAGATTAACCTGCTAGGCTCCCCATATAACAAAAAGGCATCAAGAAAGGGTGCCAGGACAGGCTGCAGTCCTAGCAGTCTTCGCAATAAGAAATATGGGGAACAACATGGACACTGGAAAAATAATCCGCCTTGGAGCCGTTCTGGTCGCGGTCGTCGCCGGCCTCATCGATCTTCCTCAAGAAGCAGCCATTGTTGCGACGCTGGGACTGGTTGCGGGCTATTTTATCGAGGAGGAATACTCTCAGCGCTTCCTGATCGGCGTATTGGCCCTCGCACTGGCCTATGGCTCACTGGATCCGGTTTGGTTTATCGGTTACTACCTGACCGCCATCCTCGGCAGCGTAAGCGCCTTACTCAACGCAGCGGCGTGCACCGTTATTGTGATGGGACTGGTGAAACGTCTGAAGCCCTGAGCAGGGTAATTTTCTTACACGAGGCCCGCCGCGCGCGGGCCTTCTTGTCGGTGGCGGAGAGAACGCGCCGGCCGTTCGAGCTTGAGGACCACAAGAACGACGAAAAAACTGCTATAACAGAGACTCGGCTGCCCCAACCACCATCGAGCTGGCGTTACGCATGCCAAATACATGGAAGAACCAGCGACGCCTTTATTTCGGTGATTTTACGCTCGATCTGAATCGCGGTGCGTTGCGCAAAAACGGGGAGGATGTCGACCTCCGCCCACAATCGTTCAAAGTCCTGCAAATCCTGGTGGAAAATCACGGTACGCTGGTCGACAAAAAGCGCTTGCAGCTTGAGGTTTGGGGGAACGTGGCGGTGACTGACGACTCGCTGACGCACTGTCTCATCGATATTCGCAAGGCCCTCGGCGATTCCACCCGGACAATGATCCGCACGGTACCGCGTCGTGGCTATCTGTTTGACCTGACCGTTACGGCAATCGACAGCCCGGGATTAATCGCGACGCCGGCGCCGACGCCATCGCATCGGTTGCGGAATCGTACGGGCATTGTGATCGCCATCTTTACGATTCTGGTAAGCGGCGTATGGTTCGGCAGCCAGCGCGATGCCGGCCCGGAGGAGGGTGGCCGGGAAGGATTTTCTCCGCCGGCGAATTCCATTGCGGTACTGCCTTTTATCGACCTGAGCAACGAACAGGGACAACGGTATTTTGGTGAAGCCCTGGCGGAGGAAATCCTCACAGAACTGGCGCAAATACGCAGCTTGCATGTCATCGCCCGAACGTCTTCTTTTTCGTTTAGAAACAACCATTCGGACGTAGCAACCATTGGCCGGCGACTGAATGTTGCCTATCTGCTCGAGGGTAGTATTCGGAAGTCCGGCAAGCGCGTCCGCATAACCGCACAATTGATCGATACACAAGACGAATCGCATGTCTGGTCACGAACCTACGATCGTCTTTCCGAGGACGTGCTGGACGTACAGACTGACGTCGCCGGGGCCGTCGCTTCTGCATTGCGGGTTTCCCTGGTGAATGTGGATCCACCGAGATACACCACCGACCCGCTCACTCTCGGTCTCTTTGCTCGCGCTCGATACCTGCTCCACCAGCGGGATTCAAGCGTGAAAGCCGAAGCCGTAGCAATGCTGGAGGAAGTGGTCGAACGGGACCCTGATTTTGTTCGCGGTCTCACAGAATTAGCGCGCGCCTACAATCAGCAGGCTCTCATCGGACAACGCCCCCTGCAACAAGGTGAGTCCACAGCGAATGATCTTACGCAAAAGGCGTTGGAGATGGACCCCGACGATGCGGTCGCGAATGCGTGGCAAGGTTGGCACGAACTGTTCGTCAACAATGACATCGCCGCAGCGGTTTCGCGATTCCAACGTGCATTGATCGCGGCCCCGTTCGACCTGGATGTTCTGCGCAGTGCGTCCGTCGCCATCGCGGCCGTAGGACGAATCGATGAAGCGGTGGAACTCGGCGAGTACGTAATGGCGCATGACCCGCTGTGCGAAATATGCAGGACCAACCTGATACATGCGTACCGAATCGCCGGACGTTATCGCGAGAGCGAGGAACAGGCGCGGCTGGTTCTGGCGATGCACCCGGAGAGGCTGGATATGTACGTGCCGCTGGCGTACGCATTATTGCTGCAAGGCGATGCGGAAAGTGCAATGACCGCACTCAACATGGCGAAAGGCGACGCAGATGCCGGGCTGGCGGCACTGAGTGGGGCAGAACGCACAAGCCCGTCAAGACTGATGTGCGCGGCCATCGCGTTGCACCAACTTGAACGCAGCGATGAATTCGAAGCCACACTCGCACTGCTGCGGGAGGACTGGGGCGATACAGCGCCTGCCGCCATTGCGCAGGTCTACGCGGCAATCGGAGATCCGGACGCCGCATTTTACTGGCTCTCGAAGTGGTCTGGCGCGGAACCGTTAAACCTGCGCAGTTACAGAAGTCCGTTTTACAATTCGATTCGCGAGGATCCTCGCTGGGATCGATTACTCGCCACGATCGGATTGTCGGGTCAGCAACTGTCCGCGTTGGATTTACGGTTCTCCACGCCGCAGTGATGCGCTGATTTCGGAGCACGCGGACGTTGCTCTGCCCTGATGCGACTAGTTTCCGGATCCCGGAAAACCCTTCCTGAAACGACCGGACAGAAAGTCTTTCAACATGATCCAATCGCACAGGAAACTGTAGACGGGATACTGAAACGTCGCCGGCTTGTTTCGCTCGATAAAAAAATGCCCGACCCAGGCGAAACCGTAACCAATGACCGGCAGGAACCAGAGTGTCGTGTAGTGAGCAGTCAGCAATGAAAATATCAACAACGCGACAACCAATGTACTGCCCACATAATGGAGTGCACGGCACCGTGGGTTGCTGTGCTCGGAGAGATAATACGGATAAAATTCCGCCAGCGATTGAAAGCGCGTTGGTTTCAGCATTCTCGTGTCCTGATGGTCGTGAAGGAATTATCGACATCCTTTCACGGATAATGAATGCCCGGAGAGCAGATTACAATTATAGAGGAGCAGGCCAGCCAGCGGCCTTTTGTGCCATTGCAGTGTGTTGCGGATTGCCGCATCATTCGCCTGAATTCTTTTAGGTCGTGTCTTTCGGCGGTTCATTTCGGATGACAGGGCCGCCCGCACAGAGTGTTGAATGTGAACAAAAATCTTTCGTTTTTCAGCCGTCTTTCGTTCGCACTACAGGGGCTGCGTACAGCCTGGAGTGGGGAATCCAGTTTTCGCACGCACGTCATTGTCGCCGCGCTGGTTGTCATGACCGGCGTCATTTTACGGCCCGAACCGATTTGGTGGGCACTGCTGGCACTCGCGATCGGCATTGTTATTGGCGCAGAACTCTTTAATACCGCCCTGGAGCTTTTGGCGGACCACGTGCGACCGGAATTCCACGAGGAAATCAAGGCGATCAAGGATGTTGCCGCGGCCGCTGTGCTCATCGCAACCTTCACCGCCCTTGTTATAGCGGCCGCTTTCGCTGCGGAAACCTTCTTGATAGCAAACTGAAAAAGCGATATCTATATGAAACAGCACCTCGCATGGTCAGTGGTCCTGGCACTGACGCTCCTGACGGGGGCGCCATCGACAACGTTCGCATCGGATACGCAGAAGGCCGGCGATGCGTTGCTCGTATTGATACCGCTAACGGGATTCGCAACCGCAACAATAAAACGCGATCGAGAAGGGCAGGTGCAGTTTATCAAAGCCTTCGTCGCCAATGCAGCGATAACCGGAGCACTCAAATCCGCCATCGATAAACGCCGGCCCAATGGTAACTGCTGTGAATCGTTTCCGTCCGGGCACGCATCGATTTCATTTATGGGTGCGACCTTCCTGCAAAAACGGTATGGACGAAAACTCGGCATCCCGGCTTACGCCGCAGCAACGTTCGTGGCGTACAGTCGCGTAGAGAGTGACAAACACTTCGTTGAAGATGTCATCGCGGGCGCCGCGATCGGGTACCTGTCATCGTATTTTTTTACGACGCCCTACAAAGGCGTTGCGATAGCGCCCGTAACCGGAAGGGATTTCGTCGGCATCACCTTCAGTAAAGCCTGGTAACAGGCGACACTGCGCCGGTTGTCCGGGCACACGGGCGTCTGGTTGCCGGGTTCGGGGAGGACGGACTGGTTTTCGAGCCATTCCAGGAGCACAGACAGGTCGCCCGACGATCATTAGAGCTCTGCTACGCGAACTTACTTCCGGGACATCGCCGTTTTCAGAATCCTAACGTCCGTTCGTTGCATCGAAATTCGCCAGCTTCTGCGCCAGTATTTCAATCTGCTCAACGGCGATTGCGCCGTCGGCAACAAGCGCTCGTTTGATCACCATGGGTCCAATCAGCGGCGGCACCCAGAAGTCGGGTTCAAACTCCAGCCGATAGACGACGGTTGTGCCGCCGTTGCCGGAGGCCTCCAACGACCATTCAGATTGACTGTAAATAACGTCACTGCGCTCCGGAATCGCCGTGGTTAGAATGTACGTGGGCCGAACGAATTCGAGATACTCATATTTTTCAACTGTTTTGCAATAGAAAAAAACGCAGGCGCCAATACGACTGTAGACAACGGCCGGGCCGTCGTCAGTCGATTCCACGTGGCGACTGTCTTTAATCGTCGGCGAGATTCTGGCGAGCTGGTCGTAGTCGATGAGCACCGCAAATACCCGCTCGGGACTTGCGTCGAAAAGGGTTGTAGAGACCAGCGTATACCGACGGCCATCCCGATCGACTTCAATATCGACAATCTCTGCGCCAAGCGCTAACGATTGCAGCAGCAGGACCAGGAGCAGGGCGCCGCTGCGGTATGTGAGCTGTTGTATTGTTTCAGACATTCGGCGCAATTCGTCAGTTCTGTCGTTATCGAGCTAAAGGAGATCACGGATCACTCTTCGAGTCCGTTATCTAGAATTGCCAGAGGATCCCAATAGACGGAAACAAAGGCAACCAATTGTCATTTTTTTGATTCAGTACCAGGTTACCGGCAATATCTTCGACCACGTTAACGTCAATGCAACACTGGTTTTTACGATCCGTCACGTTCGACACTTCCAGAAAAAAATTCAGCGAGCCGTTTCGGAGCGGTACGGTATAGGCTGCCTTTACATCCAAAGTAGCGAAATTCGGGAATCGCTGCGCATTTCTTGGCCCGAATTCCGCCGCAGCGGTCCCGGAATCGGCAGCCGGGTCGATGCCTAGCCGCGTTGTGGGCCAACCGCTGCGAAGATTGGCCGCCATGCCGAACTCCCACCGACCGGACGTCCAATCAAGGCCTATTTGTACCGCGTGTCTCTGGTCCCAGCTTTTTGCCACGTTTCGTCCGGCAATTCGGTCGCTGGTCTTTGCGAGGGAATAACTCGCCCACCAGCCAAGCTTACCATCGTTGTCGTAAACAACCGAGGTCTCGATCCCCTGGGAAAAGCCTTTGTCCGCCTCGATACGTACCCGGCCTGGCTCGAGCTCCGGTATCACGGCCAGTGGATCCAGAATGTTCTCGAAACGCGGACGCTGCTGTTGCAATGATTTTCGGTAGGCTTCCACTCGCACGACATACTGGTCCCCGACTCGATGTTGCAGTCCGACGATCGCCGTGTCGGAGCGCTGGGCGCGGAAAAACCGTTCAACGCCATCCTCGACTTGCAGCTCGTTAATCCCTTGTGACTGATAATAGCGCCCCCAGCTCAGGCGTAGATCGGTATTGGGTCCCAATTGGTGCACAAGACTGAATCGCGGGCTGAACTGTGCGTCGTTTTCGAGACCGGTATACGTTTGCTTGTCCCAGCGCAGACCGAGATCGACCACGGTCTTCGGCGTTAGTCGCCATTGATCCGACAAATAGAGTGCGTACGACTCGCCGTCGATTGATACGTCGCTATCTCGCGTGAACGACGGTGAAATACCATCGAAAGACAGCAGTGGTCCGAAGTATTCCGCTGCTCCGGAATAGTCGTAAGCGCCTTGCAGACGTTTATAGTCCGCTCCCCAGGACCATCGATGATTTTCAGCCGTCTGCAGGCTCCAGTCCTGCCGCATTCCAAATACGTCAAAGTCCCGAAAATCGGCGACCTGACCGATCATTTTTCCCGGATCGTCGATCAGACCGACGCGCGTACTTTTATTGGCACTGGTCGAAATTCCGGTAACGCTTGACAGATTGTCCGTCCAGTCCTGAGACCAGTTTATCCAGGTTTGTGCGCTGCGTGACTTGTTCGAGGATCGCTCTCGACCGGGTATATCCTTGTCGGCGACCACGCGAGCACGGTTTTTTGCGAACAGTCCGTTCACCGATATTTTCGTGTGCGGCGAAATATTGAATGTAAGCACGGTGAATAAATCGGCGTAAAGCGGCCGACCAAACTCACGACCAAGCACGAGATCCAGGTTGCTGCGGCGTGCCGATACCAGCCACTGCGTATCTCCATTGGCAAAAGTCCCGGCCGACATGAGTGATGTATTGAAAATACTCAAGCCAATTTCCGATATTCGTTTCTCATCAGGTACGATCGTGTCGATCAGCAGCAGACCACCAATGCGATCACCGTATTGCGCGGGGAAGCCGCCGGTAAATACCTCCAGGCCATCGATTGCTCTGGCATCGATAATGCTGAAGATGCTTTGATAGTCACGAAAATGAAAAGGATCCAGGAGTTGTTCGCCATTCACGACAATACCCGTTTCCCCTGAATCGGCACCTCGGATATGCGGCATTGCCGAAACTCCGCCTGATGCTGTGCCAGGCAGCCGTTGTACGGCACGCACCGGATCCTGACCGAAATTCGGCAACGCCTGAATTGCGTGTTGAGATATATTCGTTTTCGAATTGCTCGCCTTGCGCAGGAACTCGTAACGACTCGCCAGAACCACAACCTCGGCTAATACGTCCTCGTCGACGGTCGCGACAGGAACTGATGCCGCACGATCTGAAACGCTGCGCTCGGCGGCAAGGCGGGTCACAACGTGCAGTCCCTCCACTTCCAGGAGGGTCAGCTGGTAGGGCTGAAGAATTTCTTTGACAACTGCGATCGGATCTTGCGATGTCGGTGCGTCGAGTACTACGTACTCCCTGGGCAGCAAGGCTGAGCTGTACGCGAGCGGCAGACCCTTCGACCGATATTCGTCGACGACTTCCACTATTGGCCGGCCAACCGTCGCGCCCTCTGATTCGCCGGCTTCTGCGGCCGCCTTGAGTGGCGCGCTCATTGACAACAAGACCGCAAAACCTGCCCGCAGAAAATGACGTGTCAGTCGCCGGACGCACGCAAAAAAATGATCGATATTTCTTTGCAGGTCCTGGCGATCAGGCACACGGGGGCAAACGTCATCAAAACCCCGACGTTCGTTGGCCTGCAATACGAAAACGACAGCGTTCCAATCGTTCAGCTTGATTCGTTACGTCCTTTTTATCGTTGCTCGCCACCGAGACTAATTACGATTTTCTCATCAATAATGTCATACCTTAAATCGGTTGCATACTGCATCGTATTGAGCGCTTGAAGCGGACTCAGGTTGTTCAATCCGACCAACGATGTACTCGCTGCGTTCATTGCTGCATCTTTCGAACGAAAGCGGAATGATCTGCCTGTTTCCCGGCTGATCCACATGACCAGTTCCTCTACTGTTCGACCTTGCGGGTCGAACGGCGGCGCGATTTCTTCGGCCCAGCGCCAGGATTCGTCAAACGGCTCTAGCAGTTGTTTCGATTGTCGACCATCGGCCGTGATACGTATTCTATTCCTCGATGGCACACGTGAAATGAACGTCGGGCTGTCAATCTGTACCAACCCTTCACGTACGCCGACGGTGACTATCGATTCGGCAACGCCGGTCAGGAATTGTGTGCCAACATGCGATATCCGGCCGGCAACCGTATCGATCGAGAACGAGTTGGGCGCGTCCGTTTTCCGGTCATAGGGCAGCGAATCGAAATACACCGTTCCGGAAACGAGCTGAATCTCACTCGTCGAGACGAAGCGGATCTCCGAGTTTTCATCGATGCGTAGTGAGCCACCGGTACTCCACGATAACGCAACTCTGGAGTCGGGACCGGTCGCCAGTGTCTCGCCGACAGACAACCGGGGGAAATCGGCAGAGCCGCCGTCGATGTGCTGGTTATTCGCGTATATCGCACTGCCCGTGACGCGCGCGATGTCGGCGACCGGCGCTAACACTATTGTCGGGGTATCGCCGAGCCATTTGAACGCAATGCCCATTGACAGGACCAGCGAAGCGGCAATACCCCAGGACACGAGACGGTTCCTGCGTTTGCGACGGTTGGCAACATCTCGCCACTGTGCCTCGAGAATCGTGAAGGCACGCTCCTCGGCCGCCGCGGCGGGCTTCGATCGTGGCGTCACGTTGGCGAAAAGCTCCGCGAGCGAGTCTTCTTCCCTTGCAGTGCTATCGATATCGTCTTCGTTCATGATTTTGGCCTTAGTAAACCGTTTCAGCAGTGTGGTCTGCGAGCGTGCCGAAAACGTCGGTAAATGCGCGCCTCGCCCTTGCGAGGAGCGAATGGGTTGCTTCCAGACCGATGTTCAACCGCGTCGCTATTTCCTGAGCCGAATGTCCTTCGATGTACTTCCATTCCAGCGCGTTACCGTACTTTACCGGTAACCGGTCAAGTGCAACTTTTATTAACCGTACTGTTTCCGTCCGTTCCAGATCGTGTACCGGGTCGTCCGTCGCAGGTGCATGGAACGATTCGACGGCGGCCTTGATTGCCGGAAAATCCTCGGTCAGCACGATTCGCTCGTTGAACCGGCCTTGTTTGCGTTTCCAGTCGGTAATTTCATTTCTTAAAATGGTGCAAAGCCAGGTAAACAGCTGGGCCTCGCCACGATAGGACTCCACGCCGATAAGCGCTTTGGACAGGCTCTGCAAGACCAGTTCCTCGGCAATATTGGCGTCATTCGACAAGCGCGGCAATGCGAATCGGTACAAGCGGCCATAGTTTTCATCAAAAAACTGCCTGAAAGCGCTCTGATCGCCGGACAGCAGAGCTTTCACCTGGCGCTTGTCCTCCAGATGAATGAATTGTGTCATTTTCCGTTTCATAACAATTTGACGTATCAAATCAACTTTATGGTCGCAAAAAGGCGACGAAAATACGCAGAATCCTGATTCTTACGCAATGGGTCGTGCCGAAGTAGCAAAGTTTTCCCGAGGCACCCGCCGGCGAAGTGTGCTGCTTCAAAAAGCGAATTGGAACCGTGCCTGAATAATGGATACATTTTCCTCCGGATCGGCCGCATTCCTGCGCGCCACGGCGTCGATATAGTTTAGTGAAAAGCGGAGCGAATCCGTCGCGTACCAATTCAGCGCGATACTCCTGTTCGTTTCTTCGCCACCGAGCACGTCGAAGCTGTTCAAATCGATCGTGCTGTACCGAACGGCGACCTCCCATGCGCCATAGGCATGTTCCGGTCGCGTCCGGCGGAAACGACCCCTGCGGCGATTATAGCGTCGCGATTCGCCGGTGATAAACCAACCGGCCTGCGCATACCAACCGGCGAAATCAAGGTCGGAGGAGCCGTTCAGGCGTGTCGCCAGAAGACGCATGTATTCCGCTTGCACCTGTAGAGAGTTTCGTTTCCATGCCACCTCGGCGGTATATCGAAAACTCTGTTCCAGATCGCGCATACGACCCGTATCCACGAGACGTACGCCAGTCACATCGGACTCTGGCCGGGTACGCAACCGCACAGAATCGCCGGCACCGTAGCGACGAAATTCCGAGCTTAAGCCAAGATGCCACAATCGACGCCCGGACCTGACCGGATTGAATACGCCGCGCGCGAAAAATCCCACACCTTCCCGACTGATTTCGTACTGATCCGAAAGTCTGCCACCCGTTACGCCACTGGATACAGACCAGGAATCCCCATACGTCGATGCCATCGCTCCCAGGCGGAATCCGGTGGCGCCCAGATTGGGGAGAGAACGCTCCATGAACGTGTTGTCCAGCGAACTCGTCGCTGTTTGCAGGCTAACCGGCAATTTGAAGTGACCCACCGTCAAACGGCCGTTTTCGCCCAGCTTTTTCCGTAGATACATACCTTTCGGTTTCAGCGTGTTGTCACCCAGTTCGTACTCCAGTTTAACGCTAAACCCGGCCATCAGTTTTCCGGCGAATGCCAGCCGTGCACGTCGAACCTGTATGTCATCGATAAACAGCGAGTTGTCACCGCTGTATCGCGCACCGTCTATCTGCAATCGGCCGCGAATGCGCCAATCGTTGAACGCTGTGGCGGATTCATCGGACGAGGCATCGGACTCATCGGAGACTGCATCGCGACTCGAAAAACCGGCCAGAAGCATCAGCGCGGCCAGCATTCCGTGGCCGATTGCTACGTGTATCGACAGCCTGGCGCAAAGACAATCCCGGGTCGACAGGGACTGCCTTGTCGTTAAGAACATTTTTCTTGGCTCTTGCGCGATCTTGCGGCCGGCAGGAGGTTCTCCTGCATCCAGGTCATCGCCGAGTCGGTTGCCTGCCCGTGATTGAAGAACAGGTTTTCGGCGATTCTTCGGCGGACCAACGACATCTGTGACGGATTGGAGAGGCTCTGCGCTACCAGTGCCTGCACACTATCCGCTTTCTCTACAACCAAGCCGCCGGTTCGGCCCCATGTATCCAGGTCAAGCATCGAGTGGCGTGCGTTGCGCGCCTGATCGATTAGCTCGGGCGTATCGAGAAACAGTATAGGCCGGTCCAACAACGTGTATTCGTTGGCAACGGACGATGCATCACTAATCAGCAGGTCCGCGATATAGAGCATAGGGACAACGTCGTCACGCGGTTCAACGATACGACAATTCGGACTTTCGTATCGGCGCAGATAGGTCGTCCAGTCCATCTTTTTGTTTTTTGGATGATCGTGCGGTTTTATCAGGAGATCGTATTCATCGACTTCCAGTAGTTTCCGTATCACATCCTCACCCATGGTCTCCAGCGAATTGCGTTTTGCTCCCGTGGGCGCATACAGAATAACGGGCCGCGAACCATCGAAGCCGACCTCTTTCAGGATGGACTCTCTATGCAGAGAACCATCGACCAGCGCGTCGGTTTTCATGAAGCCTATATTGGCAATGCGCGGATCGTTCTCGGTCAAAAGTCCGGCGCCGGCGAATCGAGCTACCATGTACGGACCGATCATAAAGTAATTGTCGCAACCCAGATTCTCGGGTCGTACCGCTTTGTTACGGAACGAGACGCCGTGGAAAATCTGAATTCGCCGTTCCACTCGTCGCGGTAATATCAACTTCGTATGTGCTGAGAATTGCACATCAAAGTCCATATCCTGAATTTCCTCGACCGACAGGACGGACGCTGTCGGCAGATTGAATCCCCGGTACATTGACGGCGTATCATAGTGATAGTGTTTGTCGATTTTGCTGCGCAATCCCCCGGACACAAAAACGTCGACGCCTGGCCACGCCTGCAAGCGGTCATACAGAGGTTGAAAACAGCGGAAGTGGACCGGCGCGTAACCTGCGAAGAGAATCTTCATCGCGACACCCGAACGCGGCGGTGGTGCACCAGACACCGACGGCTGTTTTCGCTGGCAGTCCCTGCAGGTTCAGTTGACGGCGATTCGGCCATTTTCCACATTGATAATTCGATCATAGTTTTCCAGTCCGTATTGGTGACGTGTAGCGACGATTATCGTCGGAGAGTTTGAGAAGTTACTTGCGGACAACGATGACAGGATGTGTTTCCCGTCTTCTGTTGAGAGTCCCTCGGCCGGGTTCAGGTAACACCAGATGGAGACTCGCCGTCGGGCGCCGGTAGCGATCTGCCTGAATCGCTGTGCCAGTGGCGGAATCGAATTCGCGGTCAGCGCTTCGGGCGTAAACAACGATACCTGGCTGCGCAAAGCCAGTCGGTTATTGCCCTTCAATACGGCACTATCCCATTTCAGCGTGCCTCTGCCGATGTCTCTCTCACCGGCGATGGCCTCCAACAGAAAACGTGCAGTGATTCCGGAGGCATCAACGACGGCAATGCGTTCGCCGCGCTTGATAACCACGGTCGGCCATAGCGGGTCAGTCTCGGTTCCTTTCGTGTTGTCATACGGATTGGACCGCAGGCCCTTCAGAACGAGTTTCTTTTTCAGACTGCGTAGACGAAGAACCGCTGCAGGGCCGTCTGACACAGGCTTGGGTTGCAACATCTGCACCAGACGATAGGCCGGACCAAGAATTTTCCCGGTACGCGTCCCCTGACGGGCCAAACGCGTAATGGGGCCACCTATCATCAGCACATAGAACATAAACAGGACCAGGTTGCTGACGGTAACGTCGCCTGTGGCGACAGCCCGCACTCCGCTCCATAACGAGCCGACAACCGCGAGCCCGAAAATCAGGTGGGCGATCCAGGTGACACGCCCTTGCATGCGGGTAAGCGATGCTTCGTAGCGGCTGCTTGATTTATTGATTCGACGTAACGTGGATTTTCGCTGGGGTCTGCGAAGACTGGAGTAAATCTTGTCCGCCAACTTTCCTTCCTTGCGACGATTTTGCAGGGAGACGAGAAAGATACGCCGTGTTCCCCACACAATAATCAACCCGATCATTACCGCCGCGAGTGTGAAGAACAGACCCATACGCGGATCGATGGTCCAGAGAATCACGGTAACACCGGCGAACAACAAACCGTTGGTCGCGACATGCAGCAGAAATCCCTGCATACCTGCCTTAACGCGTGCGGCATCTCCAACCAGTCGCGATACCAGATCACCGGAGGCTATTTCCCGATTTGCCGGATCGATCCCAAGTGACCTGCCAAAAACCGCCTGTCGCAAATCCCGAGTCGTAGAAATCGCGAATCGGCTGAAAAACAGGCGGGCGAGGTAGTCCAGTAGACCCAAAGCGGCGACACAAAGTAGAAACAGGAACAAAAGCTGCAGGATCCGGCTGTTCACTTCGTCCGAAATTCCCATGGAAAAGTCTGCGTCGGTAACTACCTCTGCCACCGCACGCAGCGGCCACGGTAGTGCCAGGCGCGCTGCGACCACGCCGATCGCCGCGAAGGTCCCTTTAAAAAACAGTCCCCGGTGGCGACGGCCAAACACCGCAAAACCGCGAATCGTTGTACCGATTCGCCGCGCGAGTCCGATATTCTCATCCGCAAGCGCTTCGGTAGAACTGACGTCCGAATCTGCTGTACGTAAGGGTGCCGTATCGACCGAATTCAAAACGGGCTATTCCGGCGATCAGGCGGCCTTTTACCGGGGCGATTGGCGGGCTCGATCGATGGCCAAACTCGACGACGAGCGTCATCCAGATCTTCCTGGTAGTCGATCTCTATCCACGGAAGACCCCGAATGTCCACGGCGCGCACGTCGTGGTCACGTGCCAGCGTCTGCACGGCAGTCGCCAGCCATCTGTTTTCTCCGCCGTTCTGCAGTATGCTGCCGGCATGCACGAACAGGCATTGCACATCGGATGCGGAAAACTGCAGCAAACCGACATTTTCACCGTGCACCGAGGAAGCCTTGAGCGTCTTGCCCATCGAGCGCAGGGAATTACCCGCTATCTCCACCTTCATGTGCTCGTCATCTTCCCCGGAGTTCGAGTCAAACACGAAACTGCTGGCCGAAACGTCCAGCAGGCGGGACAAGATTCGCTGATCGGCCAGCACGTCACAATTCATGACCACGAGCCGCCGATTTACCCAGGCACGGGCTAACCAGAAGGAATAAAGACTGTTGGTCTCAGCCCATCTTGGACTATGCAGGGTATGTGCCCGGCCGCGACAAACGCGTTCGACGGCGTGGTGCTGATAGCCCGTGACCACGCAAACGTCGCGGATTCCGGCCGCTGCCAGCATCGATAGCTGATGGTCAAGCAAACTACGACCTCCCACCTGCAGCAGGCACTTCGGAAAATCTTCGATGTGCGGGCCGAGGCGTTTACCGCGTCCGGCCGCAAGAATCAGTGCCTGCGGTGCCAACGCATCGTTGACCACCGTAGACTTGAAAACATGGCTGCGGGCATTGAAATCATCCATGACCGACACGACGCTTATCGTTTCCGTTTACCGACCGTTCCGTGGCGCAATCGCCACGTTGAATAGCCCGTTTCGACGTTGCCTGACTAACTACAGCTCGCATAACTTTCTCTCTGTCACTGGTTCCCGGATGGTTAGACGTTGCGAACGCCCTAAAACTGTCGCAAAAAAATCGCCAGGTTCATTGCCTCGCGTTTTTTAGCCAACTATTAGAAATTCGGGTTCAAGCGTGGATACCCGGGACAGCAGGCGGCGGGGTAGCAACGACGGCCCGCTCAGGTAGAATCGTTAGTGCATCTCGTGCGCGTGACGACCCGCGCAGGTGAACTCGGTACTAACGACGGGCAGGAGGACAGGAGGGTGCTCGAACACCGCGGTCAGACAGCCGCTGCGAAGAGTCCCTGGTGAACGATCCGCATGTGTGAACTATTCGCTCTTTCCAGCAAGTTGCCGACTTTGGCGACATTCTCATTGGATGAGTTTTCCCGCCATGGTGGCAACAGCGGGCCGCACCGGGACGGTTGGGGCCTGGCCTTCTACGAAGACGGCTACGCACAGATCTTTCGTGAGGCGAGGGCCGCTTCGAACAGCGACTGGATGCAATTTCTCAAGCACCACCAACACCGGAGCCGGTGCGTCATCTCTCACATCCGATTGGCCACGCAGGGAGAACCGTCACTAAAGAACACCCAGCCTTTCTCCCGTGAAATCGGCGGGCGGCGCCACGTGTTCTGTCACAACGGAGACCTGCAAGGCATCTATCGCCGCATCCGGGAAACTCGCTTCAAGCCGATCGGCGATACCGATTCGGAATATGCCTTCTGTTACCTGATGGGAAAAATCGACAAACTCTGGTCGGCAACCGATCCCACCCTGCAACAGCGTATAGAAACGATCACGCCGGTTTTCGACCGCCTTGCCGAACTGGGACAGGCCAATTTTATCTACAGCGACGGCGACTATCTTTATGGTTATGCCAATAAACGGCGCCAGGCCAATGGACGGATCGAACCGCCCGGCATGTGCTACCTGACACGGCACTGTGCGCATGATCGACAGGCGCTATCGCTGTATGGTGTGGAACTCAGTGGGGAACAAACCGATACCGCGCAGGACATTGTGTTGTTTGCGAGCGTGCCACTCTCGGCAGAACCGTGGCAACCGCTGCAGTCCAACCAGCTGACGGTAAGCAGGCTCGGGGTAATTGTTTACCCGGAAACACGGTGCGCTGACTAACGTTGAGGAAAGCGCCGGTTTGAACGAAACCTAAAGGAAAATTCGATGGATGTCTTGAGGATTGCAGCGTTTTGTAATGGCACGAGTGGTGGCAACCCAGCCGGTGTTGTTATTGAGGAAACGCTTCCGAACCGCACCGAGATGCAACTCATAGCAGCCGATGTCGGATTTTCGGAGACTGTATTTGCAGCGCCAAAAGACGATGGCTGGACTGTTCGATACTATTCGCCCGAGTCTGAGGTTCCCTTTTGCGGCCATGCAACGATTGCTCTGGGGGCCGCATTGGCGATGCGAAAGGGTGACGGACTCTTTCCGTTAAGTTTAAGCAGCGCAGAAATTTCGGTCGAAGGTCAGCGAAACGGGGACGTTATTTCTGCTGCGTTGCAATCTCCTTCCACCAGCAGCATTTCGGCTGACCCGACTTTGGTGGACGAAACCCTGAATTTGTTTGGCTACAAATTGGCAGAACTCGACAACAGAATTCCACCGGCCATTATCAGAGCAGGAGCGACGCACCTGGTTCTAACGCTCTCGGATCGCTCACTGCTTTCCGCCATGAACTACGAATTGAGTGCTGGTCGCGAGTTAATGAACAAAGCCGGCCTTAATACCATTTCACTGATTTATGCCGAGACCGGGCAACTATTTCACGCTCGAAACCCTTTTGCTTCGGGGGGAGTATTTGAAGACCCCGCCACCGGTGCAGCGGCGGCAGCGCTCGCTGGATACTTGCGCGATCTGGATTGGCCGCATAACGGCGTCATCAATATCGTTCAAGGTGAAGATATGGGCATGAAATCATTGTTAAGGGCCGACATCCCGGCGGCGGCGGGAAGTTCGGTCCGTGTATCGGGAACGGCCAGAATGATGTAAGAATCCCCATCAGTTAGCCGTCGGCCGCTGATATCGGACGACCTGAACTCAGCAACTTACAAAGTATTATTCTACCTGGCACTCCTGGCCCGAACCGCCAAGACTCTGCAGTAGTGAAAGGCGGCTTATTGCAGACATTTACGTTTCGGACCGCACTGCCAAACATAAAGTTCTTTGCAGGAGATGGAAGCGCGACCACCTAATAAATTTTCTATCCGGTTCCATTGATCGCAAGGTCGAATATCCGAAGCCGGGACTCCGGCCCCGGTTCGGGACAGTCCGTCAGAGATGACTCAGATGCTCCGCAACGTCGTGTTCTCTTGCGAGCGCCAGCATAGATTGCCCGTCGATAATGCCTGCAATCGAACCATCATCGTTATAACCAACGATCGGGCCGTGTGCGACGGCAAACATGACCGTCCCGCCGGGTGAGGTCGGTTCGTGTACGGACCCTGCCGCCTCATAGCCGTATGCGCCCACACCGCCGCGATCGTCACCGTACCCGAATTCGCCCTCGACCACATACACTTCGACGGCTCCGGGGTGTCCGTGAACAGGAGCCGCGTTGTCCGGATCGACCTTCAGCAGCATCGTAAAACCACCGGTCTTCATGTCTACGTTAAGCAACTTGAAGTAGGTTCCTTCCATTGCCCACGGTGCCCAGGAGAGGGTGGACGGATCGAAAAATGCCGGCCGCGACGGTTTGATGGCCTTGACGGTTGCGCTTTCTGATCTCTTGAGTTGTTCGGCTGACATAAGATTCTCCAGTGTAGCCATTGAGATTGTTACCAATTTACCCGGTATAGCCCTGATGACAATGACGTGAATGGCCTATTTTTCTTCGCTCGCTTTGCTGCATCCCGATATCGGCCAACGCCAGGAATTCGAGCGCCCATATCTTGCTCCACTTCGACCTTCAGGAGCGTATAAGTCGCGGTGCCCTGAGTTAGCTAGAACTGCTTGCTAATACTCAACGCCCATTGACGATCCGAGGCAAAGACGGCTTCGGCGGTGCCAAAGCTGGCCAAAGCCTGGAGTCCGTTGATGATGTAGAGTTCGTTGGTCAAATTTGTGCCAGACAAAACGAGGTCCCAGTTGTGTTCATAATTGCGCAATGTAATTCGTGCGCCAAACAAACTGAATGCCGGTTGTGCGATCGAATCCGTGTTCTGGATGTCGTTGTACACCTTGGACCGGTAGCTCCAGTCACCGCGAAATATCAGTTCGCCAAATGAACTTATCGGCAATGCATATTGTAGCGACCCATTGCCGGTCCACTCCGGTGTCTTGGCGAATTTCGAGTCTGTTGTGATCCCGACGGCGTTACCCGTATCGGTGTACTCAGCATCGGTGTAGCCGAGCCCCCCGGATATCACCCAGCGTTCGGAGGGCAGAGCGAGAAAATCGATCTCGAAGCCTTTGACCTCGGCTTTCGCTGCATTGTCGATAATCAGTATCAGGTTTCCGGTGTCATCTGCGGAGACGCTACCGACTTGCATGTCAGTGTAGTCCATAAGGAAAATTGCCGCGTTCAGGCGCACCCTGCGGTCCACGAGTTCAGACTTCAGTCCGATTTCGTAGGTCGTCACAAATTCCGGATCGAATGAGTCAACCTCGGAGCCGGTGGTCGGGCGGCCGTTGAAACCACCGCTTTTGAATCCAGCCGAGATAGATCCGTATGCCATCATGTCTTCGTTGATCTGGAAATCCGCGCCTATTCTGCCAGAGGGTTCATTCCAGCTCTCGCTAACAGTCGTCAGCGGAACAATGGGCACGCCTGAATTAACCCGCAGATGTTCGAGCGTGTAGTCCTTGGATTCGTCGGTGAATCGAATGCCGCCGTTAAGATTCCAGCGGCTTGAGATTTGGTAGCCCAGTTGGGCGAAAATCGCATAACTGGTAATGTCGATCGCGTTGTTGATGTCAAAATCCAGGTCAAGGGCCGGGTTGATAGGATTACCCGGACATCCGGGCGCAACCCATGGCGGTGCGCACGGATCACCGCTCAGCTGCACCGGCAATCCCTCCAGTGCGTCGTAAAGTCCGGATGCCAATCTAACGTCATTTTGATCCGTACCTTTTTCGTTCATGTAAAAGGCGCCGACCAACCAATCAAACCGATCGCCAGCCGCTGTCCCATACAACTGGAACTCCTGGCTGACTTGCTCCTGGGTCTGATTCTGGTTTGTATGAAGATACTGATTTGGCGAGCCGTCGCCATCCCGGCCAAAGGTCGCATCCATTTCTCGATAGGCCGAAATCGACTTGAAAGTGGTAGCCGAAAAGCTGTGTTCCAGCGTTACATTGATACCTTTAACGTCCAGATCATTGCCGTTAGGGCCAGTACCGTAGGTCGTAAGCTTATCTTCGGTAATAAAATCCTGCGTCATCGGAGAGCCGCTGGGTAATCCCACCAAACCGTTCCATAACGGGGCCAGCCCGTTTGCTGGTTCATACTGCACCAAAGTATTGGCAGCCGACTCCTCTCGTGCCCGTGTGTAGTCCAGGATGATGTCCAGCGTAGTATTGTCAGACGGCGTCCAGCGGAGAGACCCGCGTGCATTGATTGCGTCCTCGTTTCCAAGGCGATCAATCACTTCGCCAGTGGCGTAATCAAGCCGATCCACGTAACCATCGCGGCTCTTGTAGGAAAGCGAGAACCGACTTGCCCATGTTTCCGACAACGGGATGTTCATATCCAGGCGGCCATCGATGCGGTTCAGGCTGCCGACGGTTAGTTCGGCAAAACCGCCAAACTCCTGCGTCGGTTTGGCGGAGATCACGTTGATCGCGCCACCAATAGTGTTCTTTCCGAACAGCGTTCCCTGAGGTCCGCGCAGGAGTTCGACGCGTTCGAGATCGAGCAAATCCAGAACGCCGCCAAGCGTGCGCGGAAGATACACACCGTCCATGTATATTCCGACGCCGGGGTCGGTGGTAAACAGAAAGTCTGTCTGTCCGACACCTCGTATGTATATCTGCGCATTGTTGCCGCCGCCGCTGCCGCCAGGCGCAGTGCTCATAAAGACATTGGGTGTGAATTGCGAAAGTTCCATCAAATTGGTGAGGTTGCGCTGACGCATATCATCCATAGTAAACGCCGAAATCGAAATTGGCGTTTCCTGTAGTGACTCTTCGCGCTTTCTGGCCGTCACAACGATCTCGTCGATCTGGAACGCCTGATCGCCGGGGTCCCCGCTGTCCCGTTGTGCCTGCGCAGTACCGCAGAGGGCCGTTGACACCATTGCAGTTGCGAGCAAGACCACGCTGTATTTCCTGTAGAGTATGGTCTTGGTACATGGCAACTTGCGAGCCGATTTTGAATTACCCATGGTTAATACTTCCCCCCGATATCGTCTGTTTTGGATGCTTTTCGCCTATTCCATAGTAAAATTAATACCAGATCGCTGTTTTGACCATAGCGTAAATGGCTCAAATCTACCCGAGCTCACAGAAAAGCTGGAGAATTCATGGTTGTTACGGAGGATTCGAAAATACTTAACATCCTGGGGTTACCACTAACCGCCAGTGTCCTGTTGTGTGCGGGCGTGGCGGCAGCAGACAAACTAGTTCTGGATCTAGAGCTGGATCGCAGCCCGATTTCGATGTCGCATAACGTCGACGGTTTTCTTTTTGCACCAACACGAAACTACGCGGATGGAATTCCCGAGGTCGTGAACGACATGACTGTCCATGACGCGCTAAAGAACCACCTTGTCGTGACCGCCTTCGTAAAGATGGGCGGAAACGTTGTCGGAATCGCGACGGAGCAGGAGTACTTTCTGATCGATCCCGCCACGGAAAAACTCGTGGCAAATTCGATGTGGTTGATTCGCCTTAACGCGCCTGGCCTGAGCGGGTTCCTGGTGGTCAACCAGATTGAGAGCGGAGAAGAGATATTCTCGATCGTGCAGCGCGTAATGGAAAACCCTGACGGTCCGTGGGAGGACGAAACGAAAATGTATCTATCGACCTCGGGTAAGACGCGGGTGCAACAAGCGTGGGGCGATCTTGCGCCCTATCAGGATGGATTATTTGAGGAGTACAACGGCCTTAATCCGAGCGATTTTAAGAATTTCAATCGATTCAGGCCGAAAATTCGTTTCGTCATCTATCCGGCGGACGGGCAGTAGTCGAGGCGGAACAATTTTGTTGCCGGCGCGCCAGCGTGCTAACAAGGCTTGTACGATTGTGCACGTTGACCTTGATGAAGATCGAGCGCAAGTGGTTTTGTACCGTGCGTGCGCTAATACACAAGCGGTCGGCGATCTCGGGGTTGGTCATTCCCATGCTTACCAGCTTGACGATGTCGATTTGCCGCGGCGTCAGGTTGAAGTGAACCAGCGTATCGGGGCGAACGACGTCAGTTTCACCTACGCCGAGGTAGACCATGAAGCGCAAACCCTTCGCGCCGCAATCGTACGGGTGAAGGTGTACGTTCAGTAAATCCCCACCGGGCTGTTCAATAGCGAATTTCTCGTGAAACTCCTTACTGTGATGCCAGCTCAGGGCGCGTTTTACGCGATTGCAACGTGCGGTGATTTCCGCCGGTAGTTCGAGACGGTCGGTCGCGAATTTCTGCTTCGCATGTGGCTGGAGAAGATCAGCGGCGTTGCCGTAGTCGCAAATTGGCGAACCGTCCGGGTCGAGGATGACGACACCGGTATGCGGGAGGTCCGTTGCCAGCGCTTCAATGATCAACTCCCGTTCGTCAGCTTTGTCCGATGCGTGTATCTTCTGGACGGCGGCGGACAAGTAAGGGGACAGGAGGTCGGCCTTGGTGGCCTCTGTCCTTGAAAATGCAGGCGTACCTGCGGGACGGTGGAAACCAAACAGACCAATAGGTTGGCCACTCTTCAGTAGCCCGAGAATCATTACATGATAGACGGACTGCGGTCGAAGGAATTCCCGATAGAATCTTGAGCGGACGAACTCATCGTGCGACAAGACCTCAGATGAGACAACTACTGTCGAATCGTTCGCAGGTTTTTCAAGAAAGCGGGCGACGAAAGGGTCGACATCCTGATAGTCCGCACACCATACTCCCGGGCCGTCGTTTGGTACGCCATGAGCCAGGCCACTTTCGAAATTCCAGGCGCTCTCGCGTCCGGAGACATTGAGATAAACGCCGCTGGTCGCGCCGACGCAATCCTCCATAAGACGAAACGTCTGCATTTGCAGGTCCTGCATGTTGTCGCACTCCAACGCTGTTCGTCCTACTGACAGAACATCGCTGAGATCGTGTGCGGCTAGCTGGGTCATGCGGTCGTCGCCATTGTTCGTCACCTCTTGGGGCGAAAGTTTCACGACCGACGCGAAACTGGAGGCGAGAAGATCGCCCCGCCTCGATCACCTGGAAATTTGAGCCATTTGCGTCATTGAAAGTCCGACGCGACGAGCCTAAGTTCTTCTCACTATAGCCTAGCTAGCCGAAAAACATCTGGAATTTCGGATCATTTGCAGGAGCGCAGGATGATTACTACGTTTGAGTTGTTGAGAGCGCAGAGCGTATCACCGGACTTGCGCAGTACGGATCGGCTCCATGTCCCTCGGCGCGGTCTTGATTCGCCACATCGCATTTAGGCCCGAAAACAGGAAGGGAAGATATGACACTTGATCCGCAAACCAAAGCGTTCCTGGAGCAGGCGGCTGAAGCGGGTGGCCCGGCTTTGTATGAGTTACCGGTGCCGGACGCACGAGCCATGCTCAAGGAAATGACCGCCACGATGGATGCGCCAAGACAGGAGGTTCGCAAGTTCGAGCAACGCGCGATTCCCGGAACCGATGGAAACATCCCGGTGCGTTTGTACTGGCCTGATACTGCGCCGAACGAAACGGACCTGCTCCCCGTACTGGTATTGATTCATGGCGGTGGATTCGCGCTTGCTGATCTGGACACGCACGAAAACATGGCACGCTTCTACTGTCACAATGCGAGAGTCATCGTCATGAGCGTGGACTACCGGCTCGCACCCGAACACAAGTTCCCCGCAGGATTAGAAGACTGTTATGACGCTTTGTGCTGGGTGCACGAAAACGCCGCGTCCCTCGGTGCCGACCCGAAAAACATCGCTGTAACCGGAGACAGCGCAGGCGGTTGCCTGAGCGCAGCGATCTGCCAGCTTGCCAGGGACCGAGGGGGACCGCCCGTCGCATTTCAGGCGCTGGTCTACCCGGTGCTTACGTTGGAGCTTGATACAAACTACCCGTCTCGAGCGTCGATGGGGACTGGTGAGTACTTCCTAGGCCAGAAAGACATGGATTGGTTCAACAGTCTCTACCTGAATTCGCCAGACGAAGTCAACGACACACGCGTCTCGCCGGCATTGATGGACGACCTGACCGGTCTTCCGCCCGCGTTTGTTTTGACTGCTGGTTACGACCCCTTGCGCGACGAGGGCGCCGAATACGCCAAACGCCTGAATGCCGCAGGAGTGGAGGCAGAGTACTACTGTTTCGAGGGGGCGATTCACGGTTTCCTGTCTTTCAGCGGCGCGCTTGATATTGGTGCGGACGGATTACAAATGGTGGCCAACCGTGTGCGCGAAGCGCTTAGGGGCTAGCGATGACATACGACGGCGGACGCTAAATGAATATCTCTCTCGATCCCAAAACGCTCCTGACAGCCTACCGACAGATGAAAACTATTCGTGCCTTTGAGGAACGAGTGAACGAGGAATTCCTCGACGGTAATATTCCGGGCTTCGTCCACCTGTGTGCTGGCCAGGAAGCGGTAGCCGTGGGTGTTTGTACGCACTTGAACGATGTCGACAAGATAGGCAGTACGCACCGCGGCCATGGCCACTGTATCGCGAAGGGCTGTGATGTCGGCACTATGATGTTGGAAATCTTTGGCAAACAAGAGGGGATCTGCGGTGGCAAGGGCGGGTCAATGCACATCGCAGACCTCGATCGAGGCATGCTCGGTGCCAACGCAATCGTAGGCGGTGCCGCACCGCTGGCGATCGGGGCGGCGCTGACAGCCAGGAATCTGCGCACCGGCGGTGTCGGAGTTGCGTTCATTGGCGACGGCGCATCCAATCAAGGTACAACATTCGAGGCATTGAACATGGCGGTGGCGCTTGAGTTACCGGCGGTTTTCGTGTTCGAGAACAACGGCTACGGGGAAGGTACCGGCCACGACTTCGCCGTCGGAAGCAAGGATATCGCGGCGCGCGCGGGCGCGTTTGGTATGCCAAGTAGAGTAGCTGCGTCGACGGCACGGACTTTTTTGCCGTATTTGATGCAATGGCGGAAGCATTGGAGCGTGCCAGAGACGGTAGGGGACCCAGTGCAATAGAAGCGAAAGCGACACGGTTTTTCGGTCACTTCATCGGTGACCCCGAGCGTTATCGAAGTCCTTCAGAAAGTTCCAGGTTGCGAGAGGAATTCGATTGCCTGAAAATTTTTCGTGCTCGTGTACTGGCGGATGAACTCCTGGCCGGAGCGGAGCTTGAAGAGGTAGACGGTCAGGCTGTCGCTGAGGTCGACGCGGCGGTGGCGGCCGCCAAAGCGGCCTGTGCACCGAAGATTGACGCGCTACTCACCGATGTCTACGCGAATTACCAACATTAAGGGCGCCCAGAGATGACTACAGTTTCCATGCGCGAGGCGCTGAACCAGGCAATGCACGCAGAGATGCGCCGCGATGAACGTGTCATTCTTATCGGCGAAGATGTTGCCGGTGGGCTCGGCGGCACCGGCGAGGACGACGCCATGGGTGGCGTTTTTGGCGTTAGCCAGGGATTGGTTGGGGAGTTCGGTCGCGAGCGCGTCATCGATACACCGATTACCGAATCAGCCATCATGGGTATGGCAGCAGGTGCGGCAATGACCGGCATGCGCCCGATTGCCGAGCTGATGTTTATCGATTTCATGGGCGTCTGTTTCGATCTGCTTTTCAACCAGGCGGCGAAGTTTCGCTACATGTTCGGCGGCAAGGCGGTGACTCCGCTGGTGGTACGAACCACCATCGGTGCCGGGTTCCGCGCCGCCGCGCAACACTCGCAAAGCCTGCATGCAATTTTCACTCACATACCCGGACTGAAAGTTGTCGTGCCATCGAATGCGTACGACGCGAAAGGTCTGTTGATTGAAGCGATCCGCGACGACGATCCGGTTATTTTCTGCGAGCACAAAGTTCTGTACGACACAGTTGGCGATGTGCCGGAAGAAAGTTACCGAATCCCCTTTGGAGAAGCCAACATCGTGCGGAGCGGCGGTGACGTGACGATTGTAGCGTTAGCGCGCATGGTGAATTTCGCGGTCAAGGCAGCGGCTACACTCGCCGAAAAGGGCATTGAATGTACGGTTATCGATCCGCGGACGATTTCGCCACTGGATCTGGACACGATTGTAGATAGCGTCGAAGAGACGGGACGACTGGTAGTCGTCGACGAAGGATACCCGCGTTGCGGATTGGCGTCCGACATCGCCTCCGAAGTCGCAGAGCACGCTTTCGGCGCACTGAAAGCGCCGATAAAAAAGGTTACGCCACCGCACACACCAGTACCGTTCTCCCCGGTCCTCGAGGATGCTTATATTCCGAACGACGACGACATCGTCGAAGCGGTCCAGGCCACTTTGGCCGCCGGGCGCTGATGCACTTGCGCGGCGGGATCAACGAGAAGGCCAAAGAGTAACTGACATGAGCAGACTGGATAACAAAGTGGCCCTCGTAACGGGAGGTGCATCAGGAATCGGGCGCGAAACGTGCAAATTGTTTGCCGCCGAGGGCGCGAGTCTTCTGGTTGCGGACGTGAATGAGTCTGGCGGCGAAGATACCGTGACATCGATCGGCGAAAACGCACTTTTTCAATACCTCGATGTAACCAACGAAAAAAAGTGGGAGGAGGCTGTCGCAACCGCGATGGATGCGTTCGGTGGGCTCGACATACTGGTCAATTCTGCCGGGATCGGTTTTAGCGGAGCCTTCGAGGACACCAGTCTCGCCGACTGGAACGGGTTGATGAACGTCAACCTGACCGGCGTTTTTCTGGGCTGCAAACATGCTGTCCGGGCGATGAAGAAGACCGGCGGCGGCTCCATTATCAACTTGTCATCGATCGCCGGGCTGGTTGGTGGTGAAGATATTGCGGCTTACAGCGCGAGCAAAGGTGGGGTGACAATGTTGACGAAGTCGGTGGCGTTATCGTGCGCCGGTCGTGGTCTGAATATTCGCTGTAATTCCATGCACCCGACGTATGTCGATACCGAGATGCTCGATCCGATTGCCGAACTGTTCGGTGGCCGCGACGCGATGCGAGCCGGAATGGCAGAGAGCGTTCCATTGGGACGGCTTGCGAAGGCGCGTGATATCGCTAACGCCATTCTTTTTCTGGCCTCAGATGAGTCTGCGATGATGACGGGTTCGGCAATGGTTGTGGACGGTGGGACAACGGCCGGTCTGCCGTCGCGGCATACCGTGAAATAACAAGGAACCGATCCATGGACAGAGTGGCAGACAAGATAGCGATAGTGACCGGCGGCGCCTCGGGGCTGGGTAAAGCATGCGCCGCGATGCTGGTGCTCGAAGGGGCCAGTGTCACGATCACCGATATCAACGAACATGCCGGAGAACGCGCGGCGGATGAAATAGGCGCGAAATTTCTGTTGCAGGACGTCGCCGACGAACAGGCGTGGCGACATGTTATTGATACAACGACGGATGAGTTCGGTGGTCTCGATGTCCTGGTAAACAATGCCGGGATAGGCGAAAGCAGCGCGGCCAACGACCCCGAGACCACGACGCTTGAGGACTTCAGCCACGTGTTTGCAGTCAACGCGGGTGGCGTATTTCTCGGCTGTAAGTATGCGATTCCTGCCATGCGGAAAAACGGCGGTGGCTCGATCATCAACATGTCGTCGATCGCGGCGCTGGTTGCGACGCCCTTCCTGACGTCGTACGGCGCGAGCAAGGCCGCAGTGCGCCAGCTTACAATGTCAGTTGCCGCACACTGTGCCGGTCGAGGGGATCGCATCCGTTGCAATTCCGTGCATCCGGGCCAGATCATGACGCCGATGCTCGAAGGATTGTTCGCGGACGTCGCGACCGCCCAGGGTCAGAGTACGGAATTCATGCAGGCGGAATTTCTCAAGCAAATCCCGATGGGAGAATTCGGCGAAGCTCAAGACGTCGCTAACATGGTCTTGTTTCTTGCGTCGGATGAGTCCAGGCACGTTACCGGAACCCAGATGCTCGTTGATGGCGGCATGTTGTCAGCCAGGTAAGCGGAGGAAAATATGAGTCAACCCGATAATCAAATCATGCAAATTGCGTACGTGGTGGATGATCTCGATCGTGCGCTGGAGCATTGGACCAAAAGCATGGGAATCGGCCCGTTTTTTGTAATGGAAGGCCTTGAAATAGTCGATCCACGATATCGCGGTCAACCTACGGATATCGATATCACGATCGCATTGGGGTACTCCGGCAGCATGTGCGTGGAACTCATCAGGCAAAACGACGATGGCCCGTCTGTCTATCGGGAACTGCTGGATCGAACGGGCTGTGGCGGGTTTCACCATTGGGGTATCGGCACGGAGCAATTTGACGAGGAAGTAGCACGTTACCAATCCAGGGGCTATGACGAAGTGTTCACCGGCAAAGTGGCGGTAGGTGACCGGTATGCGTACATGGATACGCAAGAAGATCTTGGCGGCATGATTGAGCTTATCAAGCTGACGCCCGTCGTGAGGGAGTTGTTCGGAAATCTTGAAGCTGCGGCAACGGATTGGGACGGTTCCGATCCTGTTCGCCGGCCCGAATAGATGTCGTTTCGGGAATACCTAAGGAAACCTGATGGAGAAGTCGAAACTACTAACAGCGTATCGCAAAATGCGCACCATCCGTGATTTCGAGGAGCGGATGCATGTCGAATTTGCGACTGGCGGAGTGCCAGGATTCGTGCACTTGTATGTGGGGCAGGAAGCGTGTGCTGTAGGCGTTTGTTCGCAACTTGAAGGCAATGACACTCTGCTCGGTACTCACCGGGGGCACGGACATGCCCTGGCAAAAGGGGTCGATGCCAGAAGACTGCTGTTCGAAATATTCGGTCGGGCCGAAGGATTGTGCGGCGGCAATGCAGGCTCCTGTCATGTCCACGATAGCTCGGTCAGGTACATCGGCGCCAACAGCGGTGTCGGCAGCGGTGCTGCGATTGCGTGTGGCGTTGCGCTAGCGGCCAAAACCCGTAGCGATGGTGCGGTAGCTGTACCGCTGATCGGTGAGGGGGCGGCCAATCAGGGAGTCGTTCTCGAAGCGATGAATCTCGCCTCCGTCTGGAAGTTGCCGGTCGTTTTCGTTTTCGAGAATAACGGCTATGCAGAAGCGACGGGGTCGGACTGGGCCATCGCTGGCGGCGAATTGTGGGGTCGTGCAGCGGCGTTCGATATGCCCGGCGTGGCCGTTGAGGGGCACGATTTTTTTGCGGTTAGCGAGGCTGCCGCAGAGCTAATTGATCGGGCCAGGAAGGAATCGCGACCTGCGGTTTTGGAACTTCGACAAAAACGTTTCTACGGACATTTCGAAGGCGACGCACAGACTTACCGCGGAGATGGTGAGGTGGATTACCTGCGTAGCGAACGTGACTGCCTGACAATTTTTACGGACCGGGTAATTGCCGAGGACTGGTTGACGAAAGAAGAACTGGCTGTTATCGACGAGGAGGTAACGACATTGATTGCCGATATCTATGAAGAAGTAAAAGAAGCGGCACTGCCTGCGGAGAGCCGCTTGTTCGACAACGTATATGCGTCACCCTATTGAGTTGCGCGCGGTGCCGTTGATCAGTAACGCAAACCCGAACAGCGAGCCATGCGGGTGAAGAGAACGAAGATTTTTGACCGAGGAGAACGGTAACAATGCCGCTAAAGACCTTTAGACAGGCTATCAACGACACGCTGGTGCAGGAGATGCAGCGAGATGTGCGGGTTATTCTCATTGGCGAGGACATTGCCGGAGGTACCGGTTGTGAAGGCGACGGGGATGCGTGGGGCGGTCCCCTTGGCGTTACCAAGGGGCTGATTAGCGAATTCGGTCCCGACCGGGTTCTGGACACGCCGATTAGCGAGGCGGCGTTCATGGGCGCCGCGGTCGGCGCAGCAATGAATGGCCTGCGGCCGGTTGTTGATCTGATGTTTAACGACTTCGTCTCTGTTTGCTTCGACCAGGTATGCAACCAGGCTGCAAAGTGCCATTACATGTACGGCGGGCAGAACAGCGTGCCAATGACGATCCGTGCCAATACCGGCGCCGGTATATCGACGGCGGCGCAGCATTCGCAGAGCCTTCATCCTGTTTTTTCATTTTTCCCGGGTCTAAAAGTCGTAGTACCGACGTCACCCTACGAAGCGAAGGGCTTGTTAACGACGGCAATTCGTGACGACGATCCTGTGATCTTTCTTGAAACGAAACTACTCTACGACATGGAGGAGGACGTACCCGACGAGTCCTACGAAATTCCCTTCGGTGAAGCGAACATTCTTCGAGAGGGAGGCGACGTAACGATAGTTGCTGTCGGCCGCATGGTGCATGTCGCAACCGAAGCAAGCGCAGCGTTGGCAAGAAAGGGTATTGAGTGCGAGATTATCGATCCGCGCACGACCTCCCCGCTGGACACGGAAACGATCCTGGAGAGCGTAGAGGAAACAGGTCGTTTGGTTATTGTTGATGAAACAACGCCTCGCTGTAATTTCGCGACGGACGTTTCCGCGATGGTCGCACAGGAGGGATTCGCGTTTCTTAAAGCGCCGATTCGAATGGTGACTGCGCCGCACACGCCCATCCCCTTTGCGCCCAATCTTGAGCAACTCTATATGCCTGACCCCGCCAAAGTTAGCGCGGCGGTGCAGCAGGTCGTTGGCTACCAGGGATGAGCAGCGACACATTGGCACCGTTGACAATGCCGAAATGGGGCATGGCGATGAGCGAGGGCAAGATTGTTGCCTGGCTCAAAAGCCAGGGCGAGTCGATTTCTGTTGGTGAGGATCGTCGAGGTCGAAACAGAGAAGATCGTCAACGCGGTCGAGGCGGACACTGCTGGCATCCTGGTGCGCCGTGTCGCCGAGGAAGGCGATACTATAGTAGTGGGCGGATTGCTGGGTGTAATGGCAGAGCGCGCTGAAATCGCGGACGACTCAGTGGATGTTTTTGTCGCAGAGTATCAGGAGCATTTCAAGTCAGTCGCCGCCGAAGAGGGCACAGAAAGGTCTGCCGAGCCTGTTGACATCGAAGTCGGGGGGCGAAAAATGCGTTACCTCGAACTGGGCTCCGGCGAAAAGACCATCGACGGCATGGGCGGTGACCTGAATGGCTGGATGTTTAACCAGCCGGCCCTGGCCGAACACTACCGGGTATTGGCGTTGGATCTGCTTGCCCACGGTGGTTCGGTCAAGGAACTGGAGACAGGCTCTCTGGAAGAACTCGCTGCTGCGGTGTTAGTCCTGCTCGACGCAGTCGGCGTTGACGAGGCACATTTCGTCGGCCATTCGCTCGGTGGAGCTGTTACTGTGCAGCTGGCAGCCGAGGCGGGTGATCGCGTCAATTCGGTCACGTTGATTGGCAGCGCGGGCGCAGGAACACCGGTAAGTCGCTCATACATCGACGGCTTTATCGGGGCGAATCGGCGCAAAGACCTCAAACCGATCTTGAAGCAACTGTTCGCGGATCCCGAATTAGTCAATCGCGACATGATCAACGACGTGTTGAAGGCGAAGCGCCTCGATGGAGTCGAGGTGTGCTGGCGCAAGATTGCCGACGCATCGATTTTTTCGGTTGAAGACCTGACGCCGGAAGCAGTGCTTGGAAAACTCTCCATGCCGCTGCAGATAATATGGGGAAAGGAAGACCGGGTTGCGACGAGACCGGAAGAGCGGAGTATGCCGGAGAATGTGGTGATGCATGTCCTGGACGACGTTGGCCACATGCCACAACTGGAAGCCGCAGGCGTAGTTAATGATTTGATAAAAACGCTCGTGGACGGCGGGAACTCGTAGGTCGCTGGTTGCACGTGCCGACGCAATACTCGAATACTGGAGTCTTATCTTGCAAGTACCGCTGTTGATCGATGATTTTTTGCGCCGTGCGGCGCGCTTGTATCCGGACAAGACGGCCATCGTCGATGGCGACGATCGTTTCACCTATGCGGAGTTTCAGGCGCGGGTGAATCAGCTGTCCAATGCGTTGCTTGGCCTGGGCGTCGGCAAAAGCGACCGGGTTTGCATGTTAAGCCCGAACTCGCACTATTTCCTCGAAAGTTTCTACGCAACCAGTCAGATTGGGGCCGTGCTGGTGCCGCTCAATTATCGCCTGATCGACCAGGATTACCGGTACATCCTGAATCACGCTGAGGTTACGACACTGTTGGTTGACCATGAATTCACCGATGTGATCGACGGCATCCGCGGGGATCTGGATGCCGTCCAAAACTGGATCGTCTGCGGCGGCGAAGGCGTTGCAAAACATGATTGGGTCGACTGGGACGAGTTAATCGCAGGGATGCCCAATACTTCACCGCCAGAGATCGACAGAGACGAAAACGACCTGCTCTCGATCAATTATACGTCCGGAACGACTGCCCGCCCTAAAGGCGTGATGCTGACGCATCGCAATTGCTATATTAATGCGTACAGCCTTATCGCTCATTTGCGCGTTACTCACGATGACGTTGAGCTTTGGACGCTGCCAATGTTTCACTGCAATGGCTGGGGCGGAGTGTATGCGTTAACCGGCATGGGCGGAACGCACGTCGTCTTGCGCACAATCGACGGTGGGGCAATTTACAATCTTATTGAGCAGGAGGGGGTAACGTTCGCTTGTATGGCGCCGACTGTCTTGCGCACGATTCTGGATTACCCTGGCAAAGAGGCACATGACATTCGGACGCAACCACGGTTTGTGATCGCCGGAGCGCCGCCACCGGCAAAATTTATCGAGCGGCTTGAAGTCGAGCTTGGTTGGCACTTTATACAGATCTACGGTCTGACGGAAACTGCACCGTTCCTGACATCATCACAGCCGGACAGCGTTACCGCAGCGAATGACTATCAAAGTCGATCGCGTGCCGGTATTCCCGGCATAGGTGTGGACATTGTGTTGCTCGATGACGCGGGCAACCTCGTGGCGCGCGACGGCGAATCGATTGGCGAAATATGTGCGCGATCGAATGTTGTTTTCTCCGGCTACTGGCGACAGGAGGCAGAAACAGCCCAGGTAATTGTCGATGGCTACTTTCACACCGGCGACATGGCGGTATGGGACGAGCGCTACAATATCAAGATCGTCGACAGAAAGAAGGACGTGATTATTTCCGGCGGTGAGAACATCAGTTCGCCGGAAATCGAGGACGTATTGTACCGGCACCCTGCCGTTTCGGACTGCGCTGTTGTCGGCGTACCGAATGACAAGTGGGGTGAGACACCAAAGGCTTTTGTAGTGTTACGGGAGGCGGCCAAAGTGGGCGCCGATGAGCTGACCGAATTCTGCCGCGAACAGTTAGCGCACTTCAAGTGTCCAACGAGCTTCGAATTTGTCGCAGAGTTGCCGCGGACGGCGACCGGCAAGCTCAAGAAATACACATTGCGAGAGAGGGAACGGCAGGCTACGGACGTTTAAGTCAGATACAGGGCCGATGGGCTGAAGCCACGTTCTTGATGACAACGTGGAAGCCGAAAATTGAGTAGTTGATATTCACTGGAGCAGGAAAAAGATTATGGCGAAGTCATTTGCTTCATCCGCAGATCTGGATGAGAAAGAAGAAACCCTTGAAATTCTGGCGGACGGAGTCTACGCACTAACCGCCGAAGGCGACCCGAACGTAGGAGCAATAGAAGGCGAGAATTTTCTCGTGGCCTTCGAGGCCCGTGCAACGCCGGTTGCTGCTGCCGACTGGCTCGCCAAACTACGGGCTTATACCGACAAGCCGGTCAAATACCTGGTGTTGTCGCACTACCATGCCGTCCGGGTACTCGGTGCATCCGCTTTCGACGCAGAGAGCATTGTTGCTCATGAGAAAACCCGTTACCTGATCAATGAGCGCGGAAAAGAGGACTGGGCGAGCGAGCTCGGTCGCATGCCCCGGTTATTTCGCGACCCGAGCTCCGTTCCTGGCCTTACGCATCCGGAGATCGTATTCAACGACCGCCTGGAGATCGAACTGGGCGGCGATCGTGGTTCGCTGGTGCTGGAACACTGCGGACGGGGCCACACGGCCGGCGACATTGTCGTTTGGCTTCCAGGGAAGAAAATCCTGTTTGCAGGCGATCTGGTGGAAGCCGAGGCAGCACTCTATACGGGAGACGCGTTCCACATGGACTGGAGATCAGCCACTCTCGACAAAGTGAAGTCCTACGGTGCGGAAATATTGGTGGGCGGTCGGGGCAAGGTCGTGCGCGGCCGCGATGCTGTCGACGCCGCCATCGAGCAAACGCGTGAGTTTCTGGGCGGCATGATCGACAACGTAGGGTCGGTTCACGATAGAGGCGGTTCACTCAGAGAGGCGTTCGAGGCGACCCAGGCGGCGCTCAGTCCCAAGTTCGGCGCCTGGCCGATTTTCGAACACTGTTTGCCCTTTAACGTTCAACGTCTCTGGGATGAGTTGGACGGCACCGATTGGCCACGCATCTGGACCGCGGAACGTGATCGGGAGGTCTGGGCGAAACTGCAAGACTAGGTCTTTGCGAGCTTGAAGGAAAAATCATGCCGTACGTTCCAACACAATATGAACCTGTAGTTCCAGCAGCTGTAGATACCGGAACGGTAGACAGTACAACCGTCCTGGTGGTCGGCGCCGGTCCGATAGGCCTTGCCTGTGCATTGGATTTGGGCCTTAGAGGGCACAGCATTGTATTGCTCAGCCAGAATTCCCGGCTAACCGACGGTTCGCGCGCGCTTTGCTACGCCAGACGTCCACTCGAGATTCTTGATCGTCTGGGTCTGGGCGAGCGAATGGTCGAAAAAGGCGTGAGCTGGAACATAGGACGCGTATTTTTCAGAGATAAGACAGATCCTGTTTACAGTTTCGATCTATCGCCTGTGAAGGATCAGAAGTTGCCGGGGATGATTAACATCCAGCAATATTACAACGAAGAGTACAATATTGAGGCTCTGGAAGCCCTTGACAACGTCGATATTCGTTGGGGTAACAAGCTGACCTCATTGGAGGAGGCCGACGACGGTATCGTCGCGACCATTGAGACTGCAAAGGGCGACTACGAAATTCAGGCTGATTGGCTGATTGCCTGTGACGGATCGTCCAGCTCGATTCGCAATATGCTCGGCTTGAATTTCGACGGCGAGACTTTTCACGACAATTTTCTAATCGCCGACGTCAAGTTCAAGAAAGAGTATCCGACCGAGCGGCACTTCTGGTTCGATCCACCTTTTAATCCGGCGCAATCAGTATTGCTGCACAAGCAACCGGACGATGTGTGGAGGATCGACTTTCAAGTTGGCTGGGATATCGATCGGGATGAGATAGTCAAACCCGAGAATGTCACGCTTCGTATTCAGGCCATGTTTGGCGACGACGTCGAGTTTGAATTCGAATGGATAAGTCTCTACACGTTTAATTGCCGTCAGGTTGACCGCATGGTTCAGGGCAGGGTGGTCCTTGCCGGCGACGCTGCACATATCGTCTCCCCTTTCGGTGCGCGCGGGGCCAACACGGGTTTCCAGGACACGGACAATCTTGCCTGGAAACTGGATTTGATTATCAATGGTCAGGCAAACGGTTCGTTGCTGAAGTCCTACGATGAAGAGCGATCGCCGGCGGCCAGGATCAACATACTGAACTCTACGCGGTCAACGGATTTCATAACTCCGAAAAGCAAGATCTCCCGGCAGTTTCGCGACGCAGTGCTGCAATTGTCCAGTACACACGAATTTGCGCGAGGATTCGTGAACTCGGGACGACTTTCGTTGCCTGTCCCGTATCTCGATTCGCCTTTAAACTCGCCCGACACGGACGAATGGACGGGTGGGGTAGCGCCTGGAACAAACTGCACGGACGCGCCGGTAATGTGCGGAAACAAGAGGTCCTGGTTGCTTAACCACCTGGGATGGGAGTTCAAGGTCTTGATTTTTTCGGGTGCAGGCCAGTTCACCGTGGAACAGCAACAAGAGCTGAAGTCGCTGGCCAATGACGACATCCCGGTAAGTTGTATTTTTGTCAGCGAAGATGCGCTCGCGGGCGAAACCGTTCTGACGGATGTGCAGGGTCTGGCAGCGGAAAGATACGGTATCGGCGCGGGTGGCGGCGTATATCTGATACGTCCGGACCAGCATGTGGCGGCGCGCTGGCGTGAGCTTGATTCAGGAAAAATCCGCGACGCCGTGCAACGGGCGACTGGAAACTAGCGAGGCAGCGATGACCCAATACTTGTGCAGAAAACCGAATCTTGATGACTTCGACGAAGTCTACCAGCAGATAGTGGACATGCATGTCGGATTGAGCGAGGAAGAGAGCCAGAGCGCGAACGCGAAGCTTATTTTTACGCTCGCCAATCATATTGGCGATCCTGACGTAATTCGCGAAGCTGCGGAAATTGCGCGGGAAAACACTCTCCAATGGCGAGACGAGGTATCCTGAATATGAACATAAAGAAGATTCACCATGTGGCCTATCGCTGTAAGGACGCGAAAGAGACTATCGATTTCTACGGTCGTGTAATGGGTATGGATCTGGTGCTGGCAATTGCTGAAGACAGGGTGCCAAGTACCAAGGCTCCGGACCCCTATATGCATATTTTCCTGGACGCAGGTATGGGGAATATCCTGGCGTTCTTTGAATTGCCGATGCAACCACCAATGGGTCGAGATGAGAACACGCCGGACTGGGTTCAACACATCGCGTTCGAGGTGGAAGATATATCTGCTTTACTGGCTGCCAAGAAGAAGGCGGAAAGCAACGGATTGGATGTCCTGGGTCCTACGGACCACGGAATTTTCGAGTCTATTTATTTCTTTGATCCGAACGGCCACCGGTTGGAGCTGGCAGCCAATACAGACCAGCCCGGTGATCTGGAGCGGTTGCACGAAGTGGCGCCTGCGATGATTGAAGAGTGGTCCAGGACCAGGAAAGCGCCCCGGCATGCGGCCTGGCTTCACCAACGAGAATTCAGAGGCGGCGGATGACACAGGTATTCTGAGACATCCTCTATTCGGCGAATTGCAAGACATCGCGGGTACGTTTTCTGTAGTGATGCTGCAGAAATTCAAGCCTGGCCTCAATAACCCCGCATTGCGCGGCATCCGAGTCACCCAATACAAGCCAGCAGTCGCGAACTGCGTCGTTTGCTGGCCATGCGGCGAGCCTGGGCCCGTTCGGATCGCCTGTTCTGGCGAAGTTCACCCAGTAGTTTTTCAGGCGCGCGGATAAATCCCGTACTGATTTATCTTTCGACAGGTGCCCGTCGAACAGAAAAAACGCGTCACTCCCGTGCGGCGTTCCCGGCAGTGCGTTCATCCGATTGCCGCTCACGAAGTCGATGTAATAGAGCCAGGATGGAGAGGGCAATGCTCTCATTCCCGCGCCCAAGACCCTGGCAGCCAGCAAGTATCGGTTGTCGCCAAACATCCGCTGGAGACCCAGCTTCCGATTGACGGCATAGTCATCCTTGTAAAGTCGCCGGACTTCCGAAAGATCTTCTGCAAAGAAACTTTCATACGCATCCAGGGTTATCCCGGAATACGGCATTACACTTCCTTCGAAGCTATTACCCCCAGTGATGAACGGTACGTCATGTTGTTCGCCACGCGAGAATAATACGGCCGACTCTTCTTTGAGAGATGTCCCGTCGACAATAGGGGTTTGAAAGCCGTCGAGGGCACTGACCAAATCGATGCCGTCGAGACTGCGCAGCATAGATGAGGTTTGCGGCGCCTGCGAAAGCTTGCTGATCAAGGTTGTCGCCAGTGACTCTGCGCGCCGCGCCGATTTCATGTCCATTTCAAGGGGCGCTGGTTTCGGGGCGCCGTCGCTGCGCGGTATCGCCCAGGTAGCATAACCGCTCTGAGCAATGGCTTTATGAAAAAGTCCGGCGGCACTTTCGTTTACCATTAACAAGTCGACTGCCATGCCTCCAGCTGAAACGCCAAAAATGGTGACATTGTCGGGATCGCCGCCGAAACCGTCGATATTGGATTGAACCCAATCCAGCGCCATGATCATGTCGAGCAGGCCGAAATTGGCTTGCCCTGCATCAAGTGATTCGTGAGCGAAGAACCCGAGCGGGCCGAGTCGGTAGTTCATGGATACCAGTACTATTCCTTCCGCGGCAAACACCTCTCCGGCGATGTTGCCAGAACCTGCCCTGAAACCGCCGCCGTGAATCCACACCATCACCGGGCGTTTTTCTGCATCGGCATCGGCAGTCCAGATGTTAATTGTCAGGCAATCTTCGCTCATCTCCGGTGCGGGCTGCTCCGGAAAGGGCACCTGAAGGCAAGCCGGTCCGAATTCGACGGCCTTGATCGGTCCTGCCAGAGGGCTTGGTGCGAGTGGCGGTTGCCATCGTCGTTCACCGATCGGCGGGTCGGCGTAGGGAATGCCCCTGAAGACCTGAATGTCGTCATTGAGCGTGCCCTCGACCGTGCCATTCTGAAGCTGAGCAATCGGTCCGGCGACTGCGGAGAGCGAATAGGCGACTAGTACGCCGGCGAAAAACAGTTTAGTGCAGCGACCGATTTCATTTCCTCCAGGAATCAGCCGGCTGCTTCAGATTTTCGACAGTGGTCGGTAGGAAAACGAACAGCTTGGCCAGATCACGCATTGTGCCTCTATCGTAACAATCATCATCGGCGAATCAAAACCCGAAGTAGTCGGGAGATGGGTCCTGCCTCTGGAACAGAGCGAAAATCAACCGAGAAAGGCCATACCAATACATCGCTACGGCTATGCACGATGCTCTGTTGAGTGGCACTTTTAGTGCTTTGGAGAATCCTGAGCAAACGTTCGCTCCTCTTCAACCATCTAATGGCAGACAGCTCACATTTGTTCTCAATTCGCAATTTAATTGCTTTGCACGTTTAGAGGGTTCCCGGAATGCATCGATTGAAATCTCCCTTCATTCTCGCAGCGCTTATCTTGATTCCCGGGTGTTCACTGTTGGCCAGCAAGGACACGACGCGAAACACGGAAGACGCTGCGCGAGCATCGTTCGTTTCTGCGAATGGTACGGTTGTAGCGCGTGCCGAGTTGGACGCATTTGTTGATCGGCAAATGGCAGACCTGGATATGCCAGGCCTTTCCATTGCAGTGATTAGTGACGGCGAAATCGTTTATACGCGGGCAACTGGAATTGCAAATCGTGACACAGGTAGTGCCGTGGATGAAGATTCAATTTTTGAGGCTGCATCGTTGTCAAAGCCGGTCTTTGCCTACTTCGTGTTGCGACTGGTGGGGAAGGGCGTCTTGAATCTTGATGTGCCTTTGCACACTTACCTGCCAATGGAAGAACTGGCGTACGATCCACGCTACCGTAGCGTAACGGCGCGTATGGTATTGAGTCATACGACCGGGTTCCCAAACTGGCGGTGGTTTGATCCCGCTCCGGTTGAACGGAATATCGAGCGCGGCACGATGTATATGAAGCGCAATCCCGGCGAATTTGGATACTCAGGCGAAGGCTATAACTATCTGGCCGAGGTTATAGCGCATCTCACAAACAATGATATGACCACGATTGACGATCTTTTTCAGGAGGAGGTCGCAAAACCATTGGGGATGCAACATAGCGCGTTCGTAAGAACCGGGTTTATTGGTGAACACAAAGTGTCGGGGCATAAACAAGGGAAGGTCGCAGACGACCGCTGGCCTCGCTCTTTCCCTGATGACACGCCTTTGACCTTTGGGGCAGCAGGGCGCTTGCACACAAATGCCCAGGACTACGCACTGTTTATGACAGGCATGATCGAAGGCCGGGGTTTGCGGCCGGAGCTCCGCAACGAATTTTTCAAAGAACAGTCTCGGCTTCCGGAGGACAGTGAAACGCGGCGTCTGACGGGTGAGACAGCGTGGGGATTGGGTATCGCGATTGAGCCAACACCGTATGGAATTCGCTATGAACACGGCGGCAATAACGGTAATTTCCAGTCGGGCATGATGGTGTTCCTGGAGAGCGGTCTGGGATTCGTATTCTTCACCAATTC